>JAPLPS010000215.1 GCA_026400075.1 Polaromonas sp.
GCGCGTGTATTCGACGGTGCCGACGCCGTAGTTCGGATTCGTCGCTGGCCCGCTGGTGCGCCGCTGCGCGCCGCGTGCGTAGGTTTCCAGCCAGCCTTCAAGAATACGGTGTGGCCCGGCGTGCAGCGCCAGCGCCATTTCTTCGGCGGCGTGGCCGAACGGCTCCAGCGCGCCGGGGTTGTTTTGCGGCCCGAGCATGGCAAATGGCGCGCCGCCGGTGTGAAACGAATGCAAATCGAGTGTCACATCGTGCGTGTCCAGCAGCGGGCACAGCGCGTTGGCAATGCGGTCTTCAAAATCCTGCGGGATTGCCTTGGGCGCCATGTTGCGGTTCAGGTTGCGCTCGCCGCTGCGCTGCTTGAGCTGATAGGCCAGCGGATTCGTCACCGGCACCAGCGTCAGCGTGCCGCGTGTGATGGCGAGCTGGCCGCTGTCGAGTTCGTCAATGAGCTGCGTGATTGCCTGGGTGCCGCAGGTTTCGTTGCCGTGAACCGCGCCCAGAATCAGCAGGCGCGGCCCCGGCGCCAGGCCGTGGTAGGTCAGGGTACGAAGGTGAGCCGGGCGCGGCGGGCTGGCAGTCGGGGGCGTGCTGTGAGGTGTGGCGTGCATAAGTATCTTTATACCGCCGTTTGGACTGACCGCTCAGTGGGCGTGCTGGCCGTGATTCATCGTGGGCGCGCCGGGCGCTGGCATGCCGGGCGCGGTGACGGCCACCGGCAGCTTGAGTTCGAGCCGGCTTTCCACGCCTTTGGCGTCTTTGAATAGCAGCGTCAGCGGCACGCTGCTGTCCTTGGCCAGCGGCGCTTTCAGGCCCATCAGCATGATGTGGTAACTGCCAGGCTTGAGCTGCACGGCCTGACCGGCGGGCAGCGTCAGGCCGTCCGGCAGGGCGCGCATGCGCATGATGTCGCCGTCCATTTTCATTTCATGCACTTCGGCCGCGCCCGCTGCCGGGGACGCGCCGCCGATCAGCCGCATGCCGTCTTTGGCGGTCAGCGTCATGAACGCGCCGGTGGCCGTTTGGCCCGGCACGGCAGCGCGCACCCAGGCGTTTTTAACGTCCACGTTTTGTGCGAAGGCGGCGCTGCAAGCCAATGCGGCCACGGCGGCGATGATTTTTGTCAATGTCATGATTTTTTCTTGAAAGGATGAAGACGCGGCGCACATCGCCGCAGGGGGAGACGCGAAAAGACAGGCACAAGCCCAAGCGCAGGCCAACCGTCAGGCCAGTGCTGCGTTGCGTGGAAACGGCAAGGAACAGGCGCAAGGCGCTGTCAAACCCCGAGCGTTCAGTTCAGGCGAAAACGGGAGTGGAGGCGGGCGGGCCGCGTGCGGGCAGCGGCGCGGCTGTCAGCGCTGCGATTCGGGCGGCGGGGATGCTCTGCAGCACATAGGCCAGCGGCTGGGCGGGCGGTGCTGTCAGGCGGACGAGGGGCGGCGGCGGGGCGTTGCCGGTGAGGCACAAGGGGCAGTCCAGCGTGTAGCTGGGCGTTTCCTGGCTGCTGCCGTCATTATTCTGAACCAGCAGCTTGATGACGCCGGAGCCCGAGCAGATGAGCTGCATGGCCTGCGGCTTGACGAGCGGCGAGGCGACGGCAACGCCCACAGACAGCGCAAACCACACCAGCACCCAGCGGGCGAGAAAGTGGGCGTTGCGCAGGGCGTTCATGGGGCGGGATTATGACACCTGCACCTTGTCAGACGCGCTGCTCGAATTCCCGGTCTCTGGCGCCAATCACGCCAGCGGCCAGGTCGGCCAGTTCGCGGGTCAGCAGCTCCAGAATGTCTTCCAGCGTGACGATGCCCACCAGCTGCCCTGCGTCATCGGCGATCACGAGGCGGCGCAGGCGGTTGGTGCGCATCAGCCGCACCGCGTCCATCGCGTCCATGTCGGGGCTGGCCAGCACCAGTTCCACCGACATGATGTCGCCAACGGTGAAAATTTCCGGATCCAGCCCTTCGGCCATCAGCGCCAGCACCAGATCGCGGTCGGTGACGATGCCGACCGGGTGGGATTTCTCCAGCGCGTCCACGACGATGAGCGCGCCGACATGGTGCTTTCGCATCAGCTGGGCGGCGACCAGCGCAGTAGTCTCGGGTTCTGCGACGGCGAGTGAAACAGTGGCAAAGTCTTTCAAGCGGGTGGGCATGGGAACACTCCTAAAGAGGCCAGCGGTCTGGCTTGGGCCACTTTAGTCCGGTGGCGGCTCTTCGCCTTGACATGGCGCAAACCGCCGCAGCGCCCGGCAATACCCGGCCAGCGCGTTAGGCTGTTTGAAATACATCACGGCGAATGGAAAACTTGTGTTTGAATGAACTCAGGCTGCTCAACTACAAGGAGTGTTTCATGGAATCCACCCCCGTCGTTCCCCGGACGCCCACTTTCACGCTGCCGATTGCGAAGGTGCGAAGCGTTTATCAAACCGCCGATGTCGAGCGCAGACTCGACAAGCTGCAGCACGGCGATTCACGCGACAACGACAGCCTGCGCGGCACTTACGAGCGCATGCTGGAGCGCGGCCCGGAGCGCTTTCAGATGAAGCCCAGCGGCATCCCCGAAATGGCGAGTCTGTACGAAGCGCTGCCCAACTTCACCGACGCGCTCGACGATGTGCGCCGCCATGTCGCGCTGAGCCACGACAGCGCCGACGGGCTGGAAGTCACGCCGATGCTGCTGCTGGGCAGCCCCGGCATCGGCAAAACGCATTTCGCCCGGCAGATGGCCGGACTGATCGGCACCGGCATGAACCTGGTGTCGATGAGCTCGCTAACGGCGGGCTGGCTGCTGTCGGGATCGGCGTCGCAGTGGAAGGGCGCCAAGCCGGGCAAGGTGTTTGAGTCGCTGGTCGATGGCCGCTACGCCAATCCGGTGATCGTCATCGACGAGATCGACAAGGCCGCCAGCGACGCCCAGTACGACCCGCTGGGCTCGCTGTACAGCCTGCTGGAGCACGACACGGCCTCGTCGTTTGTCGATGAGTTTGCCGAGGTGCCGATTGACGCCAGCCAGGTGCTGTGGATCATGACGGCCAATGACGAGCGCGGCATCCCGAATCCGATTTTGAACCGCATGAATGTGTTCGAGATCGCCCCGCTGACGCCCGCGCAGGCGCGGCATATCGCGCTGCGCCTGTACCAGTCCATCCGCGCCGACCACGACTGGGGCTCGCGCTTTGACGACACGCCCGCCGCCGATGTGCTCGACAGGCTGGCCGCCTTGGTGCCGCGCGAAATGCGCCGCGCGCTGATGGCGGCGTTTGGCAATGCGCGGCTGGCCAGCCGGGGCGCGCTACAGGCCGACGACCTGCCGCGCGGCGCCGTCGGCAAAAGCCGTATCGGGTTTATGCAGTAGGGCGGGTGCTTGCGGGATGTGCTCGGACGCACGCCTGCATAGGGCTGAACTGCTTATTTGGCGCGGCCGTATTTGGCGGTAAAGCTGGCTTTTTTCAGGGTGTTGGCATTAATCATAAAACCGGCCAGCGCGGCGGTGGCATCGGCGGGTATTTCCAGCTTTTCCACTTTCAGCGCATGGACGGTGAATATATAACGATGCGCCTTGTCACCGGCTGGCGGACAGGCACCGCCCCAAGCGGCAACTCCATAATCTATGCGCACTTGCGTTGCGCCTGCGGGCAAATTGGCGCCGCCGCTGGCGCCTGCATCCGATTTTAATTCGGTCACGCTGGCGGGAATATTAATCACTGACCAGTGCCACCAGCCGGAGCCTGTCGGGGCATCGGGGTCATAAACGGTGACGGCGAAGCTTTTGGCCTCTTTCGGTGCGCCCACCCAGTGCAGGGCCGGTGATTTATTCTCGCCGGAACAGCCAAAGCCATTAAATTCAAATTTCTTGTCCATCATCGCGCCCGCTTTCATCTCGGGGCTGCTCAGCTGGAACGCTGCAGCGTGCGCCGGGTGCATGGCTCCGAGCAGCGTGGCAGCGCACAAAACGGCTTTGAGGACAGGGGTTTTCATGGGAATTTCCTTGACGAATTGAACGGACTTGAATCATCGCACCGATGTTGTGTAACCTCTAGCGCGATCAGTTCGACAGCTTCATTCCGGCGGCCAGTTGCGTGACGTTGTGGCGCATCATTTGCAAATAAGTGGCACCGGGTTTGCCGGGAGCGGACAGCGCATCGGAATACAGCGCCGCGCCCGGCTTGACGCCTGCGTCTTTGCTCAGCTGCGTCAGCAGCTTCGGGTCGCTCATGTTTTCGAGGAACACGGCGCGGATTTTCTCGCGCTGGATCTGGCGGATCAGCAGCGCGACCTGTTTGGCGCTCGGCTGGGCGTCGCTGCTGACGCCTTGAGGGGCGAGAAACTCAATCTGGTAATGCGCGGCGAAGTAGCCAAACGCGTCGTGCGAGGTGATGACTTTGCGTTTGGCGGCGGGAATCGCGGCAAACTGCGCCACGGCCCACGCGTCCAGCACCTGCAATTCCTTGATGTAGGCGGCCGCGTTGGCCTGGTAAACCGGCGCGCCTGCCGGGTCGGCTTTGGCCAGTCCGGCGGCGATGTTGCGCACATAGAGCACGACATTGGCCGGGTTTTGCCAGGCGTGCGGGTCGATGGGGCTGGCGGAAGGGCGCTTGGTTTGGCCTTGACTGTGGCTATCATGGCCTTTTTCGTCGGCCAGCGTGCTGGTTGTGACGCCGTCGGAGGCCACCACGGTCAGCCCTTTGTAGCCCGCCGATTGCGCCAGCTTTTGCGCCCACGGCTCAAAGCCCAGACCGTTGATCAGCAGCAGCCGGGTTTGCGCGATGGCTTTGGCGTCGGCGGGGCGGGGCTCAAAAGCGTGGGCGTCCTCGTCGGGGCCGACCAGCGTGGTGACGCGCACGCGCTCGCCGCCCACGACTTTGGCCAGATCGCCCAGAATGCTGAAGCTGGCCACCACCGGAAGCGGCGGCGTCAGCGGCGGCGGGCTGGTTGCAAAGCCTGTGCCCGGCAGGCAGACGCTGGCGGCTGCGGCAAGCAGCAGTTGCTGAAAAATGCGGCGGTTCATAGGGCGGCCTTTCAAAGCGGAAAAAGTCAAACAATGAGAGCTGATGGATGCAGGCGCTATGGTGGTTTGAGCCACAGGTTCAAAGCCAGTGCGCGCTGGAGCTGGCACCAACAGCTAAACCGCTGGCCTGCATTTCTTCGCAGGGTGGCAGGCTGATGGCTGGAAAAATCTGCGGGAGTTCACGCCTCCCGGTGCGCTCTGCCCCAGACGCGCGGCAGCCAGCCGCCCGGCGCCAGCAGCAGCGACGCGGCATATAAAAAACCGGCGCAGCCAATAATCGTCGGCCCCGACGGCGTATCCAGGTGGTAAGACAGCAGCAGCCCGGCCACGCTGGCGAGCATGGCTTGAGCGCTGGCGTTGGCCAGTTGCGCGGGCAGCGTGTCATGCCAGAGTTTGGCCGAGACGGCGGGCAGCATCATCAAGCCGACCGCCATCAAAGTGCCCAGCGTCTGAAAACCGGCGACCAGATTGATCACGACCAGCATCAAAAAGCCCTGTTGCCACAGCCAGCCGCGCCGCCCGGCAGCGGCCAGGAACACCGGATCAAAGCTTTCCAAAACCAAGCCCCGGTACATGGCCGCCAGCACAATCAGGCTGACGCTGGCGACACCGGCGACCATCAACAGCCCCGCCTGGTCCACACCGAGCGCGCTGCCAAACAGGATATGCAGCAAATCGAGCTGCGTGCCGTGGCCGGAAATGAGCGTCACGCCCAAGGCGAGGGCGACGAGGTAAATCGCGGCCAGGCTGGCGTCTTCTTTCAAAGTGGTAAAGCGCGTGACCAGCCCGGCAATTGCCGCGACCAGCATGCCAGCGACCACGCCGCCAACAGCCATCGCCGTCAGCGACAGGCCGCTGACCATAAAACCAATCGCCACGCCGGGCAGCACCGCGTGGCTGAGCGCGTCGCCCAAAAGGCTCATGCGCCGCAGCGTCAGAAAAACGCCCAGCGGCGCAGCGCTCAGCGACAGCGCCAGCGTGGCCACCAGCGCCCGGCGCATGAAGGCAAATTCGGCGAACGGGGCAAAAGCCGTGTCCCAGAACCAGGCAGCAACGGCCATCATGGGGCGGCTTTCTGGGCGGCTGGAACCGTTGGTGTAGCTGGCATGGTTTGCGCGGCGGGCAGGATGGGTGCCGTTGGCCCGGCTGGAGAGATTTCCAGCGTCAGCGGATCAACGTGGCACAGACTGGCGTCTTCGTCCCAGGCTTCGGCCATCGCGCGGGCGCGCTGCAGATTCGGCGCGGTCAGCACCTCGCCGGTCGCGCCCCAGCCGACCAGCTTGCGCGCCAGCAGCAGCGTGGCCGGGAAATGCTGGCGCACCATGTCGTCGTCGTGCAGCACGGCAATCACCGTGCGCCGCTGCGCGTGCCACTGACGCACCAAGGCGAGCAGCGCGGCGGTGGTTTTGGCATCGACGGCGTTGAACGGCTCGTCGAGCAGGATCAGCTCAGCATCCTGTACCAGCATGCGGGCGAACATCACGCGCTGCAACTGGCCGCTGGACAGGCTGCCGACATTGCGCCGCTCAAAGCCTTCGAGCCCGACGGTGTGCAGCGCCTGATCGACCTTGTCCAGCATCGCGTCGGTGACAGCGCCCCAGGCGCCGGTCGCGCCCCAGCAGCCGAGCAGCACGCAGTCATAGACGCTGATCGGAAAGCTGCGGTCGATCTCGGCGATTTGTGGCAAATAGGCGATGCGCTCGCGCAGAGGGGTGACACGCAAGGCGCCGCCCGAGGGGCCGCCTTCAATCGGCAACAAGCCCATGATGCTTTTAAGCAGCGTGCTTTTGCCCGAGCCGTTCGGCCCGATGATGGCGGTCAGCGAGCCCGGCGCAAAACTGCCGCTGATGTGGTGCAGCGCCGGATGCTGGCGGTAGCTGACCGTGAGGTTAAGCAGCGTGACG
>JAPLPS010000436.1 GCA_026400075.1 Polaromonas sp.
GATGAAATCAACAACCGCCCCCGCAAGGGTCTGGGAGTACGATCCCCGCTGGCGGTCTACAGCCACTTGCTCCTGAACGCTTCTCAACACTCCACTCTCATTCATTAAAAACCAGGGTGTTGCACTTCAGTTTTGAATCCGCCCTGCAAAAAGCCTTTCACAAATAATGAACTAAACGCGCACGTCGTCCGTGTACGGTTTTGTTCCGTAGTAATCATGAATGCTCTTTGCCCACGATGGGTCGGCCATATTGGGCCAGCTGTCCTTGTCGAATCCGGGAGCGCTTTCCAGGCGATCCTTCTCGACGTTAAGTGTGAAACGTTTGTTCTGCGTATCAAGCGTCAATGCGCTCCACGGCACGGCGAACAGCTTTTCGCCCATTCCAAGGAAACCGCCAAAAGATAACACCGCATAACCGACCCGACCCGTGCGCATATCGAGCATGATTTCTTTGATGTCGCCAAGGTCTTCATCCTTCAGGTTATAGACATCGTTGCCAATGAGCGTGTCAGCGCCCATCAGTTCGGGGCCGGGGCCTTGGCGCACGCCGGACTCCGACGCACTGATGGGGTTGGTTTTGTACATGCCGTAGGTGTCGCGTTCTTCATAGTTCATGTGATTCTCCGTTTGATAGCTTCAGTTAATAAGTATTCAGAAGTTGAACTGGGAAATCATCAGGCATTGCAGCCGCGAACCATGCCGGACGTTTAACTGAATTGATGTAGGAGAAGACCTTTGCGAGTTTCGGGCGTTGTCAATGAATCGGTCTGCACGCGCAGCGTTCAGTAACGCGGATGGTTCGGGCACTTGTTGTCGAGCCTTTATTACCGCCTTGATCGGTTTCTTTGTTCCCTGCTTGATCAATGTCCACTTTACCCGCCAGCCTAATGCGTGAATTCGTTCACGCTGTCGGCGGCGTCGCAAGCTGGCGTAGGACGGCGCCGCAGCCACCCACGACTTGGCGTGGCTTGCCCATCAAATAAACAAAAAAATTCAACCACCTGCACGGTGGATAACGTTGGCAATGCACACCAGTCGATTATTTTCTCAACCACCTGCACGGTGGATCATTGGGTGCATGCCCCATAAGACTCATCTAGCACGACCTCCATTTCTTGACTGTAGCTGGAGATGACTAGCATTGTGCCCAGCATGGGTTCCACGTCGAATTCTTCGCACATCTGCAACATGGCCTCAAAGCTGCTGGTCAACCAGTCATTTTCATCCCTTCCCGCTTGCTCAGACGGGCTGCGCTTGAGCAGTTCCAGTGGATGACCATCAGACAGCTTCTCCCTGAAGCGCGGCCCTCTTTCGTCAATTTCGGTAAAAAAGAATTCTCGCTTTTGACCTGACAGGCTTCGCAAAGGGCTCGCATCATACACGGCCTGACCTATCAGCTGGCACGCGAAGTTCTCATTGTCGAACAGGCTTTTGACTCGCCCGTCTTGAGCGCCAAAGAATTTGCTTAGTGATAATTCCAGCGACTTGTCATCACATGCGGCCAGTCGGCTCACTTCATGGTCAAAGCGCAGTCTTGCATCAATGGTCACTTGATCCGTTTCGTTCCAGACGAACAACTCGGCCATATCGTGCGTGTCATGGGTGCCGCCATCATCACAAATCAACTCAAGACCGGGATAAACAAACGCCTTTTCCTCACACTTGCCATTCTCGACATTTCGGCAGTGCCGCAAGTTGAACTGCAGGATGGCGATATTGGGCAACGTCACCGGCTGCATGCGGTGGCGATTCACCCGGCCCGCCGTCTGCACCACCGATTGAGCGCTTGAAGGCTCAATGACTGCCCAGTCAAAATCATGATCCCGGCCAATTTCTTCGACGGGTGTCGCGACCACGATGAACATGAGCGAGGTGCAGCCTTTGGCGGCGGCATGGGCTGCTTCACGCTGGATTTCAGCATCCGCCTCAATCCCTGCGTTTCCCCCGCCTCTGGATAGCAGATGGTCAAGCCTGCGCTCCTTGTGGAATCTGGAAATCAGGAAATCAGCCGAGTGATAGCACGCAATCTTGACGGCCAGGCCGTCGCCCGGCAGCGAACTACTCAGGTGGCGGGCTAACAAAATGGCGGTGCGGATATTGGCAACCCGGACCAGGCCAAAGGAAACCTTGATTCCGGATTCACCAAACTGCCATCCCTGCCAGGCGTGCAGACGCGAACAGCCATCGGTCACGGCGTTGAGCCAGTCTTTTGTGGTGACTTCGAGAGGGTTTAACTTTTGCAGCATGGCAACGCGCATCGGAGAACGGGCGCTGAGCGCCTGCCGAATCGCGTCAAGGCGCTGGCGGTAACCGGCTTCAAAGGCCTGCGTCGCTGCGCCGGTTTCCGTCGTCATCAACGTGACTGAAGGCGGCAGAATGTCGTCGATTTGCGCGCAGAGAAACCCGCAAGCCCTGCCTTGCATCGCTTCGCGCATGGCAACGCCACTGCGAAAGGCCGCCGCCACCGCATGGGCCACCGGCATGGCCAGGGTTGCCGACGAGCAAATCACATTGCGCCCCGCCATAGCGGCGACCTGAACCAGCCGCAAAACCGCCACCAGCGCCATCGGGTCATAGCCATCAATCTCATCGAGAACCAGATCGCTGCTCATCACGCGCAGGAAGGCCTTGACGTGATGGCCCTGCCGGCCGGGCTCGCCAGCGGCGATCAGGTAGTCGATGGTGGACACCAGCAGCGGGGACGAGACGATCAGCCGCTGCTTGTTCGAGGACTGCGCAAACAAGGGGTCCAGCCATTCTGGCAAGGCGCGTTCTTCGCCACTGCAAATGAAGTCCGGCTCGGGCGCATTTTCATCCGCATCGACAAAGTCTCCTTGCTGTGTTTTGCGAAAGAGCTTGGTGACGGTTTCGTCTCCGATGACGGTTGCCAGCTCGTCCTCGCCGATTTTGAGCTGGCTGCGCAGTGCCGCGCCAGTCTGCAGCGTGAGGGAGCGCAGGTTTAGGGCAATGGACAGTCTGGGCGCGCTCTGGCCGTCCCTGAGCACGCAGGCGGCGCGCACATTCATTCTTGTCTTTCCGCTGCCGGTGCCTGCAATGTTGAACACCAGCACGGGAACCTGGCCCTTGATTTCCTCTGGCAGCGAACGCACAGCGGTTTGCAGCGCATCTGCCGCCGTGTTTTGCCACTCGTATTTCTCGGGCGCGCGCTGGCAGATGGATTCGACGGATTTTTTCGCCAGCCCCGGCAGCGCCATGCCGTGCATTTTGACCACCAGTTCAGCGGCCCGGCTGCCCACGTTGTCCAGATGCCAGTCGAGGGTTTGGTTCAACGTACCGGTTTGGTTTAGCGCGCTGCGATAAGTGTTGGCGTAAACCGTGGTGGCGTTTGCTGGCGTGGCCGGGTTTATGCGATTGAGGGCGGAAACCGTGTGGTCAGCAAAAATCAGCGCAGTTCGGGCGAACAGGCTGACGCCGCGCCAGTAACTCGGTGTCTTGCCTTCGCCCATTTGCAGCAGGCAGTTTTCTGCTGTCCAGTAGTCGTTCCAGATGGAATCGCCAATTGGCCCGGCGGGGGTGTACTGCTCTTCCTTGAAGTCCTGCACGTCTTCCCGGACATGCGCGCTGTTGGTGGGAAGGGTGCGCTCGCCGCTTTTTCCGCCTGTTCCAAGCAGCTTGTGATGGGTCATCACCAGCAGGTCAATGGCTTCCAGCGGGCTGGTCACTGCGCAGACATCATTGCCCGCGAACTTTCGGCTCCCCAGCGTGACATCCTTTTCGTTGGTCTTGACCGACTTCCAGGCTTTTTCCCAGTCGCGCCCGTTGGCGCGCATCGCCTGAATCAATTTGGCCGAAAGCCATTCATGGCGCACACGGTCAGCCCCATCGGCTTGATCCCGCAATTTTTTCTGGAAGCGAACGCTGGCCTTGCCGATGTCATGGATTTTCCCGGAGGCCTTGGCCAGCTCGCTGGCGACGCTGACCCAGTCTGGAATCACCGCAACCGGCTTTTGGGCTTGCTGGGTGCCGCACGAAAAATGACCATCTTCACAGGCAGACACTAAAACGATGTGCATGTCCTTGCTTCTTTCCAAAAATTGGGTAGCATTGCTTTTACATCATTCAATTATGGAGCACTATATGAGCTTAAAACTTGAGGAGTACGAAAGTTCCTTCCGGGGGTTCGTGCATTTTTCCTTTAAGACTGTCAATTCAAACGCGTCTGCGGGCGGTGTCCGGCTTGACGCGGAGGACGCCTTGAGTTTGCCTTACGTGAGCGCCAGGACGCTGCTGGCGGAGGGCAATTTATGCATGACCGATTACACCAAGAACGCGGGGCGCGTTGCGACCCACTTCAAACACGCCAAGCAGGCCCGAATGGCGGCCAGCGGCATGGTTCCAAAGAAAAAAGCGGACAGTGCCAAGTCCGCTGAAAAGGATGACACGCCAGACCTTGCGCCTGACGAGCTTCAAGCCGTCGGCGAAGCCCTTGCTCGCTGCACCCAGGGGCGGCTGGAAGATGGCTGCGATGCTTTTTTAGACCCCCGGCTGCGCCAGTTGCTCCTGCCTTGCACCGATGACGCGGGTAATGTCAGCTACCGCTCGGTGTCGCCGTTGACGGCGGGCGGCCTGTGCCAGATCGTGCGCGCCCATGTTGCCGTTTCCAACGAAGCGCACAAGCTCGGACGCGAAGAGTGGCAAAAGGAAAAAGAAAAGACCCTGAAGAAAAACCCCAAGGCCGCCATAGCGCCATTTCCGACGCGCACGGTTCAGTCGGCCCAGTTGGGAATCGGCGGATCGAATCCTCAAAACGTCGGCGGGCTGGTTCGGGAGATGCAGCACCCGATGTACATAGGCGCGCCCCAGGCCAAAGGCGGCCTCCGGCAGGCGCTGGCCATGCACCACAAGGGCGTTGACCTGAAAATTCCCTTGAAACTGGTGCGCAAGTACGCCGATTTTCTGAAAACAAATACCGAGGATGGCGTTCGCCAGACCGGCATGGAAAGCCGCACGGAAGAGCAAGCCCTTCTTGCCGAGTTCGTGGACGATGTCATGGATCAGGTCGATGACATCCGGCGCGTGCTGGACCAGCACCTTGAAATGCTGCCCGTGGACGCGACGGGCAAGCCCATGTATTTCACCCCAAAGCTGCACCGCGACGTGAAAGCCGCGTGGGTGGACGAGTCCCTGCGCGGGCGCGACTGGGCATCGCTGGCGGCTGCGTGGCTGGCCAATGCGATTGGCAAATTTGAAGCTCAAACCAAAAACGGCCCCAAACGCTTGTTGAGCCTGGATGTGTTCGGCATCAAAAGCATTGAAAGCCTGATTGAGGAGTTTTTGGCATGACTTACCTCGTGATTCCTTCCATGCGGGTTCATGGCGCCAACCTGCTGACCTCGAACCTCGTCGCTGGTGGTCCGCCCCTGATGGCCTGCGCCATGTTTGCCCACCAAGTCGCACGCGAGGCAGGTGCTCAGGATCTGGGATTTTTCCTGATTCACCATGACCGGCAGGAACTCGGCACCTTTCTTTATGGCCGACTGTATGGGCAGCAGCGCCGGGGCGCAATGTTCATTGACAGCAGCGACTACAGCTCCACCAACAAACAAGCTCTGTCGCTCCAGCCGACACTAAGCGCGCATCTGCGTGTGAGCGTGGTCATCAAATTCGATGATTTGCAGGACGTGGAAGCCGTTCAAAAAATGTTGACCAGGGCGAAATTTTCCGGTGGCACCGTGCTCAGCCACGGGCAGATTCAAACGGAAGAAACGCTGCAAGCCGCGTTCAAGCGCGTGCCCAGCGGCTTTGTGCTTCGCGACAAATCAGCTGAACTGGAGCAGCCCGGCGAAAGCCGTCCGGCTGTCTTGATCAAAAAACTTTCCGCCAACCCGCAGCTTGACGCGAATCCGCCCTGGCTTGCCGCCACGACGCTCGGCTACGCCACGCTTACCGAGTTCAAGCACAAAGGCGGGGCTCGCGAAGGGGCTGAACATGCTTTTGCCGAACCCCTGACGGGGCTGGTTCAGTACGTCTCCATCCGCAAAG
>JAPLPS010000231.1 GCA_026400075.1 Polaromonas sp.
CCTGCTGGCGCTGGAGAGCAAGAACATGATTCGCGACCGGGTGTATGGCGTGAAGGAAACGATGTACCACGACCCCTACTACCAGCGCCACATCGTCGGCACGCCGCGTGTGGTGTCGGTCGAGCGCAGCCTCGATGGCGAGCGCATCACTTCAGAGGCCAATTACACGGTGATCCGCACCAAATACGACGGCGACTCGACGGTCTTCAACGTCGGCTATTACCGCGATGTCATCGTCAGAACGCCGGAAGGACTGAAATTTCAGTCGCGCCTGTGCGTCTATGACAGCGAGATGATCGCCAACTCCATCATCTACCCGATCTAAGGACAACTCATGGCTGACAACTGGATCGACGCCGCCGCGCTGGCGGACGTGCCCGAGGGCGATGTGATGGCTGTGCAGGTGGCGGGCAAGGAAATTGCCCTCTACGAAGTCGAGGGCGAAGTGTTTGCCACCGACAACATCTGCACCCACGGCCATGCGCGCATGAGCGACGGCTTTCTCGAAGGGCGCGAAATCGAGTGCCCGCTGCACCAGGGCCGGTTTGATGTCTGCTCCGGTCAGGCGCTGTGCGCCCCGCTGACCGAGGGCATCAAGACCTACGCGGTGCGTATCGAAAACCTGCGCGTGATGCTCAAGCTCGACTGAACTGACTGATTTTTATGCGCCTCGTGCGAGGCGCACCGATAACTATTAGGAGACAAACATGAACTTTCATTCCACCCTCAAGACGATGGCGTTCGGCACGGCTGCGCTGTGCCTGTCTGCCGCCCATGCAGAAGTGAAAATTGGCTTTACCGGCCCGCTGTCCGGCCCGGTCGCTGCGGTCGGCCAGGACCAGTACGACGGTTTCATGCTGGGCATCGAAACCCTGGGCAAAAAGCTCGGCGGCGAAGCGGTCACGGTGATCCGCGAAGACGACCAGCTCAAGCCCGAGCTGGGCAACCAGATTGCGCGCAAGCTGATTGACCGCGACAAGGTGGACGCCATTGTCGGACTGGGTTTTTCCAACGTGCTGATGGCCAGCCTGCCGCGCATCGTCGAGTCTGGCACCGTTGCCATTGCCACCAATGCCGGGCCATCTCCGCTGGCTGGTGCTGGTTGCCTGTCGAATGTGTTCTCGATGGCGTGGCAAAACGATGGCACGGCCGAGGCGATGGGCAAGTTCGCGCAGGACAGCGGCTACAAGCGCGTCTATCTGATGGCGCCCAACTACCAGGCGGGCAAAGACTACGTCGCCGGTTTTAAACGCAATTTCAAGGGCCAGGTGCTTGACGAGGTCTATACCCAGGTGAATCAGCCCGACTATTCCGCCGAAATCGCCCAGTTGCAGGCTTCCGGCCCCGATGCGGTGTTTGTGTTTTATCCGGGCGGCATGGGCGTGAATTTTGTCAAGCAGTTCAGCCAGGCGGGCCTGATGAAAAAGATGCCGCTGCTGTCGGCCTTCACCGTCGATGGCACCACGCTGCCTTCGCTGCGCGACGCCGCTGTCGGCAGCATTTCGGGCGCGATGTGGGACGTGGCGCTGAAAACACCGGGCAACGCCGAGTTCATTGCCGCTTTCAGCAAAAAGTATGGCCGCGTCCCCAGCCATTACGCCGCTGTCGGCTATGACACCGCCAAATTGCTCGACATTGCCGTGCGCAAGGTCAAGGGCAAAACCGCCGACAAGGCCGCTTTTGCCGCAGCGGTCAAGTCGGCTGGCGCTGAGCTCAAATCGATCCGTGGCCCGTTCCGCTTCAACAGCAACAACATGCCGGTGCAAAATTACTACGCCTTCCAGACCGTCAAGGACGGCGGCGCCGTCACCGTCAAGCTGTTGAGCACGCCGCTGCCGGAGCACCAGGATTCCTACGTCGCGCTGTGCAAGGTCAAGTGATGTCAGCGTCTTTGCTTATCGCGCAGTTGCTCAACGGCCTGCAGTACGGCGTCATGCTGTTTCTGCTGGCCGCCGGGCTGACGCTGGTGTTCGGCATCATGAGTTTCGTCAACCTGGCGCACGGTTCGCTGTACATGCTGGGCGCTTATGCGGCGGCTGTGGTCGGCGCGTACACCGACCCTTTTGCGCTGGGCGTGCTGGCGGCGGTGGTGACCGGTGTCGTGGTCGGGCTGGTGCTGGAATGGGTGGCGGTGTCAAAACTGTACCGGCGCGACCACCTCGACCATGTGCTGGCAACCTTTGGCCTGGTGCTGTTCTTCAATGAAGTGGTGCGCATGATCTGGGGGCCGCAGCCGGTCTTTGTGTCGCTGCCCGAGTCGCTGTCTGGTACGGTTGAATTTCTGGGTTTCAGCTACCCCAGCTACCGCTTTTTGATCATTGCGGTGGGCCTGGTGGTGGCCGCTGGCAGCCAGTGGCTGATCCACAAAACCCGCGTCGGCATGCTGATACGCGCCGGTTCGGTCAACCCGCAAATGGTGGGCGCGCTGGGCGTGAACATCGGCCTGCTCAACGCCATGCTGTTCGCGCTGGGCTCGGCGCTGGCGGCGCTGGCCGGTGCGATGGCCGGGCCTATCTTGTCGGTGCAAAGCGGCATGGGCGAGCCTGTCCTGATCACGACGCTGGTGGTGATCGTCATTGGCGGCATCGGCTCGGTGCATGGCGCGCTGTATGCCGGCATCATCGTCGGCATGGTCGATACGCTGGGGCGAACCTTTTTGCCGATGCTGATCCGCGTTTTTGCCGACCGGGAAGTCGCCAACGCCGCCGGTCCCGCCCTGGCCTCCATGCTGATTTACCTGCTGATGGCGGTGATTCTGGCCTGGCGTCCGCAAGGCCTGTTTCCCGCTTACAAGGCCACATCATGAAAAACCTGCTACGACCGGCGCAGCTGATCCCGGTGCTGTTGCTGCTGATACTGGCCGTGCTGCCGCCGATTGCCACCGGACTCGATGACAACTTCTGGGTGGCTTTTTTTGCCCGCGTGCTGGTGTACGCGATTGCCGCCAGCGCCTTGAACATTGCGCTGGGCTTTGGTGGCCTGGTCAGTCTGGGCCACGCGCTGTTCATCGGCATCGGCATGTACAGCGTCTCGCTGCCCGCCTATTACGGCGTGTCTTCCGGCTGGGTGCATCTGGGCCTTTGTGTGCTGACCTGCGCCGCCGTTGGGGGCCTGACCGGGCTGATCAGCCTGCGCACCTCCGGCATCGCTTTCATCATGATCACGCTGGCCTTTGCGCAAATGGGCTACTTTGTCATCGTCAGCCTCAAGCAATACGGCGGCGACGACGGCATGAGCATCGCTGCGGCCAGTAACTTTTTTGGCCTGCAATTGAACACGCCTTTGGCGGTTTATTACTGCGCCTGGGGGTTACTGGCGGCCCTGACGTATTGGGTGATGCGGCTGCGCGCCTCGCCTTTTGGCATGGCTTTGCGCGCCGGACGGCAGAATGCGCGCCGCGTCATGTCCGTGGGCCTGGCTTTGCAGCGCTACCAGCTGGCCGCCTATGTCTTGTCCGCCATTTTGTGCGGTGTGGCAGGCATGCTGCTGGCCAATCTGAACGCCTACGCCTCGCCCAGCAGCATGGCCTGGACGGTCTCGTGCGAGCTGATCGTCATGGTGGTGCTGGGGGGCTTGGGCAGCGTCTTCGGGCCGCTTCTGGGCGCGCTGGCTTTTCTGGGCGCCGAAGAACTGTTGAAGGCCGCCACCGAGAATTGGATGGCGGTGTTTGGTCTGGCCATTCTGGCCGTCGCCATGCTCGGAAAAACCGGCCTGGCCGGCTGGCTGGAAAGCCTGAGCGCCAAGGAGTCAAAAGCATGAAAACGCTGCTGCAAACTGAAAATCTGATCAAACGCTACGGCGCCATTCTGGTCACCGACAAGGTGTCGCTGGACGTGCGCGAAGGCGAACTGCACGCCATCATCGGCCCGAACGGCGCGGGCAAGACCACGCTGATCAACCAGCTGTCGGGCGAGCTACGCCCGGACAGCGGGCGCATCCGCTTTGGCGATGACGACGTGACGGCGCTGGGCATCAATGCGCGTGCCCGCATGGGCCTGGTGCGCTCCTA
>JAPLPS010000174.1 GCA_026400075.1 Polaromonas sp.
TTTTCCACGAACACATGCTTGCCCGCCTGCAGGGCGGCAATGCTCTGGTCGGCGTGCAGCGAGGTGGGCGTCACCAGCACCACGGCATCGATCTCCGGGTCGGCAATGAAGCGGTCAAAGTCTTCATACACGCGGGCTACGCCGAGCTGGGCGCTGGCATAGTCGCGCTCTTGCTGCACCGGGCTGCAGGCGGCGACCAACTCGCAGTGGCGGGTGCGAAAAGCCAGTGCTTCTGCGTGGCGCTTGCCCAGACGGCCCAGGCCCGCGATGCCGATACGGAGATTTTTTGCCATGATGCGGCCTAGTTGAAGGTGATGACCTGATTGGTGGCCGCGCTGGTGGCCGCCGCATCCGCCAGCACCTGGGCGTCCACGCCGTCCTGCACCGTGGTGCGGAAAGTGCCCCCGTTCTGCAGCACGGTAAAGAAATGTTCGATTTCCAGCCGGTAGGCGGCTGCGTAGCGCTGCAGGAAGAAGGCTTCCGGGTTGTCCTGCTGTGTGCCCTGGGCGTTGGCCTGAACCACCTCGCTGGGGCGGTGGTTGCCGCATTGCAGCATGCCGGTCGAGCCAATCACCTCAAAACGCTGGTCATAGCCATAGGCGGCGCGGCGCGTGGTGTTGATCTGGCACAGCCGCCCTTTGACGGTCTTGATGGTGACGGCGGTGCAGTCGAAATCACCGGCTTGGCCGATGGCCGGGTCGGTCAGGCACGAGCCGGTGGCGCTGAGCCAGGCGGCCCGGTCGCCGTCGCCGCACAAGATCCAGCGGAACACGTCAAAGTCGTGAATCAGCATGTCGCGGAAAATGCCGCCGGACTGCTGGATGTACTCCACCGGCGGCGCGCCCGGGTCACGGCTGGTGATGATCAGCATCTCGGGGTTGCCGATGTCGCCCCGGTCGAGCCGGGTCTTGGCTTCGTTGAAGGTCGGGTCAAAGCGGCGCTGAAAACCAATCATGCAGGCCACGCCTGCCTCGGCGACGGCGCTGGCGCACTGCTGGGCCCGCTCGGCGGACAGATCGACAGGTTTTTCGCAAAAAATGTGCTTGCCCGCCCGCGCCGCGCGGCTGATCAGGTCGCTGTGGGTGGTCGTCGGACTGCCAATGACCACGGCATCAATCGACGCGTCGGCAAAGATGTTGTCAATGCTGTCCACCCGGGCGCCGTGCGCCTGGGCCAGGGCAGCGGCATTGGCCGCCATCGGGTCACTCACCGCCGTGAGTTCAATGCCGGGCATGGCGGCCAGGTTCGATGCGTGGATGCGGCCAATGCGGCCAGCGCCAAAAAGTGCTACTTTTTTCATGGTGTCAGGGAGTTACAGGGTGGAAGAAAACGCTCAGGAAGCGCCCACATGCGTGGGCTGGTATTGGAGTTCAAGCCGGTAGGCCAGCGCCATGAACAGGCTTTGCGCCACCGTCATGGTGTTGGTCAGCGCGCGAAAGCCAAAGACGCTGGTTTCATTGACCAGCAAGGTGGCGTGCGCCAGGCGCGCCAGCGGGCTCAGGCTGCTGTCGGTGATGGCAATGATGTGGGCGCCGCGCTCGTGCGCCTGCCGCACCAGGCTTTCGGTTTCTTCGGCATAAGGCGCAAATGAAATCGCCACCATCACATCGTTGGCCCGCAGGCCGCGCAATTGCGCCTCCTGCATGCTGCCCAGCGCGGTGATGTGCTGCACCCGTTTTTCCGTGTGTTGCAAGGCGTAAGCGAGGTAAGTGGAGATGGCAAACGAGCGCCGCGAGGCGGCCAGCCACACGGTATCGGCCTCAAACAGCAAATTGACCGCGTCATCAAACGCCGGCTCCTGAAGGCTGCGCTGCAGCTCTTCCATCCCGGCAATGCTGCCGCCGATCAGGGCGTGGGCGATGTCGGTGCTGTGCAGCGCCTGGGCGCCCAGCTCAATGGCACCGCGAATGCGCGACTGGTAGTCGCGGCTCGGTGAAATCTGGCGCGCCAGGCCTTCGCGAAACAGCCTTTGCAGTTCCGAGTAGCCGCTGAAGCCGAAATGCTTGGCAAACCGAATAATCGCCGAGGGCTGCACCTGGCAGTTTTCAGCCACCTGCTGAATCGACTGGATGCCCAGCTGCCCCCGGTGCTGCTCGACGTACTGGCCGATCACCTTGAGCTGCTTGCTCAGTCCTTCGAACTCGCTCGCCATCGCATGGAGAAGCGCTTCTTCGGTTTCTGGGGCACTGGTGTACATCGGTTTTTTCATGGCGTGGCTACTTGGTTTCGATTGCAAATCAGAAGAAATTATCTATCAACTTCAAAATAAAGAAAGAATTTTTATTCTAGGGTTTACACCTATTAGAAATAATTTTCTATTTTTTGAAATTTTGTCTATACTTTTTCACAGCCGCTGGATCCCCCGTTTCTGCTGCATCGCAGTGGATTGTTTACCTTCCTGTGGCCCACCAAAAATTGGAGACTGTATGAAAAGCCTGAAGTTGTCCCGCAAGTCCTTTGCCAAAACGCTGCTGCTCAGCGCCTTGCTCGCCGCCAGTGGTTTTGCCGCTGCGGAAGGAAAAATTGTTCTGATCAGCCATGCCCCTGACTCCGACTCGTGGTGGAACACCATCAAAAACTCGGTCAAGCAGGCGGGTGAAGACTACGGCGTGCAAGTCGATTACCGCAATCCGCCCAATGGCGATCTGGCCGACATGGCGCGGCTGATCGAGCAGGCGGCAGCGCAAAATTACGACGGTGTCATCGTCACGATTGCTGACTTCAATGTGCTGCAAAGCTCGATCAAAAAGCTCACCGACAAGAAAATCCCGGTCATCACCATCAACTCCGGCACCACGGTGCAGAGTGAAAAGCTGGGCGCGGTCATGCATGTGGGCCAGCCTGAATATGAAGCGGGCAAGGGCGCGGGCCTGCGTGCCAGGGCCGATGGCGTGAAGTCTTTCCTGTGCGTCAACCACTACGCCACCAACCCCGCTTCGTTTGAGCGCTGCCGTGGTTTTGCCGAGGCCATCGGCGCTGACTTCAAGAAAAGCACGATTGACGCCGGTGAAGATCCATCGGGCATTGAAGCCAAGGTTTCCGCCTACCTGCGCCAAAACCCCAGCACCGGCGCCGTGCTGACCCTGGGCCCCACGTCGGCGCATCCCACACTCAAGGCGCTGGAAAAAAATGGCCAAAAAGGCAAGATGTGGCTGGCCACGTTTGACCTGTCCGACGAGATTGCCCAGGGCATCAAGGAGGGGTCTGTGAAGTTTGCCATCGACCAGCAACCTTATCTGCAGGGCTATATCCCGGTGGCCGTTCTGGCCAGCATGAAGGCGGGCAACAGCACCGACCTGGCCAAGGTGTCGGCCCTGGTCAAGGCCAATCCGAAGACGGCGGCGCGATTCACGGAGTATGGCCTCGCGCCGGTTTACGGCGTTCGCCACATCGGCTCAGGCCCCGGTTTTGTCACCAAAGACAACATCGGCAAGGTCGAGAAGTACGCCGGGCAATACCGTTAATTAACGCTTTGGCGGCCAGCGCCCGATTGAACAAACCATGAATGCAACATTGCAACTCACTCCCATGAATCAAGACACTACACAACCCACCGTCGGCGCGCCTGTTGACGACCGGGTGCGGGCCGTGAGCCCTCTGCGCCGACTGATGTCGCGCCCTGAATTTGGCGCACTGGCCGGCACCTTGCTGGTGATTGTGATGTTTGGCATCAGCGCTGGCGGCTCGGGCATGTTCAGTGCTGAAGGCGTGGTGAACTGGAGTACCGTCGCCGCCTACCTCGGGGTGCTGGCCGTGGGCGCGTCCTTGCTGATGATTGCAGGAGAGTTTGATCTGTCGGTGGGCTCGATGATCGGCTTTGCCGGCATGCTGCTGGCCATCCCTGCGCTGTACTGGGGGTGGCCGATCTGGCTGGCGGCCATTTTTGCGTTTGCCGTGGCCTTGAGCCTGGGCTGGCTCAATGGCTGGCTGGTGGTGCGCACCGGCCTGCCATCGTTCATTGTGACGCTGGCTTTTTTCTTTATTTTGCGCGGCCTGTCGCTGGCGGTCTCGGTGATTTTTACCGGAAAAACCATCCTCAGCAGCAATGGCGACCTGGTGCTGCGTGAGATGTTTGCCAACGATGCGGTGATTTCCTTCCTGTTTCATGGCTACACGCTGACCGGTTTGTTTGACGCCCTGGCAAAAATGGGCCTCATCACCGCCCGCGACGATGGCACGGCGCTGGCCATCGGCATGCCCAAAGTCGTTCTCTGGTGGCTGGCAATGACTACTGGCGGCGCGTTTGTCCTGGCCCGCACCCGCATGGGCAACTGGATTCAGGCCGTCGGCGGTGATGCCCATGCGGCCAAAAACGTCGGCATTCCGGTGGCCCGCGTCAAGATCAGCCTGTTCATCTTCATGGCTTTTTGCTCCACCGTGTTTGCCATTTTGCAGGTGGCCGATGCGGGCTCTGCCGCCGCTGACCGGGGCTTGCAAAAGGAATTTGAAGCCATCATTGCGGCGGTGATTGGCGGGTGCCTGCTGACCGGCGGCTATGGCTCGGTGATTGGTGCGGCATTTGGCGCGCTGATCTTTGGCATGGTGCAGATCGGCATTGGCTACACCAGCATCGACAACAACTGGTACCGCGTTTTCCTCGGGCTGATGCTGTTGATTGCGGTGCTTTTCAATAACTACATCCGCTCCAAATTTGCCCTGGGCAAGCGCTAAATCCTACCGAGAAACAACATGAGCGACTACATACTTCAGCTGGAAGACATCAGCAAGTTCTTCGGGCCGGTGATTGCGCTGGGCGGTGTCACGCTGCGCCTGCGCCGGGGCGAAGTCCACTGCCTGCTGGGCGACAACGGGGCGGGCAAATCCACCCTGATCAAGACGCTGGCCGGGGTGCATACGCCCGACAAAGGCGAGTACCTCATTGAGGGCAAGCCGGTGCGCTTTGCCTCGCCGCGCCACGCGCTGGATCATGGCATCGGAACGGTTTATCAAGACCTGGCGCTGGTGCCGCTGATGAGCGTGTCACGCAACTTCTTCATGGGGCGCGAGCCGATTAAAAAGCTGTTTGGCGTGCTGCCGGTGATGGATCACGCGCTGGCCGGACACACCGCCGTCGAAAAACTCGGTGAAATGGGCATTCGCATCCGCAATGCCAACGAGATGATAGGCACGATGTCCGGCGGCGAAAAGCAGTGCCTGGCCATTGCCCGCGCGATTCATTTTGGCGCCAAGGTGCTGATTCTGGACGAGCCCACAGCGGCCCTGGGCGTCAAGCAGTCGGCCAATGTGCTCAAGCTGATTGCCAAGGCGCGCGCACGCGGCATCTCGGTGATTTTCATCACGCACAACGTCAACCACGCCTACCCGATTGCCGACAGTTTCACCCTGCTCAATCGCGGCAAGTCACTGGGCACCTACCTGAAAAAGGATGTGAGCAAAGACGAGGTGCTGGACATGATGGCCGGTGGCGCGGAGATGCAAAAGCTGATGGCCGATCTCGATGGCGTAACGATTTAAGCGGAAGAACCCATGATGAACCTGAACTTTCCTCCCGCCCGTCCGATTGATCTGGCCTGCCTGGGCCGCCTGGCCGTGGATCTGTATGCCGAGCAATTTGGCAGCCGCCTCGAAGACGCCCGCAGCATGGCCATGTACCTGGGCGGCAGCTCTGCCAATCTGGCCTTCGGCGTGGCCCGCCTGGGCTTGAAGAGCGCGATGATTTCGCGCGTCGGCAACGAGCAGATGGGGCGCTTTTTGACCGAAACCCTGCAGCAAACCGGCTGCGACACCAGCCAGGTGCAAGTCGATCCCGAGCGGCTGACGGCGCTGGTCTTGCTGGGCCTGAAAGACCGCGACACCTTTCCGCTGCTGTTCATGCGCGAGAACTGCGCCGACATGGCCTTGAGCGCCGACTTGATTGATGAAGACTTCATCGCCAGCTGCCGCGCACTGGCCATTACCGGCACCCATCTGTCCACGCCGGGAACCCGCCTGGCCTCGACCAAGGCGCTGATGTACGCCAAGCGGCATGGCGTGGTGCGGGTGCTGGACATTGATTACCGCCCCGTGCTGTGGGGTTTGACCTCGCGCGGTGCGGGAGAAAACCGCTACGTCAGCGACGCGCAGGTGACGGCCCAATTGCAGCAGATGCTGCCCGAGTTTGAGCTGCTGGTCGGCACCGAAGAGGAGTTCTTTATCGCTGGCGGCGTGGCGGGCGACCTGATGGCCAGTTTGCACGCGGTGCGTGCGGTCAGCGCCGCCACGCTGGTCGTCAAGCGCGGCGCTCTGGGTTGCAGCGTGATTGAAGGGGCCATTCCCGCGACGATTGAGGCGGCGCCGCTGTTTGTCGGGGAGCGGGTCGAAGTGCTCAATGTGCTGGGCGCGGGCGATGCCTTTTTGTCGGGCCTGATGGCCAGCTTGCTGCAGGGCAAGGACTGGGCGCAGTCCACGCAGGTGGCCAATGCCTGCGGCGCCATTGTGGTGTCGCGCCATGCCTGCTCTGCCGCCATGCCGACACCGGCAGAACTTGCGCACTGGTTCGGCGGCAGCCGCAACCCCAAGGTCGATGCGGACAGCGAACTGGCGCACCTGCACCGCGTCAGCGCCGCGCGTCCGGCCTGGCGGGAGTTGTGCGTGATGGCGTTTGACCACCGCAGCCAGTTCTACGACCTGGCCCGCGAAGCGGGCGCCCCGGAGTCGCGGATTCCCGAGCTGAAAAAACTGCTGGTGCAGGCGGCCGAAACCGTCGAAGCCAGCCACCAACTGCAAGGCCAGGCCGGGGTCTTGATTGATGGCGGCGATTACGGCGCGGATGCACTGGCCAGCGCCACCGGACGCGGCTGGTGGGTGGGGCGCCCGGTGGAGCTGCCCGGCTCGCGCCCGCTGCGCTTTGATGGCACCCGCTCGATTGGCAGCGCGCTGACCCACTGGCCCACCGAGCAGGTCGTCAAATGCCTGGTGCAATACCACCCGGATGACGTCTATGGCCTGCGTCTGGAGCAGGAGCAAAAAGTGCTGGAGCTGTGGGAAGCCACCCGGGCCAGCGGCAATGAGCTGCTGCTGGAAATCATTTGCCCGCGCGCCCTGACCCCAGCGGGCACCGAAGATGCCGCCGTGCTGCGGGCGGTCAAGCGGTTTTACAACCTGGGCGTCAAGCCCGAGTGGTGGAAGCTCTCGCCGATGCAGGCGCCAGGCTGGTCTGCGCTGGCCGCCCTGATTGCCGAGCGCGATCCGTATTGCCGGGGCGCCGTCATTCTGGGCCTGAACCAGCCGCTGCAGACGCTGGCTGCCAGTTTTGCCCAGGCCACCAACCCTGTCGTCAAGGGCTTCATGGTCGGGCGCACCTTGTGGGCCTCGGCATCGCTGCGCTGGCTGAAGCGCGAAATCACCGACGCCGCGTTCATCGACGAGGTGGGCGGCAACTTTGCCACGCTGATCGAGGCCTGGCGCCAGCGCCGCAATCCGCCAGCGGCATAACTCCAAGGCAGAAACATCGCATGTCCACCCTCAAACTCACCATGACCCAGGCGCTGGTGCGCCACCTGGCCGCGCTGCGCATAGAGCTGCACGACGGCTCGGTGCAGCCGTATTGCGCGGGCGTGTTTTCCATCTTTGGCCACGGCAACGTGGCCGGCCTGGGCGAGGCCTTGTGGGCCAGCCGGGCCGAGCTTGCCACCTTGCGGGCACACAACGAGCAGTCAATGGCGCATGCGGCCATTGCCTAC
>JAPLPS010000446.1 GCA_026400075.1 Polaromonas sp.
ATGGACGACATCCTGATTCCGTTCCAGAACGGCAAGCAGATCGAGCCCGGCAAGGTCGGCCTGATTCTGGGCGGCCTGCTCGGCGCGGCGCTGCTCGGCTGGGCGCTGAACTGGGCGCGCACTTATTTGCTGGCGCTGGTGTCCGAGCGCATCGGCGCCGATTTGCGCACCGCCACCTTTGACCATCTGCTCGATTTGTCGCTGGACTATTTCGGCGGCAAGCGCACCGGCGATTTGATGTCGCGCATCGGCTCCGAGACCGACCGGATTTGCGTCTTCCTGTCGCTGCACGCGCTGGACTTTGCCACCGACGTGCTGATGATCGGCATGACCGCCGTCATCCTGTTTTCCATCAACCCCTGGCTGGCGCTGGCCACGCTGCTGCCGCTGCCGTTCATCGCCTGGATGATCCACGTCGTGCGCGACAAGCTGCGCACCGGCTTTGAAAAGATTGACCGCGTCTGGTCCGAAGTCACCAACGTGCTGTCCGACACGATTCCCGGCATCCGCGTGGTCAAGGCCTTTGCCCAGGAAAAGCGCGAAGCCCAGCGCTTTCGCGCCGTCAACCAGCAAAATCTGGCCGTCAACGACCGGCTGAACAAGGTCTGGTCGCTGTTCTCGCCGACGGTCTCGCTGCTGACGGAAATCGGCCTTTTAGTGGTTTGGGCCTTCGGCATCTGGCTGATGTCCAAGCAGCAGATCACCGTCGGCGTGTTGACGGCGTTTATCGCCTATATCGGGCGCTTTTACGGTCGGCTCGATTCGATGAGCCGCATCGTCTCGGTGACGCAGAAAGCCGCCTCCGGCGCCAAGCGGATTTTCGACATCCTCGACCATGTTTCCAACGTGCCCGAACCCAGCCAGCCGGTGAAAATCGGCGCGCTCAAGGGCGGCATCGAGATGAAGGCGCTGGGCTTTCGCTACGGCAACCGCTCGGTGATTCGCGGTCTGGATTTGCAGATTCAGCCCGGCGAGATGATCGGGCTGGTCGGCCACAGCGGCTCGGGCAAGAGCACGCTGGTCAAGTTGGTGTGCCGCTTTTACGACGTCAGCGACGGCGCGATTTTGGTCGATGGCACCGACATCCGGCGCTTTGCCGTGGCCGACTACCGGCGCCACATCGGCCTGGTGCTGCAGGAGCCGTTTTTGTTTTTCGGCACGATTGCCGAGAACATCGCCTCTGGCAAGCCGGGCGCGACGCGTGCCGAGATTGTCGCGGCGGCGCGGGCGGCGCACGCGCACGAGTTCATTTTGCGGCTGCCGCAGGCTTACGACTCGCTGGTCGGCGAGCGCGGCCAGGGCTTGTCCGGCGGCGAGCGCCAGCGCATTTCGATTGCGCGGGCGCTCTTGATTGACCCGCGCATTTTGATTCTGGACGAGGCCACCTCGTCGGTCGATACCGAGACCGAAAAGGAAATCCAGAAAGCGCTGGACAACCTGGTGCAGGGCCGCACGACGATTGCGATTGCGCACCGGCTTTCGACGCTGCGCAAGGCCGACCGGCTGGTGGTGATGGACCGAGGCCAGGTGGTCGAAGTCGGCCCGCACGAGGAATTGATGGCCAAGCAGGGCCATTACTGGCGCCTGTATGAAGCCCAGCTGCGCCAGGTCGATAGCGAAGGCGACGAGGTGGAAGAAGCGGCGGGCAACCGGGCCGCCGTTGCCGCCACCGCGCAGCTGGCGCACACGGCGCAGCACGCGCCGCAGCAGGCGGGCAGCGTTTGAACGCCCGAGCGGCTGGGCGCCTGAGCACTTGCGCTGTCGCCTGAATTCTTCACCTTGACTTGAATACTTCCCTGAAAGAGCGGCGCATGACCGATTTCAATTCCACCCCCGCTACTGTCACGACTGTCAGCCCGGATTTCCGGCTGGCGCGGCTGGCTTCTGGCCATTTGCAGTTCACCGGCCTTGACGGCGAGGTTCACGAGGGCGTGACCCCCGTGCGCGCCTTTCCGCTGGCCGCGCCCGACGAGGGCATTTCACTGGTCAGCACCGATGGCCACGAGCTGGCCTGGATTGCGCAGTTGCAGGACTTGCCCGCCGCCCAGCGCGCACTGCTGCAGGAAGAGCTGGCGCTGCGCGACTTTGTGCCGGAAATCAGGCGGCTGAAAAGCGTCTCGTCCTTCGGCACGCCCAGCCAGTGGGCCGTGGAAACCGACCGGGGCGAAACCACATTTATTTTGAAAGGTGAGGAAGACATTCGCCGCCTGGGCCACGGCGCGCTATTAATCGCGGGCACCGAGGGCGTGCAGTACAGCATTGCTGATATGGCGGCGCTGGATCGGGGCTCGCGGCGGTTGTTGGAGAGGTTTCTTTAGGATGCGCTGTCTTGGCTCGCTCAGCGGGTGGCGTGCGCCCAGTGCGTCGTAGCAGTTCAGTGCGTTGGTGTTGACGCTGGGTTACGTTGGGCAATTTAAATTTTTTAAAAAGTATCTTGACCAAGCCATGAACTTCAGCTAGATTGTGACTTAGAGTAAGTTAAGTTATTTTTGGTTTCATTGCGAGTTCAAGAATGAAGTTTCGAGATTTGGCTAGAAATTACCTAAATCCGTTCTATCTATTGGCTCGGGTTTGCTGGCTATGGGGCGCATTTCTTTTTGTTTTCCTTGCGTCAGCTATAGAGATTTTTAATAAGTGGAGGTTCCCTTTCTACATACTTGGCGCGGTATTTGTCTGGATTGGCGTTCGTCCATGGGGGCGTGGCATGTCAATCAATGAAGTAAGTCGTAAATTGGATCAATTTAAAAATTCATAAGGAGAGATATATGGGGTTTTTTAGTGATATAAAGGCTGAAATAGGAAATCAGCAAATACAGAATAATGGCTTGTCACAAAGCAATAGTTGGCAAAAATGTGAAAGTTGCAAATACCGAATGGAAGATCATAGAGCTATTAGAGGCACTGGTCACTATGCTTGTTATGTCCATAAAATTAAGGTTGGTGCAAATCAGATTTGTCGAAATTTCACACAAGGTTCGCCAGAATACGAGTTGCGTTAACTTTTGAATCCGCTAAACGGCTCCATTCTAAAAAAGGTGGTATTGTGTTATTTGATTTTAACTTAATGAAAAAACTTGCCGACTTTATGGCGGTTAGTGATCATGAATAAGCGGTTCGTAAACATATGGTTCGGTTTGGTGCATGTACCTTGATCCGTTCTGGCTTAGTGCAATGAACTGTATTTTGCGAGCGGATTTTTCATGAAAATTTCAATACTGAACTTGTTTTAAATTGTGAGTTCGGTTAATATTTGGTTTTTCAATTTACGTTAGCTTTCATACGGAGAAAAAAATGTCGCGTACTATTACGGTAAAGGTAGTTGATAAAGACGGATATGGCCTATCTGGTTATAGTGTAAAAACCTATGGCGGTAGCGTGGTTAAGACGAATAGTGACGGAAAAGCTAATTTGGATTGTGATAGCTCCGAAGTTACGATTTATGTCGATGGTGTTCAAAAATACAAAGGTTATACATCTAAATGCGATAATCCACTTGTCGTAGTTCGTTGAAAGAGGGATGTCGTACAGTGTAATAAACTAATTTGCAGGAGGTGAAATGAGTAGTGAATATATTTGCTTCGGATCGAAATCTTTAAAGGAGCACTCTTGCGAGTATTGTAAAAGAACTTATCCGTTCTTTTTTGACGAAAAAATTGATGATAAATTTGATGTCTGGCGGCAATCCTACGCTGGGCACACTTGGATGTTTAGAGGTCAAATCATCACTTGGCGATGCTCTAATTGCGATATGACTACCACAAAGCGAAGTATTCGTGGTTCAAGAGATATTTATATAATTACTTCAAATGATGGGGGTGTTGAATTTAGGCATCCTAAATTCGGTGGAATGATGATTTACGATAGCCCTGGTTTAAACAAGGATTTGCTCGTCTAGAAAATCTAGCTAGACACTGCGCTAGCATGCGGGCGCTTAATTGGAATCTGACCCTCATTGCTCATCCGCCGACAAAGTACAGCAGTATCTGGGCGCGATGGCGGATATGCCAGTTTCGCCCCTTGGTCACCCTTTTCCAACCCGCTACGATCGCTCTCGCGACAACGCCAATGCTTTGAGCTTCATCTTCAACCACTCTCCGTTTTTGTAGTTGCTGACAGTATATTTCGCAAATAGTTTTCGGTGATTGCTTATCGTTTAATCTAAATTAAAGGTTTCAGATGACTTTTAGAGACTTTGCAAGAAATTATTTAAATCCGGCATATTTATTGCTTCGCTTGGGTTGGCTTGGTGTGGCTTTTTTCTTTATTATTGTGACACCACATATGGAAGACCTTTATAAGTGGAGAATTGTTTTTTATATTCTTGGTGCAATTTTTATATGGAATGGTATTAGACCATGGGGTCGCGGCAGGTCAATCAACGATATCAACCGTAAATTAGATGAACTCAATAACCGATAAGTAGGGGTGGATTCAAAGCTGAAGTGATCTTGTGCGCCTTGGCGCAAGAGCGCGTTGACGAAAAAACTCGCTGCTAAGTTAACTACACCTTTGTCACGCGTCGGCTTGCTACTGCGCCCACTGGCTTTGCGCCTGCCTGAGCACCTTGGGACAGCGGCTTTCATCGGGCGGCCCACACTCGCTGTCGAGCAGGTTCGATCCGGCCGCTATTTTCCCAGAAAGCGCGCCATCGGCGGCACCCAGCGGCTACGGAAAAATTATCGGGGCTATGACTTAATGATATTGCTACCCATGAGGGGTGGCGGCATAAAAGCGGAGGCAGTTGAATGGCAAAGCACAAAGTTGATACTGTAGTAATTTCTCTTGGATATAAGGGATTTGATAAAGAAAAAGAGATAGAGATAGCAAAAAGTAGAATTAAGATGCAAAATCTTGAAGATGCTTTTGACTTTAGTTCTGCTTCTTATGAGGTGTTGCATGACTCTGATAATAATATGGTCATTAATGAAATTCATATGAAAGACAGCTGGAGTGATTATGATCAAAAAAATCTTGCCATTAGGGAGTTTCTTCAAACTGGAGATGTGGTTTTGATGCTTTCGAATGGAAAGTGGGCTGGCTATTGATAATTGATTAATTTTGGAGATGCGAATTGGTGTGAGTATGGTTGTTTGTATTTGAGTCCAATAAATAAAACTGTTGATATTTAAAATTCTCTCACGGTGCTATTCCGTGATCACGCTCTCCGGCTGGAGTATTTTTTTTGTTCTCGTGAATTTGCGCTGCATCCGGGTGGCAATCCACCAAAAACGCCATCATTTCCGTGGCGTCCTTCTCCAAGTAAAACCGGACCATGTTTTCATTGAATTCCTGCGCTTTGGCTGCGGGAACGCTGATGGCATCAATACCTGCTGACATCAAAATGCCATTCATCATGAAACGGGACGTGCGCTTGTTGCCATCGAAAAAGAATTGCTGCAAGGCACCGAACAGGAAAAAAGCAGCAGCTTTTTCAAAGGGTTGCGGCACCTCGTCTTGAAGCGCTTGCAATCCACCGGAAAAGACGCGGTTCAAATCCCGGAAGTGTCCCCACTCCAGCGCTTCATTGCGGGCGACAAGGCTGTGCAGTTCGGTGAATGTCGCTTTGTCCATAGAAAATTTTCCCGCCTTCACCAGCGCCAAAAGGTGTTTGGAGCTTTTAGCCAGGTTGAGCACCTGTTCCTGGTCAGAGATTTGCCGTCCGCCAATGGTCACGCCATCAAGCAGCGTCTTGACTTCAGGATAAGTGAAGGGGTTGCCTTCGAGCACCGACGCATCCCAGACAAACTCAGGCAGCATGCGGTGAAAACGAAAGGCCACCCGCTCGATGGAGTGAGTCGGCAGCATGCCCGGCACGCTTGATCGGTTCCAGTGAAATCCGAGTGCGGAGAAGAGTTCCATAGTTTTTCCTTGTTGGCGCGGCAATCGACCATTTTCGGGGAGGATCAGGGTGCATTACCCGATATGGCGCAACCCCGCCGCTGGCGCAAGGCCAGCGGCGGGGTTTGACTGGCCTTTGACGCCAGCTATCAGCGCACCGCGCTAGCGTTAGCCACGGCCAGCGCCGTCAGGTTCAAAATCCGGCGCACCGTCGCCGAAGGCGTCAGGATGTGCGCGGTGGCGGCTGCGCCCAGCAGAATCGGGCCGACCGTCACGCCTTCGCCGCCGGTGACCTTGAGCACGTTGAACAGGATGTTCGCTGAGTCCAGGTTCGGACAGATCAGGATGTTGGCTTCGCCGGTCAGCGTGCTGTCCATCAGCGAGTTGCGGCGGATTTCTTCGGACAGGGCCGCGTCGCCGTGCATTTCGCCGTCGCATTCGATGTCGGGCGCCATGTCGGCAAACAGCTCCCTGGCGCGGCGCATTTTCAGCGCCGAGGCGCTGCGCGACGAGCCGTAGTTCGAGTGCGACAAAAACGCCACCTTGGGCGGCAGGCCGAAGCGGCGCACCTCCTCGGCCGTCTCGCCGTAGGTGGTGGTTTCGGGCCTTCGCAGCGCCAGCTCGCCGCGCGCCACGCGGCCGATCAGGTCGTCCTCGATGCAGCCGCCCGAGACCGATCCGGCCACCTGGCCGTCGTCGCGGATCACCATCAGCGAGCCCGGCGGGCGCGGCGCCGAGCCCCAGGTGCGCACCACGGTGCCGAGCACCACGCGGTGGCCACGGCCTTGCCAGTCGAGGGCGGTGCGGATCACGTCGATGTCGATGCTGTTCATGGGGAATCGCTCCGTGCAAGGGGAAGGGGCGGCGTCGGGCGCCAACCGGTCGCGAGCAGCGCCAGCAGGGCAGCGCCGCCGATGAGGCCGTAAGCCAGTTGCTGGGCCCAAGGGCCGGCGGTGGGGCTGAGCCAGCCCACGGCGAGCAGCAGCGCCGGTCCACACAAGGCCCAAGCAGCGGCGGCGAGGGGTGGGACAGGGAACGTTTCGGACCGATGCCGCCCCGCGTGGACCGACCAGGCCAGCGCCAGCAGGCCCATGCCCACCAGCCCGTGGGCGGCACCCGTGCCGGCGAGCAACACGCCCGCGCCCAGTGCCAGCAGTGCGAGCGGCAGGCGCTCGGCCCACGGAGCGGGCAGGTGGCGCGGTACCAGGTCGAGGCGGGTGAGGGCAGGCAGCGCCGCCATGGCGCCCAGATGCACCATGACCCCGGTGGCTGGCGACCAGCCTGCGGCGCTGCACCAGGCGTTGTTCAGCCACAGCGTGCCCATCATCAGGCCCATCGCCGTGGCGGGCAGGGCGCTGGCGGCGGAGGGAGCGGCGTCCGGCGCGGTGGGCACCTTGGGCGGGCGGCCCAGCACCGCCGCGAGCAGCAGCACCAGCGGCGCGGCCCACAGGCCTTGCATCGCTGGCAATGCGCCCGTGGTGCACAGCGCGGTGAGCGCCGCGGCCAGGAGCGGCGGCCCGCCCGACCAGCGGCGGCGGCACGCGCCCCGCGCCAGCGTCACATCCAGCGAGGCCGACCACGCTGCCCACACGGTGGCGAGCGCCAGCAGCGCCACATGGCCGGTGGCGGCGGGTTGCCACTGGCCCACGAGCAGCAAGCCCAGCGCGGTGGCGGCGCCCAGCAGGGGTGCAACCGTTGGCGCGAGCCGCGAGGGCAGGCCGACCTGGGCGAACAGCAGGCGCAGCGCCCACCACAGCGCCATCGGCAGCACGCCGCTGGCCACCGACCAGCCCAGTCG
>JAPLPS010000141.1 GCA_026400075.1 Polaromonas sp.
GCCCGCGCCATGACCTGGCTGAAACAGAACTTCACCCGCGACGTGCTAATCGACGAACTCGCCGCCAGCGCACACATGAGCCCCTCGACGTTTCGCCAGCACTTTCGCGGCCTGACCGGCATGAGCCCGGTGCAATACCAAAAGCAGCTGCGCCTGCAAGAGGCGCGGCTGCTGATGCTGAACCACGCGCTGGACGCAGGCAGCACGGCAGCGCGCGTCGGCTACGAAAGCGTCTCGCAATTCAACCGCGAGTACAGCCGCCTGTTCGGCGCGCCGCCGCAGCGGGATATCAGGCGGATGCGGGAGTTGCCCGCTGGCGGGCTGGCGCAGTCGCGTTGAGCTGAGCTGAGCTGAGCTGAGCGCTAGCGCGTCTGCCGAGCAGTTTGATGCATTGGCAGGAAAAATCCGCCCTGTTTGTGCAGCCCGCTTCTGACAAGAAGCATCCACCTGCAATTTTTCTGTTTTGTGATTGATTCATTAACATGTTAACAATACAATCGTTAACATGTTAATTAATTTCGGGTGAAAGCCCGTTTTGGGGCCAAGGCCCGTTTTCAAAAACAGGAGACAGACATGAACTACCGCAGCTTTGCAATTCTCGGGGCCCTGGCCATTTCGCTGCCCTCTGTGGCGCAGGAGGTCACGCTCAAGATTGCCCACTTCCTGCCCTCGGCGGCGCCGACCCAGCAGCGCGTGCTCCAGCCCTGGTGCGACGAGATGAAGAAAGAATCCAATGGCCGCATCGCCTGCCAGTTCTTCCCGGCCATGCAGCTGGGCGGCACACCCGCCCAGCTGGCCGATCAGGTCAAAAACGGCGTGGCTGATGTGGTCTGGACTGGTCCGGGCTACTCCGCCGGGCGCTTTCCGGCCATCGAGACTTTCGAGCTGCCTTTCCTGGTGACCAATGCAAGCAGCAGCAGCAAGGCGCTGTGGAAGTTCTACCAGCAATATGCCCAGCAGGAATTTGCCGCCTACAAGGTGCTGGCGTTCCACACCGATGGCGGGCAGGCTGTGCATACGGCAGGCAAGCCTGTGGCCGGCCTGACCGGCTTTGCGGGCATGAAACTGCGCACCTCCACCCGGATGGGCGCCAAGACCCTGGCCGCGCTGGGCGGCGCACCGGTGGCGATGCCGCCCGCGCAGGTGACCGAAGCAATTGCCAAGGGCGTCGTCGATGGCTCGCTCGGCGCCTGGGAGCTGGTGTACCCGACCAAGCTGTCCGAAGTCACCAAGTTCCACGCCCAGCCCGCCACCGGCGTGGCCCACCCGACCGCCACGGTGCTGACCGTGCTGATGAACAAGCAAAAGTACGACAGCCTGCCGCCCGATCTCAAGGCGATTGTGGACAAGACCACGGGCGATGTCATGGTCGCCAAATTTGGCGCCGTTTTTGACGATGTGGCGGCCAGCACCCGCAAAAAGATCGAGCAGCAGGGCGACAAGATCACCACCTTCAGCGCCGTTGAAGTCTCGGCCATGAAGCGCGCCACCGCCAGCGTCGAAGACGAATGGATCAAGCAGGCCGCCGACAAAGGGCTCGATGGCAAAAAGCTGATTGCCGCCGCCCGCGAGCTGACTGGCACCAGCAAGTGACATTTTTTTCAAGAAAAGAGGTGAATCATGCATGACCCAATGGGAATACCTCATGAACTCCAGGAGCACGACGCAGTCGAGCACTACCTGGTCATGATGGGCAAGGCAATGGCGATTTCCGGCGGACTGCTGTTCATCGCGCTGATCGTCATGTCGCTGGTCTCGATCATTGGCCGCAAACTGGGCCTGGGATCGGTGAGCGGCGATATCGAACTGATGCAGGCGGGCACGGCGGTGGCGGCCACGGCCTTCCTGCCTTACTGCACGCTGCTGGGCGAGCACATCAAGGTGGATTTTTTCACTGAAAACCTGCGCGACTCGCTCAAGCGCCCGATTGACGGCGTGGCTGAAGTGCTGTTTGCCCTCGTCTCGGGCATCCTGACATGGCGCACCGTGCTCTCGGCCATGGCGACTTACGAATCGCACGAAGTCACAACGCTGGTCTCGCTGCCGCTGTGGATTCCGACCGCGCTGCTGGTGCCCGGCCTGGCCCTGATGGCGGTCTGCGCCCTTTACCGCGCCTACGCCCATTTCCACCCCACCAAGAAAATTCCCGGAGTCCACCCATGAGCGGTACCACCATCGGCCTGATCGGGCTGGCCTGCCTGCTGACCATGCTCGCCGTGCGGGTACACATCACGGTAGCAATGTTCCTGACCGGCGCGGGCATCTACCTGGTGATGAACCAGGGCGAAAGCTCGGCCCTGCTGTACACACTGAACAACCTGGTGTATGCGCGGGTGTCAAATTACGACTTGGCGGTGATTCCGCTGTTCGTGCTGATGGGCCAGTTTGCCACCCACGGCGGCCTGTCCAAAGCGCTGTTCAAGGCGGCTGGCACGCTCATTGGCCACTGGCGCGGCGGCCTGGCGATGGCCTCGACGGCAGCCTGCGCGGCCTTCGGCGCGATTTGCGGCTCCTCGCTGGCCACGGCCGCGACGATGGGCCAGGTGGCCCTGCCCGAGCTGCGCGCCGCTGGCTACTCCGGCAAACTCGCCACCGCCACGCTGGCCGCTTCGGGCACGCTGGGCATCCTGATTCCGCCCTCGGTGCCGCTGGTCATCTATGCGGTGCTGACCCAGGAATCCATCGGCAAGCTGTTCATCGCCGCCGTGGTGCCCGGCATCGTTGCCGCGCTGGGCTACATCCTGGTAATCGCCATCATCGTGCGCCGCGATCCCGCCGCCGGCCCGGCTGGCAAGAAGGTGCCTTTTGCCGAGATGGTCAAGGCCCAGATCAACATCATTCCGGTGCTGATGGTCTTTCTCGTGGTCATCGTCGGCATTTACGGCGGCTGGGCCAATCCCACCGAAGCGGCCTCCATCGGCGCGGCGGCCTGCGGCATCATCGCGGCGGTCTCCGGCGGCATGCGCACCAAGGACTTCCTGAAGAGCATTTACGGCACGGCGCACGCCACCGGCATGATCTTCATGGTGCTGATCGGCGCTGACCTGCTGAACGCCAGCCTGGCCCTGTCGCAGATGCCCACCGAGCTGGCGCTCTGGGTGCAGGGCAGCGGCCTGCCGCCGCTGGTGATCCTGTTCGCCATCTTGCTGATCTACATCCTGCTCGGCTGCGTGATGGACTCGCTGGCCATGATCTTGCTGACCATTCCGATCTTCTACCCGATGATCATGGGCCTGGATTTCTTCGGCATGAGCGTCGATGACAAGTCGGTGTGGTTCGGCATCCTGGCGCTGATGGTGGTTGAAATCGGCCTGGTGCATCCGCCCGTCGGCATGAACCTCTACGTCATCAACAAGATTGCCAAGGACGTGCCGATGACAGAGACCGCCTGGGGCGTCATGCCCTTTCTGGCGTCCGACTTCCTGCGCATCATCGCGCTGGTATTTTTCCCCGTGCTGTGCCTCGGCCTGGTTCACGCATTCGGCTAACTGGAGTTTCAACAAATGATCACGCACAAAGTTCGCGGCACGGTCTATGGCGTCGTCCTCAACGACCACGCCTCGGTGCGCAAAATCGGCGCCGCGCTGCAAGACGCGCCTTACAAGGGTGCGCCGAAAGCGCCCGCCATGTACCTCAAACCAGCCAACACCCACGCCGCCTGCGGCGCCGCTGTCGCGCTGCCGCGTGGCGCGGCCAGCGTTGAAGTCGGCGCCACGCTGGGCCTGGTGCTGGGCCGCGCCGCCGCTCGCCTGAGCCGTGACGAGGCGCTGGGCGCGCTGGCGGGCATCGTGCTGGCGGGCGACCTGAGCCTGCCGCACGACAGCTACTACCGTCCGGCCATCCGCGAGAAATGCTTTGACGGCGCGCTGCCACTGGGCAGCGTCCAGCCGCTGGTCGATCTGGCCGCTCTGGTGCTGACGACGGAAATCGACGGCCAGATCGCCCAGCAGCGTTCGCTGGCCGATCTGGTGCGCGATCCGGCGCAGCTGCTGGCCGATGTCAGCGAGTTCATGACGCTGGCCCAGGGCGACGTGCTGCTGGTCGGCGTCAGCTACCAGGCGCCGCAGGCCGCTGTCGGCAGCCGCGTCAAGATCAGCGCCGAGGGCGTTGGCAGCCTTGAGTTTTCCATCACCGCCCCCGAAGGAGTCCCAGCATGAAGCGCGGTCGCATTGCCTTTGAAGGCGCCATCCACGAAGTCACGCAGGCCGCCGATGGCCGCGTGCGTCTGGCCGATGGTCGCTTGTTGAACGAAGCGCAAGTCAGCTGGCTGGCACCCGTCGTGCCCGGCGCGATCTTCGCGCTCGGCCTGAACTACGCCGACCACGCCAAGGAACTGGCCTTCAAGGCGCCTGAAGTGCCGCTGGTCTTTCTGAAAGGCCCGAACGCCTTGACCGGCCACCGCGCCAAGACCCGCCGCCCAGCCGACGCCACCTATATGCACTACGAGTGCGAGCTGGCCGTCGTCATCGGCAAGACCGGCAAGCACGTCGCCAAGGCCGACGCGATGGCCATCGTGGCGGGCTACACCGTCGCCAACGACTACGCCATCCGCGACTACCTGGAAAACTACTACCGCCCGAACCTGCGCGTCAAAAACCGCGACGGCTGCACGCCGCTGGGCCCGTGGCTGGTCGATGCCGCCGATGTGACCAACCCGATGGCGCTCAAATTGACGACCCGCGTCAACGGCAAAGTGACGCAGCAAGGCACGACCGCCGACATGATTTTCGACATTGCCACCTTGATCGAATACCTGTCGTCCTTCATGACGCTGAACCCCGGCGACATCATCCTGACCGGCACGCCCGAAGGTCTGGCCGATGTCAAGGCCGGTGACGTGATCGAGACCGAAGTCGAAGGCGTCTGCTGCCTGGTCAACACCATCGTCGATGACCAGACCTTTTTTGCCGACTGCGAAACCCTTTAAGCGAGAGCAACCATGATCAAACACATCATCAACGGCCAGAAGGTCGAGAGCCAGGAAACCTTTGAAACCGTCAACCCGGCCACCGGCGAGGTGCTGGACTGCGTTGCCAGCGGCGGCCAGGCCGAGGTCGATGCCGCCGTCGCGGCGGCCAAAGCGGCCTTTCCGGGCTGGGCCTCCACGCCGGTCAAGGAGCGCGCCCGCCTGGTGCGCAAGCTCGGCGACCTGATCGCCCAGAACGTCGCCGAGATCGCCGACATGGAAACCGCCGACTGCGGCCAGGTCACGAACCAGACCAAGCGCGTCCTGATTCCCCGCGCCGCCGACAATTTTTATTACTTTGCCGAGCTGGCCCAGCAGCAGCACGGCGAAACCTACGACTCCGACACCGGCCACCTGAACTACACGCTGTGGCAGCCGGTCGGCGTCTGCGCGCTGGTCTCGCCGTGGAACGTGCCCTTCATGACCGCCACCTGGAAGACCGCGCCCTGCCTGGCCTTTGGCAACACGGCGGTGATGAAAATGTCCGAACTCTCGCCGCTGACGGCGAACCGCCTGGGCGAGCTGGCGCTGGAAGCGGGCCTTCCGCCCGGCGTCTTCAACGTCGTGCATGGCTTTGGCGACAAGGCCGGTGAGCCGCTGGTTTCGCACCCCGACGTGCGCTCGATCTCTTTCACCGGCTCGACGCAGACCGGCAACCGCATCGTCAAATCGGCGGGCTTGAAGAAGTTCTCGATGGAGCTGGGCGGCAAATCGCCTTTCGTGATTTTTGACGATGCCGACTACGAGCGCGCGCTGGACGCGGCGATTTTCATGATCTTCTCGAACAACGGCGAGCGCTGCACTGCTGGTTCGCGCATCATCGTGCAGAGCGGGATTTACGACAAGTTCGTTGCCGATTTTGCGCTGCGCGCCTCGCGCCTGACGGTCGGCGACCCGATGGATCCGAACACCATCATCGGCCCGATGATCAGCCAGGGCCACAGGGACAAGGTCAATCGCTACATCGAGATCGGCAAGCGCGAAGGCGCCACCGTGGTCTTCGGCGGCGGCACGCCGCAGGTGGACGAGCGCTTTAAAAACGGCTTCTGGGTTCAGCCAACGGTGTTTGCCGATGTCGATAACAAGATGACGATTGCCCAGGACGAAATCTTCGGCCCTGTGCCCTGCATCATCCGCTTCAAGACCGAAGAGGACGCGATCCGCATCGCCAACGACACGCCTTACGGCCTGTCGTCCTACCTGTGGACGGAAAGCACCGGCCGCGTGATGCGCATGGCCAAGGCCATCGAGGCCGGGATGTGCTTTGTCAACAGCCAGAACGTGCGCGACCTGCGCCAGCCTTTCGGCGGCACCAAGGCATCGGGCACCGGCCGCGAAGGCAACCACTACAGCTACGACGTGTTCTGCGAAGCCAAGAACGTCGCGGTTTCCTACGGCAGCCACCACATCCCGCGCTGGGGCGTCTGAGCTTATTGGTTTAGTTGTTCAAATTATTTAAAGGAGACAAGCAAATGGGAAAACTCGCACTCGCCGCCAAAATCACGCACGTTCCGTCGATGTACCTGTCCGAGCTGGACGGGCCGCACAAGGGCTGCCGCCAGGCTGCCATCGAGGGGCATCAGGAAATTGGCCGCCGCTGCCGCGAACTCGGCGTGGACACCATCGTCGTGTTCGACACGCACTGGCTGGTCAACGGCGGCTACCACATCAACTGCGCGCCGTCCTGGGAGGGCATTTACACCAGCAACGAGCTGCCGCACTTCATCAAGAACCTGCCGTTTGCCTACAGCGGCAACCCGGCGCTGGGCCATCTGCTGGCCAACGCCGCGACCCAGGCAGGCGTGCATACCCGCGCCCACGACGCGACCAGCCTGGCGCTGGAGTACGGCACGCTGGTGCCGATGCGCTACATGAACGCCGACCAGCACTTCAAGGTGGTGTCGGTCTCGGCGCTGTGTACCGTGCATAACCTGGCCGACTCCATCGAACTGGGCCGCGCCGTGCGCCGCGCCATCGAAGAGCAGTACGACGGCACCGTCGCCGTGCTGGCCAGCGGCTCGCTGTCGCACCGCTTCGCGCAAAACGGCACGGCTGAAGAATTCATGCACAAGGTCTGGAATCCGTTCCTGGAAACCGTCGATCACCATGTCGTCGAGCTGTGGAAAAACGGCGACTGGAAAACCTTCTGCGGCATGCTGGCCGAGTACGCCACCAAGTGCCACGGCGAGGGCAATATGCACGACACGGCGATGCTGCTGGGCGTGCTCGGCGCGGAGGAATACCAGGGCAAGGCCGAGATCATCACGCCTTACTTTGGCTCGTCGGGCACCGGCCAGATCAACGCGATTTTCCCGCTGTAAGCCAAGCCAGAACCCCTTTGACCCGGAGCCACGCATGCCCCATCTCGTTTACGAATACACCGACAACCTGGGCGAGCAGGCCGACATCCCCGGCCTGCTGCGCAAATCTGCCCAGATCTTGATTGACCAGGGCGGGGTCTTCCCGATTGGCGGCATCCGCGTGCGCGCCCACCGCCTGAGCGAGTACTGCATCGCCGATGGCAGCCGGGCTGACGACGCTTTTGTCCACGCCTCGCTCAAGGTGGGCGCCGGGCGCAGCGAGGCCGAAAAGAAAAAAGCCTGCGACGAGCTGTTCGCGATGATGAGCGCGCATTTCGCCGCCTTTTTTGACCAGCACGGCCTGGCGCTGTCGATGGAATTCTCTGAATTCAGCGAAGCCGGGACGTGGAAGAAAAACAACATTCACACCCGCTACAAAAAGACTTGACCCCCAGGAGGACGCAACATGCTTGACCAAGAATTGATCGAATCGATAGCCCGCAGCATTCACCACGCCGAACAAACCCGCCAGCAGATCGGCCAGATTTCGCTGGCGCACCCGGACATCACCATTGCCGACGCCTACGCGATTCAAAAAGAATGGATACGCATCAAGCTGGCCGAGGGCCGCAAGATTGTCGGCCACAAAATCGGCCTGACCTCGCGCGCCATGCAGATGTCCTCGCAAATCAACGAGCCGGACTACGGCACGCTGCTCGATGACATGGTGTTTGCCGATGGCGCGGAGATTCCGTGCAGCCGCTTCATCGTGCCGATGATCGAGGTCGAGCTGGCCTTCATCCTGAAAGACCGGCTCGAAGGCGAGAACGTCACCATGCTCGACGTGCTCTCGGCCACCGACTACGTGATGCCGGCGCTCGAACTGATTGATGCGCGCTCGCAGCGCATTGACCCGCAAACCAAGCGCCCGCGCAAGGTCTTCGACACCATTTCCGACAACGCGGCCAACGCCGGCATCATCATGGGCGGGCGTCCGATCAAGCCGATGGATCTGGATTTGCGCTGGATTTCGGCGCTGCTCTACCGCAACGGCGTGATCGAGGAAACCGGCGTCGCCGCTGGCGTGCTGAACCACCCGGCCAACGGCATCGCGTGGCTGGCGCGGCGCTTTGCGCCGCACGGCGTGGCGCTGGAGCCGGGCCAGATCATTCTGGCGGGCTCCTTCACCCGCCCGGTGGCGGCCAGCGTGGGCGACACCTTCCACGTCGATTACGGCCCGATGGGCAACATCACCTGCCGCTTTGTCTGACCCCCACCGGAGCCTTTTTCCATGCAAATGCCTCTCAATGAATTCAAGCGTGCGCTGGCAGCGGGCGAGACGCAAATCGGCCTGTTCCTCGGTCTGGCCAACGCCTACACCGCCGAAGTTGTCGCTAGCACCGGCTTTGACTGGCTGCTGATCGACGGCGAGCACGGCCCGAACGACCTGCGCTCCATCATCGAGCAGCTGCAGGCGCTCGCGCCCTCCCCGGTGCGTCCGGTCGTGCGCACGGTGGACCACGACACGGCGCGCATCAAGCAGCTGCTCGACGGCGGCGCGCAGACGCTGATGGTGCCGATGGTGGAAAGCGCCGACGACGCCGAGCAGCTGGTGCGCGCGATGCGCTACCCGCCGCACGGCGTTCGCGGCGTCGGCACGGCGATGGCGCGGGCGGCGCGCTGGAACGGCGTGAAAGACTATTTCGGCCAGGCCGACCAGGAAATGTGCCTGATCGTGCAAATCGAATCGACCACCGGCCTGGCCGCGCTGGCGGAGATTTTGCAGGTCGAGGGCGTCGATGCGGTGTTTATCGGCCCGTCCGATCTGGCCGCGTCTATGGGCCACCTGGGCAATCCGGGCCACCCGCAGGTCAAGGAAGCCGTCGAAGGCGCGATTGCGGCGATTGCGGCGGCGGGCAAGGCGGCGGGCGTTTTTTCTGCCGACCCGGCGGTGGCGGCGGCTTATCAGGCGATGGGCGCGCGCTTTTTGCTGGTCGGCGTTGATGCCCTGCTGCTGCGCAATTCGGCGCTGGCGCTGGCCGACAAGTTCAAAAAATCGGGCGCTGCCAACTCTGGCGCCGCTTACTAATACCCCCGCAAACACCGAAGGAAACACAGCTCATGATGGAACTCAAAGACCCCAGCCTGCTGCGCCAGGCCTGCTATATCGACGGCGCCTGGGTGCCTGCCGACAGCGGCGAAAGAATCGAAGTCACCAATCCGGCCACCGGCGCGGTGATTGCCAGCGTGCCGCGCTGCGGCGCCGCCGAGACCGAGCGCGCCATTGCCGCCGCCGAGACGGCGCTGAAAACCTGGCGCGAAACGACCGCCGCCGAGCGCAGCCGCATCCTGCGCCGCTGGTTTGACCTGATGCTGGCGAACCAGGAAGACCTGGCCAAGCTGATGACCGCCGAGCAGGGCAAGCCGCTGGCCGAGTCACGCGGCGAAATCGCCTACGCCGCCGCCTATGTCGAGTGGTTTGCCGAAGAGGCCAAGCGCGCCTACGGCGAGGTGATTCCGTCGCCGTTCAAAGATCGCCAGCTGGTCGTGATTAAAGAGCCGGTCGGCGTCTGCGCGGCTATCACGCCGTGGAATTTCCCGTCGGCGATGATTACCCGCAAGGTCGCGCCCGCGCTGGCCGCCGGTTGCACCATCATTTTGAAACCCGCCGAGCAGACGCCGCTGTCGGCCCTCGCCCTGGCCGAGCTGGCCGAGCGCGCGGGCGTGCCCGCTGGCGTCTTCAGCGTCGTGACCGGCAAGGCCAGCGCCATCGGCGGCGTGATGACGGCCAGCCCGGTGGTGCGCAAGCTGACCTTTACCGGCTCGACGCCGATTGGCCAGCTGTTGATGCAGCAGTGCGCCGGCACGGTCAAAAAAATGTCGCTGGAACTCGGCGGCAATGCGCCCTTCATCGTGTTTGACGACGCCGACCTCGATGCCGCCGTCGCGGGCGCCATCGCTTCCAAATACCGCAACGCGGGCCAGACCTGCGTCTGCTCGAACCGCTTTCTGGTTCAGGACGGCGTGTATGAAGCCTTTGCCGCCAAACTGGCCGCAGCGGTGGCTGGCTTGAAAGTCGGCAACGGCGTCGAAGAAGGCGTCACGCAAGGCCCGCTGATTGACGAGCCTGCCATCGCCAAGGTCGAGGAACTGGTGCGCGACGCGATTGACAAAGGCGCGCGCGTCGTCACCGGCGGCAAGCGCCACGCGCTGGGCGGCACCTGGTTTGAGCCGACGATTCTGGCCGACGTGACGCCCGCGATGGCGGTGGCGAAAGAGGAAATTTTCGGCCCGGTCGCGCCGCTGTTTCGCTTCAAAACCGAAGCCGAGGCGGTGCAGATGGCCAACGACACCGAGTTTGGTCTGGCGGCTTACTTGTTCTCCAAGGATCACGGCCGGGTCTGGCGCGTTTCCAGGCAGCTCGAATACGGCATGGTTGGCGTCAATACCGGCATGATTTCGACCGAGGTGGCGCCGTTTGGCGGCGTTAAACTCTCGGGCGTTGGCCGCGAAGGCTCCAGCCACGGTCTGGGCGAGTACATGGAAACCAAGTATCTGGCCCTCGGCGGTTTGTGACGGGACGCCTGCCGTCCTCGATGCGGCCCACGCGGGCTGTTGATGGCCGTGAGAGGGCGGCGCCTCATGGCATTTTTCAGGGAAAAGCGTATGACTTCCATGATGTGCCACAGCGCAGAAACTGACCTGGCGCGCCAGACCCAGCTGCTGGGCTGGCATGCCGAACACGCGCTGGGCGGCGCCGAGACGGCGCTGTTCAGCCCGGATGTCGCTCAGGCCTCGTCCCGGCTCTCGGACGTTTACAACAGCAACCGCCTGCGCCTGCTGGGCCGCAGTGGCGATTTCGGCATGCGCCTGCGTACCGCGCAGCTCGGGCGGCTGGGTCTGGCGACGCTTTCTTTTGGCACAGAAATAGAAATTGAGCAGGCGGGCGACCGCCCTTTTGTACTGGTCACGACGCAGGTGCGCGGCTTTTCGCGGGTCACGACGCCGACCGGCCAGGCCGATGGCGGCTGCGGTTTTGTCGTCGTCGATTCGGCAGGCCAGTCAGTAAGCAAGCGCTTTAGCGGCGACAGCGAGCGCTGCAATGTCCGCGTCGATCAGGCGGCGCTGGAGGCCAAATGTGCGGCGCTGCTGCAGCAGCCGCTGCAGCGCCCCTTGCAGTTCTCGCCCTTTAGCGCCAGCGATGCGGGGATTCAGCGCCGCTGGATCGGCCTGCTGCAGTGGCTGCTCAGCCATGCCGGTGCGACTGGGCTGGCGCCGCCCCAGCCTGTTATCCAGAACCTGGAGGACGCCGTGCTGCTGCACCTGCTGCTGGAGCACGAACACTCGTTCAGCACCGCTTTGCGCCAGCCCTGCGCCAGTCTGGCGCCGCGCCATGTCAAGCGGGCCGAGGACTACATCCGCACGCATGTCCGTGAGCCGCTGACGCTGGAGCGAATTGCCGCTGCCGTGGGCTGCAGCGTGCGCACGCTGAGCGAGGGTTTTCGCCAGGCGCGCGGCACCACGGTGATGAGTTTCCTGCGCCGCACGCGTCTGGAAGGCGTGCGCAGCGACTTGAGCCGGGGCGAGCCTGCGAGCGCCATTTCCGGGCTCGCCCTGCACTGGGGCTTCAATCACCTGGGGCGTTTTTCCAGCGACTACCGCCGCTGTTTTGGCGAGTCGCCC
>JAPLPS010000237.1 GCA_026400075.1 Polaromonas sp.
GCCACCCTTGAAAACAGGGGTGGCGCTTCAGCGAACCCGACCTGGTGGGAAAATGGGCCGGTGAACTCCCCCAACAACCTCTCTCTTTTTCAGCGCCTGCACGCAGCCTTGCCCCAGACGCAATGCACGCGCTGCGGCTACCCCGATTGCGCGGCCTACGCGCAGGCCATTGCTGCTGGCCAGGCCGCCATCAACCAGTGCCCGCCCGGCGGCGCGCAAGGCGTTGAGCGCCTGTCGCGCATCACCGGATTACCGGCGCAGCCTCTGAATCCCGCCCACGGCCCTGAAGGCCCGCGTGCCGTCGCTGTCATTGATGAAGCCTGGTGCATAGGCTGCACCCTGTGCCTGAAAGCCTGCCCGACGGATGCCATCTTCGGCAGCAACAAGCTGATGCATACCGTGATTGAAGCGTATTGCACCGGCTGCGAATTGTGCGTGCCGGTCTGCCCGGTGGACTGCATCAGCCTGGAAAATGTGAGCGGCGCGCTGACCGGCTGGAACGCCTGGTCAGCACCGCAAGCCGACACCGCCCGCGACCGCTATGCAGCGCATCTGCGCCGCCAAAACCAAGAAGACAAGCCTCTTGACGCGCCTGAAGACGACGAAACAGCCGCATCAGCGCCAGACACCCCCGTCGAGCAGCCCGCCGCGCCGACCGCCGACAGCGCCGTGGCCGAACGCAAGCGCGCCATGATTGAAGCCGCGCTGGTCCGCTCACGGGCGCAGCGCGAGAAAAAAGCCTGAGCACCCCGCACCAACGAAAAAACCGCTGGCAGACGTGATCTGCCAGCGGTTTTTTAAGGAAAGCGCAGCTTTACGCAGCAGCGCCCTGCGCCAAGGCCGCGAAAGCGGCAATCACCTCAACCGGCGCCTGCACCATCTCAATCAGCACGCCCTCGCCGGAAATCGGAAACTCCTCGCTCGCCTTGGGGTGCATGAAGCAGATGTCAAACCCGGCTGCGCCCTTGCGGATGCCGCCCGGCGCAAAGCGCACGCCCTGCGCCGTCAGCCATTCCACGGCAACCGGCAGATCGTCAATCCACAGCCCGATGTGGTTCAGCGGCGTGGCGTGAACAGCGGGTTTTTTCTCGATATCGACCGGCTGCATCAAATCGACTTCGACCTTGAACGGGCCGCTGCCGATGGCGCAGATGTCTTCATCGACGTTCTCGCGCTCGCTGACAAAATTGCCGGTCAGCTCCAGCCCCAGCATATCGACCCACAGCGTGCGCAGCCGGTCCTTGCTGGTCGAGCCGATGGCGATTTGCTGGATACCCAGCACCTTGAAAGGACGATTCACAGCCATTTATGCAAACTCCACAATCGGCTGATCCACGCTCAGCGACTCGCCCTTGTTGGCCAGCACCTTGCTGACCACGCCGTCGGCAGTGGCAAACAGCACGTTTTCCATCTTCATCGCTTCAATCACGGCAATACGCTCGCCAGCCTGAACCTTCTGGCCCACCTGCACCGACACTTCCGCCAGCAGGCCGGGCATCGGCGACAGCACGAAGCGGCTCATGTCCGGCGGCGCCTTGTAAGGCATCAAGGCGTGCAGCTCGGCGGCGCGTGGCGACAGCACCAGCGCATCGAGGCGGGTGCCGTTGTGGTTGATGCGCAGGGCCAGCGGGTTGCCGCCGACGCCACGCTCGACCTGGGCCGCGAAAGGCTGGCCGTTGACGCTGCCGCTGATGCGTGCGCCGCCCAGATGCCAGCCGCTGCAGATTTCATAACGCTTGCCCGCCGTCTCGACCGCGCTGGAGCCAGAGCCCACCTCGAAGTCGCGCACCGAGGCTTTTTGCGGCGTGTTCTCGCCTTCGAGGCCCAGGCCGATGATGACAAACTCTTCGCCCACCGTCACGCCGTGGCCGGGCAGCTGGCCGCTGATGCCAGCAGCGCGGCTGCGGATGCGGCGGTTCACGTAGGCGGCCAGCGCGACCAGGAAATCCGGGTCATCGTGCGGAACATCGTCGGCGCGGAAGCCGTTCGCATAGTTTTCGGCGATAAAGCCGGTATTGAAATCACCCGCAACAAATTTCGGATGGGCCAGCAGCGCCGCCTGGAACGGAATGTTGCTGCTGACGCCGCGAATCACAAAGCCGTTCAGCGCTTCGCGCATCTTGGCAATCGCGTCGTTGCGATCCGTGCCGTGAACGATCAGCTTGGCGATCATCGAGTCGTAATACATCGGGATTTCGCCGCCGTCCTGCACGCCAGTATCGACGCGCACGCCCAGCCACTGCTCGGTGTCGGACGCAAACATGGTCGCCTTGGGCGGCTGAAAGCGCACCAGACGGCCCGTCGAGGGCAGGAAACCCCGGAACGGGTCTTCGGCGTTGATACGGCATTCAATCGCCCAGCCGTCGCGCTTGACATCGGCCTGCGTGATCGGCAGTTTTTCGCCAGCGGCGACGCGGATCATCAGCTCGACCAAGTCCAGCCCGGTGATGCATTCCGTCACCGGGTGCTCGACCTGCAGGCGGGTGTTCATTTCCAGGAAATAAAAGCTCTGGTCTTTGCCGACGACGAATTCGACCGTACCGGCCGACTGGTAATTCAC
>JAPLPS010000216.1 GCA_026400075.1 Polaromonas sp.
CCTTGATTCAGCATGTGTTTTCGCCCAGTTCACCGGGCGATGCGGCTGAAAAAAGGTTAGACCCGTTGGCGCAGGCCAGAAGCACGGCGACGCCTGTCGAGCTGACAATTTTTTTACAATGTTCGGCGCTGCGCGAGGCCACGGAAGTGTATTTGCGGGACATCAGCGCGCTCTGGCTCGTGGCTAAACCCGTTGCGCCGCGCATCCAGTTTCAGCTGTCCAACGCCAGAGTCGGCCAGCCCTATGCCGCTCGGCTGGAGGGCAAAGACTTGGCGGGAAACCCGGTCAGCATCTGCGACGCCCGGCTGCCAGTGGACGTCGGCCTGTCGTTTGATCCGGCTTCTGGCGAGATGCGCGGAACGCCGCTGGTCGATGGCGACTACAAAATCGCCCTGCGCTGGAGCTGCGACGGCGTGGCCGAGCACGCGGGCGAATGCCTGCTGTTCGTCAACCCCGACCCGCGCAGCTTGTGGAAGCAGCTGGAGCCGCCCGCCGATGACCCCTATTTCAAGCCGCACACCGATGCCGCCTTGATTGCCGGGCCGGGCTTTCAGATCGCGGCGGCGAGCCGCCGGGGGCGCTCCCACGAGCATGTGGGCAGCTTTCGGGATGATGACTTTTTTGTTCAGCACGATGACGCCTCGGGCTGGAGCCTGCTGATCGTGGCCGATGGTGCGGGCAGCGCCAAAAACTCCCGCTGGGGTTCAAAACTGGCGGTTCAAGCCGCCGGAAAGCACATCGCCGCGCAACTGTCTGGCGCGTTCGGCGCCGATATGAGGCAGGCGCTGGCGGGCTGGGCCAGCGACTGGGAGGCGGCCAGTCAGGCCATGCACGCGCCGTTTTACCGGCTGTTTCAGGCGGCGAGCAAACTGGCTGTCGAGGCCATCGAGCAGGAGGCCGAGAGCCAAGGCGCTGCCGCCAAAGACTACGCGACGACGCTGCTGGCCGCCGTCGTCCGGCGCGACGGCGATGAGACTTTTCTGGCCACATTCTGGATGGGCGACGGCGCGATTGCCGCTTACGGGCCGCAGGGCAAGCTCAGGCTGATGGGTAAGCCCGACAGCGGCGAGTTTGCCGGTCAGACCCGCTTTTTAGACCGCGCCGCGCTGACTGACCCGGACTTTGGCAAGCGCCTGGTGCTCGGCTGCTACAGCGACCTCAAGGCCGTGATGTTGATGACCGACGGCATTTCCGACCCGCGCTTTGAAACCGACAACGGTCTGGCCGATGCAGCCAAATGGGACGCGCTGTGGGACGAAATCAGCCCGCTGCTAGCCGCGCCCGAGCCGCAAAAAGCGCTGACGGACTGGCTGACTTTCTTTACCCCAGGGCACCACGATGACCGCACGATTGCCGTGCTGTGGTAGTTGTAGCCGTAGCCGCCTGCCCAGCCGTGACTGACATTTTGAGGAGAAGCGCCTGATGGCCAAGCTGGTTCAATGCCGCACGTTTGACGGGCAGCTGGTCGAATACATGGATGAAATCATTGGCTCCGGGGCCATGAAGGATGTCTATTTTTCGCCGGACAAATCCTATGTGGTGGCGTTTTTCAAAACCCCGCAGGATGCGCAGGCCAAAGACCGGCTGCAAATGATTACCGGCAAATACCGCGACAGCCTGTTCAATCAGAGCGGCGGCGATTACTGGAAAAACCTGTTTTGCTGGCCCAGCGCCGCGCTGGAGCACGATGGCAAACTGGGGCTGGTCGCGCCCGCCTACCCGGCACATTTTTTCATGGAGTTCGGCTCCAAAGGCGGCGACACGCTGGGCATCAAGGGCCGGGAAAAAGAGGGCAAATGGTTCACCTCGGCCAGCCACCGCAGCCGCTTCATGGACCCGCGCGAGCTGGGCGACTGGCTCAATCACCTCAAGGTAGGCTTGCTGATTGCCCGGGCGGTCAAAAAAATGCACATGATGGGCCTGGCCCACTCCGATCTGTCGTATAAAAACGTGCTGGTCGATCCCGCCGGGGGCCACGCCTGCGTGATTGATGTGGACGGCCTGGTGGTGCCGGGCAAGTACCCGCCGGACGTGGTCGGCACGCCCGACTTCATCGCCCCCGAAGTCGTGATGACCAGCCATCTGGCCAGGGACGACCCGCAGCGCCAGCTGCCCCGGCGCGAAACCGACCAGCACGCGCTGGCGGTGCTGCTCTACATGTATTTGCTTTACCGCCACCCGCTGCGCGGCGGCAAGGTACACGACCTGGACGACGAAATCCGCGACGAGTCGCTGCACATGGGTGAAAAGGCGCTGTTCGTCGAGCATCCGAGCGACGCCAGCAACCGCATCCGGGCGCAGGACGCCAAACCCGCCGAGCTGCCCTGGGCGGACACGGCAAAAATCCCCTACACCGTCACCGGCCCTTATCTGGCGCCGCTGTTTCACCAAGCCTTTGTCACGGCGCTGCACCAGCCCGCGCTGCGCCCCTCGGCCAATGACTGGGAAACCGCGCTGGTCAAAACGGTGGACCTGATCCAGCCCTGCCTGAACCCCGATTGCGGCCAGAAATGGTATGTGTTTGACAACAGCACGCGGCCCTGCTGCCCGTTTTGCGGCACGCCGTTCAAGGGAAAGCTGCCGGTTCTGAATCTTTACTCGTCACGCCAGGCGGGAAATTACCGGCCCGACAACCACCGGCTGATGGTCTGGACGGGCCAGTCGCTGTTTCTCTGGCATGTGAACAACCTGATCGCGCCCAATGAGCGGCTCACGCCCGCGCAGAGAAAGCGCGTCGGCTACTTCGTGCTGCACAACGGCGTTTGGTGGCTGGTGAACGAGGGGCTGAGCGACCTGATGGACGTGGCCAGCAAAACCGCTGTGCCGGTCGGCGGCAAGATTGAACTCAAGGACGGCCAGCAAATTCTGCTGGCCAAAGGCGAGGGCGGGCGTCTGGCCGTGGTGCAGATGGTGGACGCCTGAGCGCCCAAGCACCCGCTTTCAGTCCTTGCTGCCCGCCTTGAAGCGCAGGCCAAAGTTAAAGCGCTCGTTGATCTGCTGGTGCATGCTTTTGCTGCCGTTTTGTTGGAAATACTCGACCAGCTTGGTGATTTCGAGATTCCCGCCCTTGTTTTCTAACATCGCAATGGCGCACATCGGCGCGTCGCTGCCGTTGTCCAGGCGCACTTCGACCGGGGCGCGGCCCGGCACTTCGATACTGACGACGCCGTTGGTGACGGCCCAGTTGGGCGCGCCGTCGTAGATGAAGGTGAAAATCAGCGCCCGCTTGATCTGGTGGAACTGGTCACCGTTGATGAAGATGTTTTCCCCGCCCGCGTTGGTGCCGGAGCGGTCGTCGCCGTCGAGGTGAATATAGGGCGGCAGGCCGAAATTGCCCCAGCTGTTGCCCAGCGCCTGCACGCAGCCGGGCGTGCCGTCCATCAGCTCAAACATGCAGCCCAAATCGAGGTCGATGCCGCTGCTGGAGCGGGACGCGCCGCCCAGTACCCGGCTTAGAAAACCGGATTTTTTGGCCTCGGCGGGGGCGGCTTGGTTCCAGTTCAGGTTCACGCGGGTGCGGCCAAAGCCGAGTCGGCCGGGTTTTTCCAGCGAAATTTTGTCGCCGCGTTTTTCCAGCGTGATTTTGGACAGCGAGACTTTTTTGGTTTCCGGGGCGGGCGCGGGTGCCGGGGCGGCCGCTGGCGCTGCTGCTGCCGGGGCTGGGGCTGGGGCTGGGGCCGGAGCCGGAGCATCTGGCGCCGCTTCGGTGCCGCCAAAATGCTTGAGCAGCGCCGACAGGCCGCCGTTAAAGCCCTGGCCGACCGCGCCAAAGCGCCACTGGCCGTCGCGCTTGTAGAGTTCGCCGACGATCACGGCTTTTTCATTCTGAAAGTCGGCGCCGGAAAAGGCAAAAAAGGCGCTGCCCAGGCGCAGGCTGCTGGCGCCGAGCTGGCGCATCGTGCCGGCGCCGTTGATGGCGGCGGTGAAGACCAGTTTGTGAATCGTCTCGGGCAGGCGCGAAACATCGGTGTTGAAGGTAGAGGTGTTGCTGCCCAGCTCTAGCGTCACGCCGCCGCCGGGGCAGGATTTCTGGTTGAAAAACACCATGAAGCGCTCGTCGGAGAGCTGGCCGCTGGCGTCCAGGCCAAAGCAGCTCACATCGATGTCGATGCCGGGCGCATCCAGCGCCAGCGTGACGGCAAACAGGCCGGTGCAGCCGAGGTCGGCGAGTTTTCCTTTTTGTCCGCGTGAAAAATCAGTCATGTTGTGAAGCCTTGTCGGGGTTAGCCGCTTGTGGGTTGAGGCAAGGGCTGTCGCCCTCGCCGTGCTGGATGCCAAAGACGCGCGCCTGCTCGACCACGCCATGCGCCCAGGCACGGTGCGTGGCGACTTCGCACATCGAATCGTTCATTTTAAAAACCGCCGGGCTAGCGCCGTCGATGATGCGCTGCGCCACTTCCATATCGCTGCGCTGGACGCGGTAATGCTGCTCGATTTGCGCGACCTGGCTGGGGTGAATCGCGGTCTTGCCAGTCAGCCCGTGGGCCAGGTCTTCCTGCACTTCCTGCGCCAGCAGGGCCGGGTTGCCCAGGTGTTCAAACACCGGCGCGCTCAGCGCAAAACCGTGCGGTAAAAAAGTCGTCACCAGCCGGGAAATCACCGCGCCCAGCGGCGTGCGGTAAATCGTCAGGTGGCGCGGGCGCCGAATGCCCAGCAGCGCCAGCAGGTCGTTGCCGCCGATGCGCAGCGCCAGAATATGCTCGCGCACGCCGGGCGCTTGCAGGCATTGGCGAAACAGCTTCATCTCGCCTTCGTCAAAGACTTCGGCGGTTTCCAGCGTTGGCATCAGCTGGTGGTGCGTCCCGCGAATCTTCTGGAAATAGGCGTCGAAATTGTGCCGGGTTATTTTGGGCAGCACAAAGCCGCTCAGCTTGTCGGCGCCGGGCATGTCCAGCACCCGTTTCAGGATGTCGGGGCTGCGCACGCGCACAAAGCGATTGATGCCGGGCCGCTCAGGCATTTGCTGCAGCGCCAGCGACAGGTTGAACAGCGCGTAACCCAGTTCGCTGTCGGCCACCGCGTCTTCGGTGCAAAAGATCAGCGAGCGCACATCGCCGAGCAACTGGCCATTGGCGATTTGCTGCAGGTCTTTGTGCGTGGCGGGCACGTACAGCGAGGCGCCGAGCATTTTTTTATCAGCCATCGAGGGCGCTCTGGATCAGCGAAACGGCCTGGTAGGGCAGGGCGGCATCGACGATGACCGGAACCGATTTTTCAGCCGCCAGCAGTGTCAAATGCGCCACATCCGGCGCGTCGGGGTCGCGCACGATCAGCAGGCGCGGCACGCGGCGCAGCAGCACGCGGGTGGCTTCGCCGATGCCGGGCTTGACCAGATTGACATCGCTGATGCCGTGCTGGGCCATCGTGGCGCGCAGAAATTCGCTGGAGACTGCGGCGGCGTCGGCGCGGTTCATCGGCGTCGGCGTGTTCAAGCTGTCATTGTCACGGGGGCCGTGGCGTTGGGCCTGGGCGATACCTTCGGCGATCAGGCTGTCGGCAAACTCACGCGACAGGTCATGCGCTTCAAAGTCCGCGTAATACACGCAGCCGTGAAAGTCGCCGGGGCCGATGGATTCATTCAAAACCGAGCGGCTGACCAGCCCGGACACGGTGGCGTTCAGGATGCTGGACGGAATCAGGTAATCGGCCGACGAGGCGGCGCAGGCGGCGGTTCCGGCCAGGTCGGACAGCACGTACAGCCCCTTGTCGATGGCGGTGCCGTGGCGCTGGTTGAAGCCGTCCACAGCCTCTTCGAGCACGCGGGAAATCACGCCCTTGCCGGTCCAGCCGTCGATGAAAACGATGGATTCGGGCGCATGGCCCTGGGCCAGAATGTGGCGCAGCGCCACTTCGTCAATGCCCCGGTCGCGCACGATGGAGACGGAATAATGCGCCGCTTCGCGCCCCAGCACCTGCGCCAGCAAATGTTTCAAAATCACGCCGACCGGCGTGCCCGCGCGCACCAGCGACACCAGCGTGATCGGCCCGCTGCGCCGCGCCGCAATCAACGCCGCCAGCGTGAGGCAGTCGCTGGCCATCTGCGCCCGGTTGGCTGCGCAGGCGGCTTTAAAGACCGCCAGATAGCGCGGCGACGGCAGCGCCTCGGGCGAGAGCATTTCGCTGTAATGCCGGGCGCCGGACTGGATCAGCTGCTCCTTGCGCGCCACATCGACAAAGGGCTGCGGCGGCAGGCGCTTGAGCAAGAACGTCACATCGCCGGGGTGGTAGCTTCCGTGAAATGTTGTTGCTGTTGTCGTTGCGGTTGTTGTCATAGCGCACCCACGGTCAGCGCGGCCAATTGCGTGCCGCTGGGCACAATGGCGTAGTCGCAGGCGGCCATGAAGCGGGCGTCGGACTGGCTGTCGCCCATGCCCAGCGTCATGATGTCGCCGTGTTCGGCTTGCAGTTGCTGGCGCAGGTAGTGGACGGCGCGGGCCTTGTTCAGCGATTTGGGCAGCACGGCCAGGTTGTTGCCGTTGCGGTGCAGGTAAAAGTTTTGGCCGGTTGCGCTGGCAATCCAGTCCGTCAGGGCTTCGCGCTCGATCAGCGCCAGGCGCTCGGCCTGCTTGTCCGGGTCTTTGACGACGATGTAAAACGGCGTGGCGAAATCTTCAATCAGCCGCGCCCGGCCTTTTAAACCAACGCTGGCTGAATAGTCGTCAATCACCGTGATGGCTTCTTTCAGGCCGTCCAGCGCCAGCGCCATGTCGGCGCGCATCAAGTCCAGCCAGTCGCCATCGGGCGTGCCGTCCGGTGTCAGCAGCACGCCGCCGTAGTCGATGATGGCGTGGCTGGAAAACGGCAAATCAACCCGGCTCAGCGCGTCGCGGTTGCGCGCCGTGGCCGGAATCAAGGTCATTTCCTGGTTCATCAGCGCGAAAAAGGCGCGCTGGCGCGGCGTGGAAAACGAGCAGGCCGAGCCGTCTTTTAAATAAGCGGCGGGCTGCAGGTCTTTTTCATCCGCGCATTTGCCGGGCGTCTGGAACAGCGTGTCATCGAGGTCAACGAACAGAAATTTCTTCACAATGGCTCTCGGATAGGAAATGAAACAGGCGGCCTTTGACGGCCTGGGCCAGCTGCTGCAGCGCCGCGTTCGGTGGTGTTTCGTGGCAGATGAAAACGTGGTCGTACTGGCCGGGCGCGACGTTGTAAACAAAATTTTCCACGCCCTCGCCGTAGTTGTCGGGGAAGTTCAGGCTATGGCTGACCGCGCCCCACTGCAAAATCGGCGAGCGCGTGGTCGATTGCACGGCGACATCGACGCCGCCCGCTTCCAGCGCCAGACCCAGCAAAAACGCCATGTGCATGAATTCGCCGGTGCCCAGCACCAGTACGCGCTGGTGCGGGGCGATGCTGGCGCGCAGGCGCTCGGCCAGCGCGCTCGGCTGGTCGAGCGGGCGGTTCACGCCAAGGCGGCCAAAGCTGGCGCTGGCACCCCGATCTGCGTGGGATTCAAACAGTTGCGCGGCACCGGCGGCGCTGTGCAACTGGCCGGGCGTGAATTGATAGGCGCCGCTGAGCGCCGCGCCCACCGTGACCGGCAGGCCGAAGCGCCCGGACAGCGCCTCGTTCGCCTCGCGGCCCATGAAGTTGGTGATGGCCGCCAGATGGACGTGCTCAAGCGCCGGATTCAGGGCGCGGCAGGCGGCGGTCAAATTCAAAAAGGTGTTGCCGGTGCTGGCCTCGTCATCAACGAGCACCAGCGAGCGGGCGCTTTGCAGCAGGGCTTGCAGCGCGGCCCCGGCGGGCTGGTGCAGAAACTGCCGGGGCGCGTGGCTGTGGGCTTCTTCAAATTCGAGAATGGGCGCGTCGCCGACGTGGTAGCGCGTGGTGTGCAGGAACAGCGCCTCGCGCTCAGGGTGAGCGCGTTTCCAGGCTTCAAAAACGCCTTGGCCCAGGCCAATCGCCGTTTCTGCCATCGCGATAAACACCACCGGGCCGGGCAGGTCAGCAGGCACCCGCGCCGCCAGATCGCGGTGAATCGTCAGCATCAGGCGCGGCGTGACCGGCCAGTGTTTGCCCAAGACTTTGCTT
>JAPLPS010000043.1 GCA_026400075.1 Polaromonas sp.
AGCGCCACGAGCAGGTCGAACTGGTAAGAAGTCAGCTCGCACGGCTGGCCCGAGACGCTGACGGTGCGCGCGTCGCGGTCGATTTCGAGTGAGCCAAAGCGCATCACCTTGTGCCCGCCCGCCGCCGCGCCGCCGCTGGCGCCGCCATCGCCGCCCCGGCGCAGCACGGCGCGGATGCGCGCCAGCAGCTCGCGCGGTTCAAACGGCTTGGGCAAATAGTCGTCGGCGCCGATTTCCAGGCCGATGATGCGATCCATCGGGTCGCCCTTGGCGGTGAGCATCAGGATGGCGCTGCGCGCCGCGTCGCCGCCTTGGGCCTTGATGCGGCGGCACACTTCCAGGCCGTCCATGTCGGGCAGCATCAGGTCGAGAATCACCAGGTCGGGCGGGTTGGCCTGCAGCGCGGCCAGACCGCTGGCGCCGTCGCCTGCGTGGGTGAAACCGTAGCCCGACTGGCGCAGGTACTCGCCGACCATCGCGGCCAGGCGGGCGTCGTCTTCAATCATCAAAAGCTGCTGGGTCATGGGGCTGTCCTTGGGTGAAAAGTGCGCTGCGGGCAGGCGCGGTCACAGTTGAAATGGATGGTGCGCCGGGCGCGAGAATTGCGCTTGAAGCGGCCGTAAAGATGCGGTAAATAAAGTAAGTTGGCGGGCGGGCAGACGGCGGATGGCTGGCGCCCTTACCCCTTACGGGACTTGCGGGGCGGGCGCCGCGCTGGCGGCAGCAGCAGCGGAACGCGACGCCAGCGCGATCAGCGCCAGCGCCGGCACGCCGAGCAGCGCGGTGGCGGTAAAAAACTGGCTGTAGCCGAACGCATCGACAAAAGCGCCCGAGTAACCGGCCAGCGTCTTGGGCAGCAGCAGCATCATCGAGCTGAACAGCGCGTACTGGGTCGCCGAGTAGTTGATGTTGGTCAGGCTCGACAGATAGGCAATGAAGGCCGCCGAGGCAATGCCGCTGGACAGGTTATCGGCCGAAATCACGAAAATCAGCGAGTTGACATCGTGGCCCCGGCTGCCCAGCCAGGCAAACAGCAGGTTGCTGGCGGCGCTCAGCACCGCGCCCAGCATCAGCACGCGCATCACGCCAAAGCGCATCGCCAGGCCGCCGCCGACAAAGGCGCCGACCAGCGTCATGATGACGCCGTAGATTTTCGTCACCATCGCCACCTCGTCCTTGGTGTAGCCCATATCGACATAAAACGGATTCGCCATGATGCCCATCACCACGTCGCTGATGCGGTAAATCGCAATCAGCGCCAGGATCAGCACGGCCTGTTTGCCGTAGCGGCGCAGGAAGTCGGCAAAGGGTTCAATCAGCGCGCCCTTGAGCCAGTCGGCGGCGTTTTTGGCGGGCGGCAGTTCGCGGCGCTGCGGCTCCGGCGAGAACAGCACCGTCACCATGCCCAGCAACATGGACGCGGCCATCACCAGGTAAGCGGCCTGCCAGGCGCCGGGCTGGTAAGCGGCAGCACCGACGATTTCCGAGCGCGCGGCAATCCACAGCGCGCCCGCGCCCGACCAGATCATCGCCATCCGGTAGCCGGTCTGGTAAGCGGCAGCCAGCGCGGCCTGGCGCTCCATATTGGCCGACTCGATGCGGTAGGCGTCCAGCGCAATGTCCTGCGTCGCCGAGCCGAAGGCCACGGCGAGAGCGCACCAGATCACCGGCTGCAGCGACTGCTGCGGATCGGTCAGCGCCATGCAGACCAGCGCGGTGACGATGGTCAGCTGCGAGGCCAGCAGCCAGCTGCGCCGCCGCCCGAGCCAGCGCGTCAGCAGCGGAATCGGCAGCCGGTCCACCAGCGGCGCCCAGACCCATTTGAAGCCGTAGGCCAGACCAACCCAGCTCAGGTAGCCGATGGTGGTGCGGTCAATGCCGGCTTCGCGCAGCCAGAAACTTAGCGTGCCAAACACCAGCAGCAGCGGCAGCCCGGCCGAAAAGCCCAGCGCCAGCATGCGCAGCGTGGCCGCTTCCAGATAGACGCGCCAGACCTCGCGCCAGCCGGGCTGGGCGGGCGCACCGCTTGCGCCTGCCGACGCAGGGCCTGGGGCGGTTTTTTCCAGCGAAAGCGCCTGCAGATCAGGGGCTTGGCCGTCGCGGCGCCCGGCAAGCGGCAGGGAAGATGTTTTGTCCGGCATGGTGGGGGCTTCGTGGCTATGGATTTGTGGCTATTATTCACGCATGTGCTCTTTATGCGATTTCAAACACTCTGCCTGGCAAAGCCGCCGGGGTTTTCTGCTGGCGGCCGGTGCGGCGGCCACGGCGGCCTGCACGTCGCCTGCGCCGTCACAGGCGCAGGTGGATGTCGGTTCGGCCTCCAGCCTGCGCAACCTGGTGCCCGCCGAGGAGCTGGAAGGCGCCTCCGGCAAGGAATACGCCAAGCTGCTGGCCGATGCCAAATCCAAAGGCACCCTGGCGCCGCAGGGCAGCCCGCAGCTGCAGCGCCTGCGCCAGATCGCCGCCCGGCTGGTGCCGCAGGCGGCGCAGTGGAACGAGCGTTCCCGGCAATGGCGCTGGGAGGTCAACCTGATCAGTAGCCAGGAGATCAACGCGTTTTGCATGCCGGGCGGCAAGATCGCTTTTTACACCGGCATTCTGGACAAGCTCAGGCTCACCGATGACGAGGCGGCGATGATCATGGGCCACGAAATGGCCCACGCGCTGCGCGAACACGCCCGTTCCCGGATTGCCAAAAGTCAGGGTACCGGCACCTTGCTGTCGCTGGGCTCGCAAATGCTCGGACTGGGCCAGCTCGGCGATGTGGCGGCCAATATCGGCACCCAGCTGCTGACGCTGCGCTTTAGCCGCGACGATGAAACCGATGCCGACCTGGTCGGGCTGGAGCTGGCCGCGCGCGGCGGCTACAACCCGCAGGCCTCGGTCAGCCTGTGGCAAAAGATGGCCAAGGCGGGCGGCGCGGGCGGGCCGAATTTCCTGTCCACCCATCCGTCCGGGCCAGCGCGCATCGAAAAGCTGCAGGCCAACGTGGCCAAGGTTCAGGGGCTGTACGAGCAGGCGCGCCGCTGAGGCCTCGGGCCGCAAGTCGCCAGCGTCCCCCGGTTTGCGCTCTGTCATGCTGCCAGCACACGCCTGCCTTCCTGCGGGGCACAATGGCGTTCATGAAAGCACCTCCAAGACTGCAATCCCTCGTTGAAGAGGGCCTGATCGACACCGTGGTTCGCCAGCTGATGAGCGGCAAGGAAGCGATGGTCTATGTCGTGCGCTGTGGCGACGAAACCCGCTGCGCCAAGATCTACAAGGAAGCCGACCAGCGCAGCTTTCGCAAGGCCGTCGATTACACCGAAAACCGCAAGGTCAAAAACACCCGTCAGGCGCGGGCGATGGCCAAGGGCACGAAATTTGGTCGCCAAGCCAGCGAAGCGGCCTGGCAAAGCGCCGAGGTTGATGCGCTGTACCGGCTGGCCCACGCCGGTGTCCGCGTGCCAACGCCGTACAACTTCTGCGACGGCGTTCTCTTAATGGAGCTGGTCACCGACGAACACGGCGACGCGGCTCCGCGCCTGAACGATGTC
>JAPLPS010000081.1 GCA_026400075.1 Polaromonas sp.
CCGCGAGCAAGACCGCGCCGCGCTGATGGCGGCACTCGAATCAGTCAGCCTGGTGACCTGGTTTGACGAAAACACGCCGCTCGAACTGATCGCCGAACTCCGCCCCGATGTGCTGGTCAAGGGCGGCGACTACGACATGGAAAAATTGGCCGAAACGGCGGTGGTCAAGGCTTACGGCGGCCGGGCGCTGGCGATTCCGTTCGTCGATGGCTACTCGACCACCGCGCTGGTGAGCAAAATCCGCAACACTGCTTAAAAGACAGCGCGGGCGGCTAGCGTCGCCCCGCGCCGGTTGCGGCTGACGATCCTGGCGACCTGTCAGCCGATGCGCTGGAACGTCGCCGCCCACAGCGCCTGTATCGCTTCGCGCTCGGCTTGCACTTGCGCCAGCGGCACCTGCGTCGGTGCTTCGTTGAGCCGGGCGATGTGCTGCACGCGACGCAACTCGCGGTAGGCGTCGCCGGCCCGCTGGCCGATACCGCCGGGCAGCAGACCAGCCGCTTCGGCGCGCTGCAAAAGCGCGATATTACCGACGTTGTCCAGCAGCTCGGGATGCGCGCCCGACTGCGACAGCACCAGGAACTGCACCGCAAACTCGGCGTCCACCATGGCGCCTGCGCTGTGCTTGACATCGAACATCTCGTCCTGGGGCGTATCTGCCGCACCGGCCAAGCCGCTGGCGGGCGCGGCTGCGCGTCTGACTGGATGGGCTTTGCGCACCTTGTCGCGCATCGCGGTGATTTCGGCGCCCAGAGCAGCCGCATCGCGCGGCGCGCTGATGACGCTCTGGCGCACGTCGTCAAAGCGCTGGCGCAGCGACGCGTCGCCGAGCACAAAGCGCGCGCGCGTCATCGCCTGGTGTTCCCAGGTCCAGGCGGTGTTGCTGCCGCGCTGCTGCTGGTAGTTGGCATAGGCGGCGAACGACGTTACCAGCAGGCCGGAGTTGCCGTTCGGGCGCAGCGCGGTGTCGATTTCGTACAGGTCGCCCTCGCCGGTCTTGACGGTCAGCCAGTTGATCAGTTTGCGCACGAAGGCGGCATAGACCTCCGGGGCGCGCTCGTCCGCGTCTTCATAGACAAACACGATGTCCAGGTCGCTGCCGTAGCCCAGCTCTTTGCCGCCCAATTTGCCGTAGGCAATGATGGCGAACTGCGGGCTGTCGCGGTGGCGGTTTTTCAGGTGCTGCCAGCACCAGGCGGTGGTGATGGCCAGGATGGTTTCGGCCAGTGCGCTCAGGTCATCGGCCACCTGCTCGACGCTCAGCACGCCTTCCAGATCGCGCGTCAGCGTGCGGAACACCTCGGCATGGTGGGCGCGGCGCAGCAGATTCAGGCAGGTTTCCTCGTCGTCTTCGTCGGTGCGCTTCAGGGCGGCCAGGCGCTGTGTCAGTTCTTTCTGGAACAGCGTGCGGTCAAAGCGCTCGTGCAGCAGCGCTTCGCTGCTCAATTCGTCGATCACGCCGGGGTGCTGCAGCAGGTAGCGCGCCGGCCATTTGGCCGCGCCCAGCAGGCGCAGCAGGCGCTCGTGGACGGATGGGCGCTCCAGCAGCAGCGCCAGGTAGCTTTCGCGGCGCAGCAGCGGCTCAATCCAGCCGATCAGGCGCAGCGCGGCCTCTTCGGTGACGCGGCCTTCGCGCAGCCATTGGGCGGTGCGCTGCAGCAGCCTGGCCAGCCGCACGCGTGAGTCTTCGCGCAGCACCTGGATGCGCGGATGCTGGTGCCACAATTTCAAGCGCTCGCGCAGCTGCTCGGGCCAGTCGGCGGGCGGCTGCTCCAGCAACTCGTCGAGCTGCTGGGTGGCGCTGGCGGGCGGTTTGGCGCAGCCTTTGCAGGCGGCCGGTTTGCCGCCGAGCAGGATGTCAAATTCGCCAGCGACCAGCTCGCGGTGCGCGTCCAGATCGTGCAAAAAGGCGCAGCAGTCGCGGTAACCCAGCGTGTGGGCAATCCAGGCCAAGTCGTCGTCGCGGGTCGGCAGGACATGGGTTTGCTGGTCGTCGAGGTACTGGATGCGGTGTTCGACGCGGCGCAAAAAGTCGTAAGCCCGCGTCATCGCGGCGGCGGTTTCCTGCGGCATCAAGCCCGCCTGGGCGACGCGCGCCAGCGCCTCCACCGTGGGCCGGGTGCGCAGCTCGGGAAACTGCCCGCCGCGCACCACCTGCAGCACCTGCACGGTAAATTCAATCTCGCGGATGCCGCCGCGTGACATCTTCACGTCGTTGGCGCGCTCCGGGTGACCGGCGCAGCGCTTGGCCGCGTGCTCGCGGATCTGCCGGTGCAGCACGCGCAGCGCGTCAAACACGTTGTAGTCGAGGTAGCGGCGGAACACAAACGGCAGCACCAGGCCGCGCAGCGCCTTGGCCGAGCCGCTGGCAATGCCCTGCTGCGGCGCGACGACGCGGCTTTTGAGCCAGGCAAAGCGCTCCCATTCGCGGCCCTGGGCCTGAAAGTATTCCTCCAGCGCGCTGAGCGAAATCGCCGCCGGGCCGGAGTTGCCGTTCGGCCGCAGCGCCAGATCGACGCGAAAGACAAAGCCGTGCTCGGTCGCGTCGCCGATCAGGCTGAACACGGCCCGCACCTGGCGCGCGAAATACTCGTGGTTGGAAATCTGGCCGCGTCCGTCGCTGGCGCGCCCGGCGGTCTCACCGTCCTGGTCATAGACGTAGATCAGGTCGATGTCGCTGGAGACGTTCAGCTCGCGTGCGCCGAGCTTGCCCATGCCGACCACCCACATCTGGGCGCGGGCGCCGCCTTTGGCCAGCGGGGCGCCGTGCTGGGCGTCCAGCCCGTCGCGGGCATGCTGCATCGCGACATCGAGCGCCAGCTCGGCCAACTCGGTCATCGCACGCGTCACCAGCACCAGCGGTGCCTGGCGGTCGCAGGGGCCGTCGCAGTCGAGCGTGACCAGGCGCTCCAGCACCAGCTGGCGCAGCACGCGCAGCGCCGCGCCGGTCTCCAGGCCGCTGGCCAGCAGCGCCGCCAGCGTGGTCTCCATCATCGGGCGCACCGGGGCGCCGTCGGCCAGCAGCGCCAGCTGCGCGGCATAGCGGCGCCGGATGCGCTGGACATAGCGCGAATAGGCCGACGCGGGCGGCAGTTCGGGTGCGGAATCGGATGCGATAAGCGGGCTGGGCGTTGCGGAAAGGGTCATCACAAGACTTCACAAAACTTGATGGCTCTGCGCCGGGCGCGGGTAGCGTCGGCGGTCATAATTCTTCAGCTTATGGAGTCCACTTCACCCAGTCCGCCTGCCTCGCTCGCCTTGCCCGCCTTGCCTTCCCGGCGCTTGTGCTGGCTGGCTGCAGTCCTGCGCGCGCTGCTGTGGCTGGTGGCGGCGGGCTGGTTGCTGTTCGGCTTGAGCTGGTTCGTACTCCACGGCTGGATTGTGCCGCGAATCGGCGAATTGCGCCCCCGTCTGGAACTAGAAGCCAGCCGGGCGTTAGGGGTGCCGGTGCGCATTGGCAGCATCACGGCGCGTTCGCCGGGCGCAATTCCCTCGTTCGAGCTGCACGACGTGCGCCTGTTCGACAGCGCCGGGCGCGAAGCGGTGTACCTGCCGCACCTGATCGCGGCGCTGTCGGCCTCGTCCCTCTGGGGGCTGGGCTTTGAGCAGCTGGTGATTGAGCAGCCCGAACTCAGCATCCGGCGCAGCGCCGACGGGCGCATTTTTGTCGGCGGCCTGGAGGTGTCAACGAAGCAGCCAAGCGGCCACAGCGCCATCGCCGACTGGTTTTTTTCCCAGACCGAGTTTGTGCTGCGCGGCGGCACCGTGCGCTGGAGCGACGAGACGCGCCCGGCAGCGGCGCCGCTGGCTTTGACGCAGGTCGATGTGGTGCTCAGAAACGGCCGCCACCGCCACCAGCTGCGCCTGGACGCCACGCCGCCGCCCGAGTGGGGCGAGCGTTTCAGCCTGCGCGGCATTTTCAAGCGCAAGCTGCTGGTGCGGCCCGGCGATTTTGACGGCTGGAGCGGCCAGCTGTATGCGGAGTCCAGCCGGGTCGATGTGTCGCATGTCAAGCAGTACGCCAGCCTGGCGCCGCTGGGCGTGGCGCTGAACCAGGGCCGGGGCGCGCTGCGCGCCTGGGTTGATGTCGGCCGGGGGCTTATTACCGGCGGCGTGGCCGATCTGGACTTGCAGGCGGTCAATGTCCGGCTCGGCGAGCGGCTGGCGCCGCTGGCGTTTGACGCGGTAGCCGGGCGCGTCGGCGTCAGCGAGGGCGCCCAGGGTTTTGCGCTGTCCACCGAGGGCCTGAGTTTTCGCACCGCCGATGGCCTGCAGTGGCCGGGCGGCAATGTGGCGCTAGTCCACAGCCGCGCGGGCGCTGGCGTGCCGCAGAAAACCAGCCTGAAAGCCGACCGGCTAGACCTGGCCGCGCTGGCCCAGATTGCCAGCCGCCTGCCGCTGGCGCCGCGCGTCCAGGCGCTGATCGCCTCGCTGGCGCCGCAGGGGCTGGTCGATGCGCTGGACGCCCAGTGGCAGGGGCCGCTGGACGCGCCCATCGGCTTGTCGGCCAAGGGCCGGGTCACGGGCCTGCAGCTGGCGGGCGCGCCGCCGCCGACTGGCGCGCCGGTTGGCAGGCCGGGGCGGCCCGGCATCAGCGGCGCCCGCGTCGATTTTGACCTGACCGAGGCGGGCGGCCAGGCCAGCGTCAACATCGTCAACGGTGCGCTGGAGCTGCCGGGCGTTTTCGAGCAGCCCCGGCTGGCGCTGGATCAGCTGTCCACGCAGGCGCAGTGGACGCGCTCGGGCCGAAAAATCGCGGTGCAGCTGCGCCAGTTGCAGTTTGCCAATGCCGACGCGCAGGGCAAGGCCGAAGTGCGCTGGCGCACCGACGACAGCGCCGCCGCGCCTGCTGGCAGCGTTGGCAGCGCTGGCCCGGATCGGCGCTTTCCCGGCCTGCTCGATCTGCAGGGCAGCCTGAGCCGGGGCGAGGCCCGTCAGGTACACCGCTACCTGCCGCTGGTGCTGACGCCAGCGGTGCGCAGCTACGTGCGCGACGCGGTGCAGCAGGGCCAGCTCAGCGAAGTCCAGTTCAAGGTGCTGGGGCCGCTGGCGCAGCTGCCTTTTTCCAGTGCGGCCAGTCCGGCGCAGGGCGAATTCCGAGTCTCGGCCAAAGTGCGTGGCGGCCATTTTGTCTATGTGCCGCCCGCGCTGCAGCCGTCGGGCGCCGCGCCCTGGCCGGCGCTGACTGAGTTGGGTGGCGAGCTGGTGTTCAACCGCGCCACGCTGGAGGTCAACGGCGCCAGCGGCAAGGTCGCCGGTCTGCCCGGCCTGAGCCTGGTCAAGGGCGAGGCGCGCATTGCCGACCTGATGCACGAGCCGACAGTCGCGGTGAATCTGGACATTCAGGGCGCGCTCGGCGATGCGCTGGGTTTTGTCAAGCACTCGCCGCTGGCGGCGATGACCGATCAGGCGCTGGCCCAGGCGCAGGCCAGCGGCAGCGCCAGTTACCGCGTCGGCCTGCAGCTGCCGATTCACGCGATTGGCACGTCGCGGGTCGAAGGCGCGATCACGCTGGCGGGCAACGACGTGAAGTTCGCCCCGGACGCGCCCGCGCTCGGCGGCCTCAAAGGCGTGCTGACGTTCAACGAAAAAGGCTTTGCGGTGGCTGGTGCCCAGGCGACGCTGTTCGGCGGCGCGGTGCGCATTGACGGCGGCAGCACGCCGCAGGCTGCCACAGACCAAGCGCACAGGCCCGACGTGGCCTTCAAAATCGCAGGCCAGGTCAGCGCCGAAGGTCTGCGCCAGGCCAAGGAGCTGGGGCCGCTGGCGCGTCTGGCGCAGCATGCCAGCGGCAGCACCGCTTATGCGGCGGCGCTGGCGTTTCGGCGCGGCGTGGCCGAGCTGTCGGTCAGCAGCAGCCTGCAGGGGCTGGCGCTGGATTTTCCTTTTCCGCTGAACAAGGCGGCGCAAACGGCTTTGCCGCTGCACTTTGAGCGGGCGCTGTTACCCGCGTCGCTGGCACCGGGCCAGCCGCTGCAGGACGAGCTCTCGCTCAGTCTGGGGCCGCTGGCGGCGATACGCTACCAGCGCGACCTCAGCGCCGAGCCGCCCCGGGTGATCCGGGGCAGTCTGGGCGTCGGCCTGGGCGCGGCGGAGACCGTGCCGCTGCCTGACAGCGGCGTGCAGGCCAGCCTCAATCTGGCCCGGCTCGATGCCGAGGCGTGGCAAAAAATCCTCGCCGATGTCCCCGGCGCGGGGCCGTCCTCAAGCCAGTCGGCCAGCGCGCAGGCCGGGACGTTGGATGCCAGCCAGGCCGACGCCTACCGGCCCAGCGTGCTGGCGCTGCGCGTCGGCGAGCTGCGCGTGCCGGGCCACAGCCTGCACCAGGTCGTGCTGGGCGGCAGCCGCGACGGGCTGGACTGGCGCGCCAATATCGATGCGGCCGAGCTGAGCGGCTACCTTGACTACCGCGAAAGCGGCCCGGCTGGCCCTGGCCGCGTCTATGCCCGGCTCGCGCGGCTGAACCTGGCGCCCGAGACCGCCACCGAGGTCGAAACCCTGCTCGACGAGCCGCCCGCCAGCATCCCGGCGCTGGACATCGTCGTGGACGACTTGGCGCTGCGCGGGCGCAAGCTCGGGCGCATCGAAATCGACGCCGTCAACCGGGCCGCTTCGGCCGCGCCCGGCGCCGCCGCCGGGGTGCGCGACTGGCATCTGAACAAGTTCAATCTGCGCCTGCCCGAAGCCACGCTGAACGCCAGCGGCGACTGGCTGGCCCAGGCCGGGCCGCGCACCGGCCCGGTGTCCGGGCGGCGCCGTTCGGTGATGGATTTCCGGCTCGACATTGCCGACTCCGGCGAGCTGCTCAAGCGCTTTGGCATGGACGGCGTGCTGCGCCGGGGCAAGGGGCTGATTCAAGGCCAGGTGGCCTGGATGGGCTCGCCGCTGAGCCCGCATTACCCCAGCCTGAGCGGCCAGTTCAATGTCAATGTAGAGTCAGGCCAGTTCATGAAAGCCGATCCGGGGCTGGCCAAATTGCTGGGCGTTTTGAGCCTGCAGTCGCTGCCCCGGCGCCTGACGCTGGACTTTCGCGATGTGTTTTCCGAGGGCTTTGCCTTTGACTTTGTGCGCGGCGATGTCACCATTGAGCAGGGGCTGGCGTACACGAACAATTTGCAGATGGGCGGCGTCAATGCTGCCGTGCTGATGGCGGGCAGCGCCGATGTCGTGCGTGAAACCCAGAATCTGCGCGTGGTGGTGGTGCCGGAACTCGATGCCGGAACGGCTTCCTTGATTGCTGGCGTCATGAACCCGGCGCTGGGCCTGGGCAGTTTTCTGGCCCAGATGTTTTTGCGCCGCCCGCTGACCGAGGCGGCAACGCAGGAATTCCAGATTGACGGCGCCTGGTCGGAGCCGAAAATCACAAAAATCGACCGCCATGCCCCCCCAGAGGGCAAGGCCCGCAACCCTTGAATGGAGAATTTCTCATGAAAATAGCGGCCATCCAGATGGTTTCAGGCATGACGCTGCAGGCCAATCTTGACGCGGCCGCCGCGCTGCTCAGGCAGGCGGCTGACCAGGGCGCCGAGCTGGTCGTGCTGCCCGAGTATTTTGGCGTGATGGGTCTGAAGGACAGCGACAAGCTCAGGCTCCAGGAGACGGCCGGGCGCGGCGCGGTGCAGGATTTTCTGAGCGCCTGGGCGCGTCGGCTCGGCATCTGGATTGTCGGCGGCACGCTGCCGATGGCCACGCTGGACGCGGGCCGGGCGCGCAACTGCTCGCTGGCCTACGCGCCCTCGGGCCAGTGCGTGGCGCGCTACGACAAGATTCACCTGTTTCGCTTCACCCAGGGCGAGGAGGAGTACGACGAAACCCGCGTGCTCGAACCCGGCGCTGATCCGGTGCGCTTTGAGCTGGCCTCGCGCGACGGCCATATCTACACCATCGGCATGAGCGTGTGCTACGACCTGCGCTTTCCCGAGCTGTACCGTGCGCTGAAGGCCGATGTGCTGCTGGTGCCCAGCGCCTTTACCTACAACACCGGCCAGGCGCACTGGGAAGTGCTGCTGCGCGCCCGTGCGATTGAAAACCTGGCCTATGTGCTGGCCGCCGCCCAAGGCGGCACGCACGAAAACGGCAGGCGCACCTGGGGCCACAGCATGCTGGTCGATCCGTGGGGCCGGATTCTGGCCGAGCAGGCCGAAGGGCCGGGCGTGGTCATCGGCGAAGTGCTGGGCACGCGCCAGCAGGAGATGCGCCAGCGCCTGCCTGCCTTGAGCCACCGTGTGTTGTGACGTGCCGAGCGCGTTGACACAGCGCAAGCGCCCGCCCGCACAGGCCCGGATACTGCTCAGTCTTCGGCTGGCGGATCGCCTTTTAATTCGCCATTTTTACGGCCTGAAAACATCGTCCACCACACTATGAACACCAGCAGCACCAGCGCTCCCAGCGCTTCGAGCAATAACAAGCTCATGGCATTTCCTTTCAAGTCGGCGACTGTTTTTGGATGCGCCCGGCCCTCGGGGCGCTTGATTTTCATTATCGCCACGGCGGCGCTGCTGGCTTCCTGCGCCAACGTGCCCAGGCCGCCTTTGGGCGGCGGGGGCGCTTTGGTGCCACCGTTGCCGCCCAGCGCGCAGGGCAAAAGCCGCTGGGTGGCCGCGCCCTGGTCCGAATTGCCCGGCTTCGAGGCGGATTCGCTGCCCGAAGCCTGGAATGCCTGGGTCAAGAGCTGCGAGCGCCCGGGGCCGGTGTTTGCGCCGCTGTGCAGCGAAGTGCGGCGCCTGAGCATTGCCTCGGCGCCGGAGCAGCGCGCCTGGATGCAGGAGCGGCTCCAGCCCTACCGCATCGAGAGCCAGCAGGGCGTGGCCGAAGGCTTGCTGACCAGCTATTACGAGCCGGTGCTCAAGGCCAGTCGGCGCCAGGAAGCGGGCTACAGCGTGCCTTTGTACCGCCTGCCGACCACGCTGGCGAGCCGCAAGCCCTGGTTTTCCCGCCAGGAAATCGACACGCTGCCGGAGGCGGGCGAAGCCCTGAAGGGCCGGGAACTCGCCTGGGTGGCCGACCCCATCGACGCGCTGGTGCTGCACATCCAGGGCTCGGGGCGGCTGCTGTTTAGCGAGCCCAATGGCGCCCAGCACATGGCGCGCATCGCTTTTGCTGGCTCCAACGACCAGCCTTACCGCAGCGTCAACCAGTGGCTGCTCAGTCAGGGCGTGACAAAAATAAACCCCTGGCCAGACGCCACCAAAGCCTGGGTCGCGGCCAACCCGCAGCGGGTCCAGGAGCTGCTCTGGAGCAATCCGCGCTATATCTTTTTCCGCGAAGAAACCGTCAGCGATTTTGAGGCCGGTTTAGGCCCCAAAGGCGCGCAGGGCGTGGCGCTGACGCCGGGGCGCTCGATTGCGGTCGATCCGGCCAGCATTCCGTATGGAACGCCGGTCTGGCTCGCCTCCAAGGGAAGCGCCGCCAGTCTGGAAAAACTGGTGCTGGCGCAGGACACCGGCAGCGCCATCGTCGGCGCGGTGCGGGCTGATTATTTTGCGGGCACCGGCGCGCAGGCCGGGCAGCTTGCGGCGCGCTTTAACCAGCCCTTGCGGCTGTGGGCGCTGTGGCCGAAATAAGCGCCTGAAAAAAGCGGGCTCGTCAATAGCGCAGTTCGCCGTTGTTGCCGACGATGGCCAGCTCCACATAGCTGGCGCCGTTGTGCGACTGCGGGGTGTAGCGGGCCGTAAATTTTTCATAGCGCACCTCACCCAGGCTTTCCATGCCCTTGATGAAGCTCTCGGTGTTCAGTTTTGGGCCAGCGGCCTTGAAGCCCTGAACCAGCAGCTTGGCATGCACAAAGCCCTCAAACTGGGCCGATGAGGCGCTGGCCTTGGCATCCTTGCTGTGCAGCAGATCCAGGTATTCGGTGACGATGGGGGCTGTGGTGTTGCGGATGGAAGGCATGATTTGGGCCAGCACAATGCCGCGCGCCTGTGGCCCCAGATCCTTGCTCAGGGTATCGACATTGGCCACCGAGAAGCCGTAGATGCTGGGCCGCAGCGAGGTCACTTGCAGCGCTTTGACCAGGCTGGAGAAGGTGCTGCCACCCGTGCCCATGATGAGGGCTTTGGGGCCGGCTTTTTCGAGCTGCTCGGCGGCGGCCTTGAAGTCCGGATTTTTCGGATCGATTTTGACCTCGGCGATCAGCGGCAGCTTGAGCGACTCGGCGGCGCGCCTGACTTCGGCCAGCAGCGTTTTGCCAAAGCCGTCGTCCTGGTACACGATGGCCGTCTTCGGCGAGCCGAGCTGGCGCAGCTGCTGCACGATGCGCTGGGCCTCGTCGCCGTAGCTGGCGCGCACATGGAACAGGTAGCGGTTGGGCGTCTCGCGCAGCGTGGAGGCGCCGGTGACCGGGCCAAAGACAATCGTCTTGCTTTCGGTGGCCAGCGGCAGCAGCGCGGTGGTGTGGGCGGTGCCGGTCGGCTGGAACAGCACGAATACCTTGTCGTCCTGAATCAGCTTTTTGCTGTTTTCCACCGATTTGGGCACATCAAAACCGTCATCGACCTGGCTATAGACAATTTTGCGTCCGTTGACGCCGCCAGCGGCATTCACCGAGTCAAAGTAGAGCTTGGCGCCCGCGCCGTAGGACAGGGTCTGCGGCCCCAGCGGGCCGCTCAGCACGGCTGAAGCGCCGATGCGGATTTCGCTGTCGGTGACGCCTGCGTCAACGGCCTGGGCGCCGGGGGCGCTCAGGGCCAGCACGGCCGCGCACAGGCTTGAAAGAAGAGGAAAGGTGTTGGACGGGGAGGGCAAGATGGCGTTCCTGTAAGAGTTGTATTGGCTACAGAACAGGTTAGGCCGTAAAAATAGGCGAGTCAATCAGGGTTAGCCTGCCTGCGCAGCCCCTTGACAGCCTGCTTGACAGCGCGTTGAGGTTTGTCCCGGCCGCTGGCCCGCTGGCCTGTTTGCGCTGGGCGGGACGGTTTTTTACGCCGCCAGCGCCGCTTCGATGTCCCCGGCCAGGCTGGCGGGCTTGTCCAGCGGGGCGTAGCGCCGGATGACCTGGCCATCGCGGCCGATGAGGAACTTGGTGAAGTTCCATTTGATCGCCTCGCTGCCGAGCAGGCCGGGCGCCTGGGCCTTGAGCCACTGGTAGAGCGGATCGGCGGCGCGGCCGTTGACGTCGATTTTGGCCATCATCGGAAAATCCACGCCGTAGTTGCGCTGGCAAAAGCTGGCGATGGCGCTGTCGGCGCCGGGGTCTTGCGCGCCAAACTGGTTGCACGGAAAACCCAGCACGCTCAGGCCCTGGTCGGCGTAGCGCTGATGCAGCGCCTGCAGGCCGCCGAACTGGGGCGTAAAACCGCACTGGCTGGCGGTGTTGACGATCAGCAAGACCCGGCCTTTGAACTGCGCCAGGGCGATGTCCTGGCCGTCGATCTGGCGGGCGCTGAAGTCGTAAATGCTGGCGGTCATGGGCTGCTCCTGAAGTTCATGGTGGCGCTTCTTTGTGCTGGGCGGCCAGTGCCGCCAGCACGGCGGCGAGCACGATCAGCCCCCCGCCGATCAGCGTGCGCGGGCTGAACTGGGCCGCGCCCATTGCCGCCGAGGAGGCGCTGGCAAACAGGATTTCGGTCAGCATCACAATCGCTGTCGTGCCAGCGGCCAGTTTGGCAGCGCCGTATTGCAGCGCCGCGTTGCTGGCGATAAAAGCCAGGCTCAGCCCGATCAGCACTGGCAGACCGGCGGCCTGCAGCGCCGGGCCGGGCACACCTTGCAGCGACATGCCCGCCAGCGCGGCGCTCGCCGCCATCAGGCCGCTGCCGCCAAACATCGCCAGCATGCGTGAGCTGCTGGGCGTGTGGCCGTATTGGCGCAGCAGGGAGTTGGTCACGGCAAAGCCCAGACCGGCGCCCAGCGCCAGCCAGTCGGCCATGCCCTGCGGCACCGGCCAGGCGACTTCCGGCGTCTTCAGCACCACCAGCACGCCGATCATCGCCAGCGCCAGCCGCAGCAGCGAGGCGAGCGTCGGCTTTTCGCCCAGCAGCAGCCAGGCGACCAGCACCGCCCAGGCGGGCATCAGGTAAAACAGCAGCACCACGCGCACCACGTCGCCGACGGTCACGGCCCAGTTGAAGCCGACATTGGTCAGCCCCGCCGCCAGGCCCAGCCACCACAGCGGCGGGCAGGACTGCAGGCCGCGCCAGGCCTTGAAATGCACCAGCAGCAAGCCCGCTGAAATCAGCAGGTACATCACCGCCGTAGTCCACAGCGGGTGCAGGCCGTAGCCGTGCAGCTGGCGAAACGGCCACCACGACATGCCCCAGACCAGCGCACTCATCACCAGCGCGCCCGCAGCCAGCGGGGCCGTGCGGTCGGTGGCCGCGTTGTTCATCATTTGCGTCGTCATCAGTGTTTGCGTTGCCATCAGTGTGACTTGTCGTTGCGGGCGATGCCCATCAGGTGATCGAGCTGCACTTTGTGCTTGACCGCGTTGCGGCAGTGCCAGCGCTGGATCAGCCCCATGAACCCGGCTACCACCACGCCAAAACAGGTGATGGCGCCAAAGGCCGACAGCCCCATGCCGGTGGACAGGCTATAGCCCGCCCCCAGGCTCAAAATACAGGCCTGCTCGTTGAAATTTTGCACCGCAATCGAGCGGCCCGCGCCCATCAGCTTGTGGCCCCGGTGCTGCAGCAGCGCGTTCATCGGCACGACCAGAAAGCCGCCCAGAGCGCCGAGCACGATCAAAAACGGCCCCGCGACCCAGACACTGCTGATGAAGTTCATGCCGATCACCAGCAGGCCCATCGCAATGCCCAGCGGTATCACGCGCGTGGCTTGGTCGAGTCGCATGCGCAGCGAGGCCAAAATGGCGCCCGCCGCCGTGCCAATGGCGACCACGCCGACCAGCGACGAGGCCTGCGTCGTGTTGTAGCCCAGCGCCGCCGCGCTCCAGGCGAGCACGATGTAGCGCAGATTGCCCGAAACGCCCCAGAACAGCGTCGTCGTCGCCAGCGAGATCTGGCCCAGCTTGTCGCGCCACAGCGCGGCGTTGCAGTTCCAGAAATCGGGCAGCAGCTCAAACTTGTTCAGCGGCATCGGGCGCATTTCGACGCCGGTGTCGGGGATGCGGGTGTTGAACCAGGCGGCCACCATATAGAACAGAATTAGCACCGCAATGGCCGCTTCGGGCGCGCTGCTGATGCCGGTGTCGATCAGCGGAAAGTCAAACGCCAACAAGCGGCTGGAGACGGCATGGCCGACCAGCTGGCCGCCCAGCAGCACGCCCAGAATGATCGACGAAATCGTCAGCCCCTCGATCCAGCCGTTCGCCTTGACCAGCTGCGAGGCGGGCAGCAGCTCGGTCAGGATGCCGTATTTGGCCGGTGAGTAGGCGGCGGCGCCCAGCCCGACAATGGCGTAAGCGAGCAGCGGGTGCGAGCCAAACAGCATCATCAGGCAGCCGACCACCTTGATGGCGTTGCTGGCAAACATCACGCGGCCCTTGGGCCGGGCGTCGGCATAGGCGCCGACGAAGGGCGCCAGCAGCACGTAAAACTGCGCAAACATCGGCACCAGCGCCGCTGGCTGCCATTTGGGCGCGCCGCTGGTCTTGAGAAGCTCGACGGCGGTGACAAATAGCGCGTTATCAGCCAGGGAGCTGAAAAACTGGGCTGCCATGATGGTGTAAAAACCGCGCTTCATTTAACTGTATTTAGTCACCGAAAAAAATCCATCAGTTGATCTGATGGCTGAAAATACAGGTGAATGCCTCCAAAGAATCGCCGTTTATAGCATGGGGCTCAATGTCAAAATCCGGGAAAGACCCGTAGAGCTTGTTTGTTAACCCGATGGCCGCTGCCCGGCGTGCCGTTTCCTCCAACGATTGCCCATGCCCCGCCCCATTCTCGCCACCGTGTACCCCGCCGCCCTGAGCCACAACCTGGAGCGCGTGCGCGCCAGCGCCCCCGACGCGCGCGTCTGGGCCGTCGTCAAGGCCAACGCCTACGGCCACGGCATTGAGCGGGTTTTTGACGCGCTGCGCAGCGCCGACGGCTTTGCGCTGCTCGACCTGGACGAGGCCCGGCGGCTGCGCGCCCTCGACTGGCGCGGGCCGATTCTGCTGCTTGAAGGCTGTTTTGAGCCGCGCGACCTGGAGCTGTGCTCGCGGCTGGGCCTGTGGCACACGATTCACTGCAACGAGCAGATCGACTGGCTGGCCGCGCACAAAACCCAGTTGCCGCACCGCGTGTTTTTGAAAATGAACACCGGCATGAACCGGCTCGGCTTCAAGCCCGAGCGCTTTCGCGCCGCCTGGACGCGGCTGAACGCGCTGCCGCAGGTCGAGGAGATTTCGCTGATGCAGCATTTCCCCGACGCTGACGGCGCCAAAGGCATTTCGACCCAGCTGGCGCGCTTTGAAGCGGTGACGCACGACCTGCCCGGCGAGCGCACCTTGAGCAACAGCGCGGCCATCCTGCGCCACAGCGACTTGCTCGCCGGGCGCTCGGACTGGGTGCGCCCCGGCATCGTGCTGTACGGCAGCGCGCCCGATTTTCCCGAGCACAGCGCCGCCGACTGGGGCTTGCAGCCGACGATGACGCTGGCGTCAAAACTGATCGGCATCCAGCAGCTGGCGGCGGGCGAAACGGTCGGCTACGGCTCGACGTTTGTCGCCGAACAGGCGATGCGCATCGGCATCGTCGCCTGCGGCTACGCCGACGGCTACCCGCGCCACTGCAGCACCGGCACGCCGATGCTGGTCAATGGTGTGCGCTGTCGCATGGTGGGCCGCGTCAGCATGGACATGGTGACGGTCGATTTGACGCCGGTGCCGCAGGCGCGCATCGGCAGTGAGGTGACGCTGTGGGGCTGTGCCCGAAACGGCGCCGTGCTGCCGATTGACGAGGTGGCGCAGGCGGGCGGCACCGTGGGCTACGAGCTGATGTGCGCAGTGGCGCCGCGTGTGCCGTTTGCGCCGCTCGTTTGAGGTGGACGCTGCGTTTCACTGAGGCGCGGCGTCGCCCGCTTTTGTTGCGCAGTTCCGTGCCGTCAATACAGCCCGCGCACCTGCGCCTGCAGCCGCGCCAGCCCGAGCAGCGCGTCGGTGAACGGCGTGTCCACGCTGCTCAGTTGGCCCAGCTCGCGCACCGCGCCGACCAGCGCGTCCAGCTCGACCGGCTTGCCCGCTTCCACATCCTGCAGCATCGAGGTTTTAAAAGCGCCGAGCTTGCGCGTGACCTGGTGCCGGTCTTCGGGCTGCTGCTCTATCGGGATGCCGATGCGCGCGCCGATGTCCTTGGCTTCGAGCATCACGCGCGAGATGAAGCCGCGCACCAGCTCGTCGTTCAGGATTAGGTCGGTGGTGGCGCCGGTCAGCGCGCTGACCGGGTTCACCGTCATGTTGCCCCACAGCTTGAACCAGATGTCTTTTTGAATCTGCTCTGACACTGGCGCCTCGAAACCGGCTTGTTCAAACAGCGCGGCGAGCTGACGCACCCGCTGGGTTTTTTCGCCTGACGGCTCGCCCAGAATCAGGCGCTGGCCAAAGTGGTGCTGCACCAGGCCGGGTTCAACGACCGAGCAACTGGCATGCACCACGCCGCCGACGATATGCCGCGCGGCAATCGCCTGCGCCAGCGCGCCGCCGGGATCGACCGAACTCAGCTGTTGACCGGCCAGCGCGCCGCCAAAGCCCTGCAAAAACCACCACGGCACGCCGTTCATCGCCGTCAGCACCACCGTGTCCGGCCCGAGCAGCGGGGCGATCTGGCGCGCCGCTTCGGGCAGCGCGGGCGCCTTGAGCGCCAGCACGACCAGATCCTGCACGCCAAAATCAGCCGGTGCCGCGCTGGAGGCGACGGCCTGGGCGGTGACGCTGTCGCCTTCGCGCAGCCGCAGCCCGTGCCGCTGCAGCGCCGCCAGCGTCGCGCCGCGCGCCACCACGCTGACGCGGCAGCCCGCCCGCGCCAGCGCGCTACCGATCCAGCCGCCAATGGCGCCCGCCCCGTAAATACAGACTTTCATGATGCGTGTCTCCTGCGTGAAATGCTCAGCCGTTTCGCCGTTGAGCCTGAGGTTATCGACGCCAGCCCTGCCTCACTTGACGCACTGCTTGACTTTTGCCAGAACACCAACCAATGATGTATTGCCGATGTCCCAGGAAAACTTTTTCATCCCCGGCGTGTCTGATTGACCCAGCTGGACTTCTATGACTTTCTTTATCTGAAGGAAAGTCTTCAGCTGATGGCTGTCAATATCGGCCCAACTGCGGTTGCCATCTGTCTGGGCAGCAAATGACAGGTCATCGTCATTGCCACTGGGAGTGATGTACATCATCAGATCGGCTCTCTTGCTGACGCCGGGCACGCTGATGATGGTTTTCCCGTCGTGAGTATGGGCAATACGTAGCATCCCATTTCCTTTGCCCATGCTGGCAGCGCAGCGTGTGTAATCCTGCCCGCCACCCTCGTAGATCCGGATGATTTCAAAAGGGCCAACGGTCGCAAACTTTTCATTGACGTTGGCGGCGCTTGCCGGCGTACCGATGATGGCGGCGGCACAGATGAGCAAGGGGGTCAATCTGGCAATGGTTTTGTTCATAGTGCGGGTCACAATGGCTCTCCAAATTAAAGTTGAAAAACTTACTTGTTCAGGGGGCCGGTTTGAGTCCATGAAAGTCATGCTGGCCGACGGCCTCAAACGCATGGTCGGCTTTTGTAATATCGCCGTCCACGACTACCAGGCCCTGCAGCTACCGATCACGGGGGTCATCATTCAACAGCATCTGGACGATTTTTTGCGCTACAGCCAGGCCTTGCTGCTGCGTGATGCAGCGTAAGCCCTGCCGTCCTCAGAGCAGTTTTTGAATGTCTGCGACGGTGGCCTTGACGCCGACCAGCACCACACCGAGCGAGGCGCGCGAGGCGGCCATCAAAATAAAATTGCCCGCCGGGCGCACGATCTGCGTGGTGACGATCTGCAGGCCGCGCGCTTCCAGCGTCAGGTAATTCAGCCCTGCTGGCGTGCCCTCGTCAAGGCTGATAAAGGTCTCGGCCGTCTCGTCGCTGAGCTTGAGGCTATCGACGGCCGCATCGCCCACTGAAAACAGCGAGCTGCTCAGCGCCGCCATTTTGCCGACCTGGTCTTCATCCAGGCCGACCGAGCACAGGTTGAACCCGTCCGGCGTACACAGCATCGCGCAGTGCAGTTGCGGAATCCGGCTGGCCATTTTCTCAATGCAGGGGGAAAAACGCTGTCCAATTGAAAGGGAGTCCATGTGCCACTGCTTGTGAGTTAATAAAAGTCGTAAATGGGTGAAAAAGAGCATCGCCGGGAGCACAAACGGTCGGGCTGTTAGTTGGGCTGTTAAACAGGCCGTTCAAGCGTCGTGCCGGGGGCTGCTCAGGGCCATCAGGATGGCTTGCAGCACGTCAGATTTGTTCCGGGGGTCGGCGGTTATCACCGGCGCCTGCGGGTGGTAGCGGCCGATCAGATCGCGGTACGGGGCCAGCGCCTGCTCGGTCTGGCCGTCCGGTACGCGGGTGACGGCCACGGCCAGGCGGGAGATCACCTTGCGCTCGGCCAGGGCTGCTAGCCATTTGGCGCATTCGGCCATCTGGTCGTCCCGGTCGCCGTGCAGCCACAGCACGATGGCCGAGCTGCGCGGCAGCATCACATCCCACATCACCTTGAAGCGCTCCTGGCCCGGAATGCCGACCAGCGAGACCCGGCTGCCATCGGCAAAGTTCCACTCGCCATAGTCGAAGCCGATGGTGGTGTGGGTCTTGTCCGGCAGGCGGGCGTCGGCCAGCGCCTCGGTGCTGAGCACGTCGGTGTTGACGACTGGAATGTCTGAGACCACGCGCAGCGCAGTGGTTTTGCCCACGCCAAAAGGCCCGACGAAAACCACCTGCTGGGACGTGGTGTGGCCCAGGACAACTTTAAGAGAAGGTTTCATGTGAATTTTTTCAGCAGCCGTTTAACCAGTGACCAGGCATCGGTTTTTTCGGGGCTTTTTGTGGGGGATTTGCTGGGCGGCTGGGCGGATGGCTGGGCGGGTTCTGGTTTGCTGATTTCCAAAATGCCGTGACTCTTGGCATCGGCGAGGATTTTGTCAAACAGGGCCGCATTGCCGGAAAAGGCCGAGATTTCTTCGTAGCTGACCCAGTTTTCCAGCAGCTTGGCGCAGGCCAGCGTCATGGATACGGCGTCCGTCTGGTTGCCGTGAACCGTGTAGTGGGGCAAATTGGGCCAGCGCTTGAGTTTGAGCTGCAGTCCCGACAGGGCGGAGGCGGGCGGGGTACGGGCAGGAATGACCATCCCCGGAAAATCCCGCTCAAGGCAGTGATCAATCCAGGTGTACAGGAGTTTGATGCTCAGCGGCGCCTTGAAGAACGTCCAGACCGGGTCTTCAATCATGTTCCAGGTGGGCGCCAGAAGAATGGCTTCAATCGGGCCGTATTTTTTTTGCTGCAAAAAGGCATCGGTCAGGCTGCTCAGCGTGGTCAGCGTGCCATCAATGACCCACCAGGTGGCTTGTTCTTTATTTTCATACCACTGCCAGGGCTCGGGTCTGAGGCTGAGCGCGGCCTTGAAAGACCGCACCGAGTTGGAGTCCCGGTGCGGTGACCAGACTCCAAATCTGTCGATGGCCATTGTGCTTACGTGCGGGCTTTTTCGATGCCAGCGAGCATTTTTGGCAGGGCGACCGACAGCAAAATGCCGATGTTGACCTTTTGTGAATTCATCAAAATGCCTTGCAGCAGGTCGTTGCCGTGGCGAACGATCATCACGCTGTGGTCATTTTCCATGTCCACCAGGTAGTAGCGCTTGAGGTTGGGAAAGCCCGAATCGGCCAGCGTGCTGGTGATCACGTTGGTCACTTCGGTGAACAGGGCCACGGCAGTGGGCTGCTGGTTGAAGCTGGCCAGCGACAGGCCGGTGGTGCGGTCAAAAATATCGGTCGAAAGCAGCCCCTCTTTTAGGGTGGTCTTGAGTTCCTGAACGAGTACGTCCAGTTTTTCGATGTCGATGTTCATAAATTTTCTTGATAAATGATTCGTTGAAAGTATCGCTGTGAGCTTGTTGCATGACAGGCTGCCGAAATAATCAACGCATTGACAGTGAAATTTCCACCGCATAGAGTCCCGCTTGCCAGCGACTTTTTCCAAGTGAAACCTGGTATTTCAGCAGCTTTGAAAGCCGACGGATGATAGAACAAATTGTGCCGAATGAGCACAATTGTTTACTATGCAAGGCAGGTATCCGCAGAAACCCTTAGCCCTTGGTGGCCTTTGTGCTGCAAAGACTTCAGAAGGTGTTTGCGCGGCGGCCGCTATATTCCCCGCATGGCCAAAGAAAAAACGATTTACACCTGCACCGAGTGCGGCGGCATCAGCCCCAAGTGGCTGGGCAAGTGCCCGGCTTGCAACGCCTGGAACACGCTGATCGAGTCCGTCGCCGACAGCGCCGCTTCGGCTTCTAAAAACCGCTACAGCCCGCAATTCCAGTCGCTGGCCAAGGCCTGCGAAGTCACTCGCTGCAGCGCGCCGGGCTGTTCAACTGCCGATGGCGCCTGCGCCGTCAATACAGACCTTCATGGTCATCTCCTTTGAATTGATGCGTGGCTGGAGATGACTTCGTGCTGATTCGGTCCGAGTTTTTTGTCTTTATGAGGGGGAACTGCTTTTTCGCGCATTCGCGGAATTGCTGACCATACTTTCAACCAGACTCCGCTCTTCTTTTGAGAGTTTTAACAGGATAAGAGGATTATTCGAAGTCAGGGATCCGTGTAATGCCGTAATTATGCGATTGAGTTTTTTGAAGAAAAAAATTAGCTTTCTTGAAGTTAATTCTTTTGAGTGTGTGTTTTTTAATTCGATGAACCAGTCTTTGTTGGTTGGGTCGTTTGCTAGGCTTGCCTTAATAATGGCAATGGCACTTAATGATGGAAATTTCAATATTGCTGGAATTAATGCTTCAAGTAATGGCTTGTTGTAAGTTTTGTTGTATTTTAATAAAATAATGCTTATTGAAAACAAGCTTGTCAGGGGTTCGTTAATGTTATTTGTTTTTTTGTTATTTGTGAGAAAGTCAGTAGCAAAGGCCGTAGTGTTGAGTGAGTCACGAAGGATTTGATCATCGGAAAGTTCTCCAACTGAATATAGCTCTGGAACCCCAAGACGAATCATGCTTTGAAGCTGCTGGATTTGCACATCTTTTGTTGTTAATTCTGCGAATTCACGCAGAATTGGTTTTTTGTCTAGATTTTTTGGGAATGTGCTCATATCCTTTAAAATGGCTTTGACTGTTGGTTCCAGCGTTTCAGTTTGAAGCAACAGCAAGGCTTTATTTAAATAAGCGGCATCCAGGCTGCAGTTCTGAGCCGGGCCGTCGAGCAAGGCTTTGAGCTGATCTTCCGTGTACCAGATGCGAAGCATTTCCACGAATAGTCCGACAGGTTCGCCACGCTGTTTCTTGACTTCCATGCACAGTCGCATCAAAGGCTCGCAAAGCTCGTAGTAACTTTCCCGCCCTTGCTCAATGGCGCGGACATAGCGTTTTTGCTTGAGTTGTTTAAGTTGGCTGGAGCAGGTCTGTTGCGTGATGAAGCAGGATTTTGCAATCTGCTTGACCGCCGCAGCACCACGATAATTCACCAGATACTCCACGATTTTGCGTTGCTGGCCTGACAGTTCTTTCATGCGGGCCTGGTAATACGGTGTCAATTCATCCAGCGTGTGCATGAACGCCTGCACCAATTCATCCAGAGTCTCCCGGCTTAAAAACTGGGCAAAAATAATATAAATGCGCGGGTTGCCTTCGGCCAAGTGATGAACCGCCCGGATGCGGGAGCGGCCTTCCGGCGTCAGAATAAACTCTGCAAGATCCTGATCTCCGCGCTCCGTGGCAATTTTTTCGAGCAACAAGACTACCTCTTCAAAAGATAACTCGGTTAACGGCTCAATATCAAAAAATCCGTAGAAGGCTGATTTCTGCAGACTGACACCGGCAAACAAAGAGGGCGTCGTGCAGACCAGAATCATGTTGTTGTGGTTCTGGATAAAAGCGCGCCAGGCTTTTTGGCCTTGATCGCCAAGCTGCTCAAACAAATCGTCTAGGTTTTCCAGGAACACAACCAGGCGCTTTTCTCCCAATACCTCCAGCAGCAACGACTCCGCCTGTTTTTCCGCCTCCGCAATGCTCATGTCGTAAATCGGACTTGTGCGCTTTTCAATGTTGAACTGTGGGTAGCTGGCGTCGAGCGTGCGCAAAATGCGCAACACCAGTTCAAAGAAACTGGTCACGCCCCATTCTTCTTCTCGCATCCAGGCGATCAGGGCTTTGTTCTGCGCTTCTTGTGTTTTTGTCAAGCGATGATGCAGCAGCGAAATCAGATGGGTTTTGCCGATGCCTCTGGGGCCGACAAACAGCGTGTGGTGGCTGCTGCCGGTCTTCAGGCTTTCCACCACATAGTCCAGGCAGCGGCTGAGCGTGGGCTCGCGTTGCACCAGCATGGCCTCCAGTGTTTCCGGTGGCATCATGCTCGGGGTGAAATGAGAAAAATAGACCACCTTTTTACTCAGCGTAGAAACGGTTGTATTGGCTGGGGTGTTCATGCCGCACCTCCCGTCTGAAGCATCTCAAGGCTGCGATGCCAAACCCACCAGCGCTTGACTACCGTGAATTTAAAACCAAGCTTTCCGTCTTCATCGCGCGCAAAGTAGTGATCGCGCTCCAGCAGGCGTAACAGCTCGATCCATTGCTGCTGCTCGACTGCAGGACAGGCGGCCTTGGCGCGCCGGATGGCCTCGGCAACGGACAAGTGGCCCACGCAGGCCGCGACGCTATCCAGCAGGGCCAGGGATTGGGCACGCTGAAGACCGTAATAAGCCTGTGTTCGTTCTTCGTAATGCTGTAAATCCCAGGGGTTATCGCTGGAATGAATGCCGTGCTCAATGACCGCGCTGACAGTTTGCATGTCCAGTGGACTGCCCAGAGAGGCCGGATTTTTCAGTAGTGCTGACACGACATGGTGGATATAGAACGGAATGCAGTCCACCGCCAGAGCGGTCTGTTCATAAACGGCTGGTGTTGCTGCAGCCAAACGGTTGTCGATGAACAGGCGTTCTACCAGGCTCGCCCCATCTGAAAGCGTCAGCGGTGCCACTTCAATGGACAGCATGTCGTTGACCGGCGTGTTGTTGTAGCCCTGCTCCTTCAGGCTGCGAACGATGTGGTGCAAGCCCAACGAGCCAGTGAACACCATGCGGATTTTTTTCGAGTGTTGCTGCCGCAAGGCCCGCAAGGTATCGAGCAACTCCATAGCTTCCTGCGGGTTGTTCTTGGCGATGATTTCCAGCATCCAGGGCAGTTCGTCCCACAGGAAGATGACACGTTCAATGGTGGTGATATCGTCCAGGTGCGCAATGGTGTCGCCAAGCACCTGCTTCCACTGTTTGTGAGGAAAGTTGGGCAATTTGACGGGGCCAATTTGGACTCCGCCCAGTTGCTCCCCCAGACCTTGCAGCCAGTTGCGGAAGTTAGTTTTAGCTTGCAGGTGCGGATAGAGATCGGCCATGACGTATTGCACAAACTCGGTAGCCGTGCGGACTGCGCCAATATCGCGTTTGATCATGACCCAACCTGCTGGCGCAGTGGCCCGGAGCTTTTCGAGTACATGCGTTTTTCCGATGCGCCTCTCGGCCACCAGTACGATACTTTGCTGGTCAAGCGCCTGTTGCAGATAGGCAATCAATGGCTCTCGGCCGACGATGTCATCAAGTTGAAGAATGCCGCCGGGATTGGGTTTCATTGCATGATCCTTTTATGTACGATGAATTTATTGTACGTTTAATTTGACGTATATTTATTGCATACATCGCCTTTGGCTCCGTTTCCCTCTGCGCAACTGCATTACATTGCCTCATGGCCAAAGAAAAAACGATTTACACCTGCACCGAGTGCGGCGGCACCAGCCCCAAGTGGCTGGGCAAGTGCCCGGCTTGCAACGCCTGGAACACGCTGATCGAGTCCGTCGCCGACAGCGCCGCTTCGGCTTCTAAAAACCGCTACAGCCCGCAATTCCAGTCGCTGGCCAAGGCCTGCGAAGTCAC
>JAPLPS010000397.1 GCA_026400075.1 Polaromonas sp.
CAGCGTCATGCAGACGCCGCCGTGGGTCACGGCAAACGAGTTCAGGTGCTCGGGCAGCGGCGTATAGCCTAGCGCCGACTCGCCGCCCTCAAACAGTTCCAGCGCGAAGCCAAGGTGGGTAACAAAAGGAATTTCAGTGCCAAAGTTCATCGCGCCATTCTAATTTTCGGGCGCCCGCCCTTCACACTTCCAGCCATTCCTGACGAATCGCGGCATCCGCCTGCAGACCGGCGGGCGTGCCGTCAAAGACAATGCGCCCGCGCCCCATCACCAGCACCCGGTCGGAAATGGCCAGCGCCAGCGTCAGTTTTTGCTCGATCAGCAGCACCGCCACGCCGCTGGCTTTGAGCGTTTGCAGGCACTGGCTGACCAGCGCGACGATTTGGGGCGCCAGCCCTTCAGTGGGCTCGTCGATGACGATCAACGCCGGGTCGCCCATCAGCGTGCGGCACAGCGCCAGCATCTGCTGCTCGCCGCCGGACAGCAGGCCCGCTTCGGTGTGCTGGCGCGCCAGCAGCGCGGGAAACAGGCCGTACATCTCGTCAAAAGACCACAGCGCCGCGCCCTGGCCCTGGCCCTGGCCCGCGCCCACGCCCACGCCCACTTTCTGGCCCAGCAGCAGGTTTTGATGCACCGTCAGCCCCGGAAAAATAGCGCGGTTTTCCGGCACGTAACCGATGCCGAGACGGGCGATTTGATAAGTCTTCAGCCCAGCGATGTCCGCGCCTTTCCACAAGATAGCGCCGCTGCTCTCGACCAGCCCCATGATCGCTTTGGCCGTCGTCGAGCGCCCCGAGCCGTTGCGCCCGAGCAAGGCGACGATTTCGCCGGGCCGGACCTCAAACGAAACGCCGTGCAGCACATGGCTTTTGCCGTAAAAGGCGTGGATATTTTTCAGTTGCAACATTTACCACTCACTACACGCAAACTACGCGCAGCGCTCAGTTTTCGCCCGCCAGCGGCGCGCCGAGATAGGCCCGCTGCACCAGCGGATTGGCGCGCACCGCCTCCGGCGTGTCAAAGGCGATGATTTCGCCATAGACCAGCACCGCCACCCTGTCGGCCAGGCCGAACACCACGCCCATGTCGTGCTCGACCATCAGCAGCGTCTTGCCCTCGGTCAACTCCCGGATGAGCGGAATAAAACGGCTGGTTTCAGAGCGGCTCATGCCCGCCGTCGGCTCGTCGAGCAAAATCACGCTGGCGCCGCCCGCCAGCGTCAGGCCGATTTCCAGCGCCCGCTGCTCGGCGTAACTCAGGCTCGCGGCCAGCGTGTCGCGTCGGCCAGCGAGTTGCAATCTAGCCATCAGCGTCTCGGTGTACGCATTCACCTCACTCATTCGCGACAGGAATTTCAAAAAATGGTAGCCCTCGCCCCGGCCCGCCAGCACGGCGCAGCGCAGGTTGTCAAACACGCTGAGCTGGCCAAACAGGCTGCTGACCTGAAAACTGCGCGCCAGCCCGAGACGCTGAATCTGAAAAGGCTTTTTGCCATTGAGGCGCTGGCCGTTCAGGAAAATGTCGCCGCTGCTAGGCGCCAGGCGGCCGCTGATCAGGTTGAACAGCGTCGATTTGCCCGCGCCGTTCGGCCCGATCAGGGCAACCCGCTCGCCCGCCTGCACCGTCAGGCTGACGCCGCGCAGGATGTCGGTTTTGCCAAAGCTTTTGCAGAGATTTGTCAGCGCCAGCGCGGGGCGGCTGGCGGGGCTGGCGGGGCTGGCGGGGCTGGCGGGGCTGGCGGGGCTGGCGGGGGGCATCATGGCAGATTCCTGTGCAAAATGACCGTCTCCGCATCCGCATCCGCATCAGCGCCGGTTTGCGCCGCGCTTTCGCTTTCGATCTCGGCGTGCAACTGGCGCCATTGCTCAAGAAACCTGCGCCGCGCCAGCGCGAACAAGGCCCAGCCAGTCAAACCCAGCAGTCCGGCGCCCAGCCAGGCGGCGGGCTGGTCTGCGTTCAGCGGCATGCCGATGAAGTCCAGCGTCATGCCCAGCGTGGCGTCGAGCTGCAGGCGGTACAGCATTTCGACCAGCGCCGCCGTGCCCGTCAGGGCAGGCAGCGCCGCCGCCAGCAGCGCCAGATAGGCCGCGCCCAGGAATTGAAGTTTTCCGGCGGCGGCCAGCCGCAGGTTCATCACCAGCAGGCTGGCCAGGCCACCGGGGGCGTACATCACCATCAGCAGGAACATCAGGCCCACATACAGCAACCAGGCCGACGTGAGCGCCGACAGCCCGCCCAGCGCCAGCACCATCAAAACGGCGCCGATGATGGGGCCAAAAAAGAAAGCCGAACCGCCCAGAAAGGTGAACAGCAGCAAGCTGCCCGAGCGCGCGCTGCCCAGCACTTCCACCGTGACGATTTCTGAATGAATGGCCGCCAGCGCGCCACCGATACCGGCAAAAAATCCGGCCAGCAAAAACGCCTGATACCGCACCCGCTGCGGGTTGCAGCCGATGAATTCGGCGCGCTCCGGGTTGTCGCGCACCGCGTTGAGGAGCCGCCCCAGCGGCGTGCGGGTCAAGGCAAACATCGCGGCGGTGCAGACAAAGCAGTAGGCGGCAATCAGGTAATACACCTGAATCTGCGGCCCGAAAGTCAGCCCCCACCACGCCGCGCCATAGACCCGGTTGGTGCTGATGCCACCTTCGCCGCCGAAAACCGTCGGCAGCATCAAGGCCAGCGCGGCCACCAGCTCGCCCACGCCCAGCGTCATCATCGCAAACGTGGTGCCCGCCTTGCGCGTGCTGACGTAGCCGAGCAAAGCGGCCAGACACAGCCCGGCCAGGCCGCCGACCAGCGGAATCAGCGGCAGCGGCACATAAAAGCCGCCCTGCGCCGCCCCGTTCATCGCATGCACAGCGCCAAACGAGCCAATTCCGGCATACACCGCGTGGCCAAAACTGAGCATGCCGCCCTGCCCCAGCAAGATGTTGTAGCTCAGACAGATGATGATTAAATAAGCCGCCTGCGACAGCAGCGTCAGCGACAGGCGGCTGTTCAACAGCAGCGGCGCGGCGATCAGCAGCAGCGCATAAAAACTCCAAAGCGCCCAGCGGCCAGCGTTGTGGGGAATCAGGCGCTCAGCCATCCCGCGCCCCCAGCAAGCCCCGAGGCCGAAACACCAGCACCAGCACCAGCAACAAAAACGGCAGCACCGGCGCAAACACCCACCCCAAAGTCACGGCAAAAGTCTGCATCAGCCCCATCAGCAGCGAGGCCAGAAAAGCCCCGCCCAGCGAGCCCAGGCCGCCCACCACGACGACAACAAAAATCACTGGCCCCAGCGCAGCCGCCATGCCCGGCTCGGTGATAAAGGTGTTGCCGCCGACGACTCCCGCCAGCGCGGCCAGCGCCGCGCCGCCGCCAAACACCAGCGTGAAGACGCGAGGCACGTTGTGGCCCAGCGCCTGCGCCATGTCGGGGTGCGTCAGGGCGGCCTGAATCACCAGCCCGATGCGGCTGTATTTCAGCAGTCCCCACAAGCCCGCCAGCATGGCCACCGACACCAGCATGATGAAAGCCCGCGAGCGCGGAAACTGCGCGCCGTACAGGCTGAACAGCGGCCCCTGCAAAGCGGGCGGCAGCGCATAAGCCAGCGCCTGACGACCCCAAATCAGCTGCACCGCTTCAAACAGCAAATAGGACAGGCCAAACGTCACCAGCAGCTCGGCGACATGGCCAAAAGCGTGGACTCGGCGCAGACAAAAACGCTCAAACGCCGCGCCCAGCGCAAACACCAGCAGCGGCGCCACCAGCAAAGCGCCCCAAAAACCGATCACCTGCGCCAGGCTGCAGGCCAGATAAGCGCCCAGCATGTAAAACGAGGCATGGGCAAAATTGAGAACGCCCATCATGCTGAAAATCAAGGTCAGCCCGGCACTGAGCATGAACAGCAGCAGCCCGTAGCTCAAGCCGTTCAGCAGCGAAATGGTAAAAACCGCCAGCGTCATCAAATCCCGTTGAAAAAAGAAAAAAGGCCGCCAGCACGACAAAAAATCAGCCCGGCGCCATTAACGGCTCACGCCCTGCGCTGTGGCCCTGAAGCGCGCTATTCTCCCTTTTCTTCCCAGCGTGCCACAAAACAGCGCTTATCCCTTGCCGCGCAGGGCTGGCAGCGCCATTGCACAATCGCGCCATGAACCCAGCCCCCGACACCGCCGCCCCCGAACACAGCCCCACAGACACCGGCCCGACATGGGCACACAGCTTTGCCGCGCTCGGCCCGGAATTCCACACCCGGCTGGCGCCCCAGCCGCTGCCCGCGCCCTACTGGGTCGGGCGCAGCCGCACGCTGGCCCGCGAGCTGGGCCTGCAAGACGCCTGGCTGGAATCCAGCGACACGCTCGCCGCGCTCAGCGGCAGCCAGCCGTTACCCGGCGCGCAGCCGCTGGCCAGCGTCTATGCCGGTCACCAGTTCGGCGTCTGGGCCGGGCAACTGGGCGATGGCCGGGCGATCTTGCTCGGCGAAATCACGACGCCGCAAGGCCCGCAGGAAATCCAGCTCAAAGGCGCGGGTCGCACGCCCTACTCGCGCTCGGGCGATGGCCGGGCGGTGCTGCGCAGCTCGATCCGCGAATTTTTGTGCTCCGAAGCGATGCACGGTCTGGGCATAGCCACCACCCGCGCGCTGTGCGTGACCGGCTCCGATGCGCCAGTGCGGCGCGAAGCCATCGAAACCGCCGCCGTCGTCACCCGCACCGCGCCCAGCTTTCTCCGCTTTGGCCATTTCGAGCATTTCAGCTACCGCCAGCAACC
>JAPLPS010000268.1 GCA_026400075.1 Polaromonas sp.
GATGCCTTCGCCGCCGAGTCGGTGCGCCGTGCGCAGACCGCGCTGGCCGCCGGCGTGTTCGCCGGCGAGACCGTGCCGGTGACGGTGAAGGGCCGCAAGGGCGAGGTCGTCGTGGCTGCCGACGAGACGCCGGGCACCTGCGACATCGCCAAGATCCCGACGCTGAAGCCGGCGTTCGCGAAGGACGGCACCGTCACTGCGGCGAGCTCCTCGTCCATCTCCGACGGCGCCGCGGCGCTGGTGCTGATGCGCGACGACGACGCCAAGGGCCGGGGCCTTGCGCCGCTGGCGCGCATCGTCGCGCACGCCACCCATTCCCAGGCGCCCGAGTGGTTCACGACCGCGCCGGTGGCGGCCATCCAGAAGGTGCTCGACAAGGCCGGCTGGTCCGTCGGCGAGGTGGACCTGTTCGAGGTGAACGAGGCCTTTGCCACGGTGGCCATGGCCCCCATCCGCGAACTGGGCATCGACCACGCCAGGCTCAACGTCAACGGCGGCGCCTGCGCCCTGGGCCACCCGATCGGCGCCAGCGGCGCCCGCCTGATCGTCACCCTGATCCACGCATTGCAGCGCAGTGGCGGCCGCCGCGGCGTCGCCGCCCTGTGCATCGGCGGTGGCGAGGCCACGGCCATCGCCATCGAAATGGCTTGAAACAGCCCTCCATCGTGCAAATTGCGCTGAACCGAAGCCAAACCGCTTGACTCTGCGCCAGTTTTTGTCATGATTCGGGCCACGTGCGCCCCGGGCGCACGTATTTGTTTGAAACAAATCGAAATAAACAATTCGTTAACGTCTAGACTGAGGAATTAACCATGTCCCTGAACAAAACCCTGCTTGCCCTGGCTCTCGGCCTCGCCCTGACGGCGTGCTCGAAGCAAGAAGAAGCCGCTACCGACGCCGCCGCCACCGCGACCGACGCCGCTGCGACCGCCACCGACGCTGCTGCCACCGCTGCTGACGCCGCTGCCACCGCCGACGCCGCTGCTGCTGACGCCGCCGCTGCCACCGACGCAATGGCCACCGACGCTGCCGCCACCGCGACCGACGCCGCTGCCACCGCGACCGACGCTGCTGCCGACGCCACCGCTTCGGCTGACGCCGCTGCGACCGACGCCGCTGCTGCTGACATGTCGGCCGAAGAGAAGAAGTAAGCAACTGCTTACTGCTCTTTTGCAGAAAACTGAAACCGCCGGCGAAAGCCGGCGGTTTTTTATTGCGCGAAGACTTCTTCGTTGAACGCTTCTTCGTTGAACGCATCCATGCTTTTGTTGTCCGGCGCCGATGATGCGGATCGCGCGTGCAGTTCTTCAAGAAAACGAATCGTCATTTGCAAATTGCACGGTCGATTTTCTTTCTGCACGAATCATTTTCAACGCGACTGAATGATCCGTCATCAAAGCCTGAATGGTTACCTGTCAACGAACGCGCGTGCACTTGGCAATGCGCGGCTCGCTAAATATGCTGGCCGCGGCTCGAGACACGTTGCGTGTCGCGACCATTCAATCGCCCAGACAAGGAAATACAACATGTCCCTGACCAAAACCATGCTCGCCCTCGCTTTGGGCCTCGCCCTGACCGCCTGCTCCAACAAGGACCAGGCTGCCGACGCCGCCGCCGACGCCAGCGAATCCGCTGCCGACGCCACCCAGGCTGCTGCCGACGCGAATGCTTCCGCCATGGACGCTTCGGGTAGCGCTACCGGCGACGCCGCTGCGATGGCTGCCGATGCCGCCGCTTCTGCTGCTGGCACCGCCACCGACGCCGCCGCTGCTGCCGACGCTGCTGCTTCCGAAGCCGCTGCTGCCGGCAACGGCGAAGCTGCCGACATGAAGGCCGACGCTGCTGAAGTTGCAGAAGACGTTGCCGACTCCGCTGAAAATTCAGCCGAGCAGGCGCGTGATGACGCAGCCCGCGCTGCCGACGCTGGCAAGCACTAAGTAGCAAGACTCCCGAACGCCCCTGAAGCGTTCCGGCAGTGAAGACAGGAAAGGGCGTGCTTCGGCACGCCCTTTCTCTTTTCGGGCGGCGACCCGTAAACTCCAGCGGTCAATCGCCGAGTGCACCGCGCATGCCATCGCTCAAGACCCAGGTCGACAAGCAAAGTCCCGACTTCCACGACAACGCCGCCGCCTTGCAGGCGCAGGTTGCAGACCTGGACGCCAAGCTCGAGCGCATTGCGCTGGGCGGTGGTGAAAAGGCCCGCGCCAAGCACACGGCCCGCGACAAGCTGCTGCCGCGCGAGCGGGTAAGCGCCCTGCTCGACCCGGGCTCGCCGTTTCTTGAATTTTCCGCACTTGCGGCCGACGGCATGTACGACGACCAGTCGCCCTGCGCCGGCATCATCACCGGCATCGGCCGCGTGCACGGCCAGGAAGTGGTGGTGGTCGCCAACGATGCGACCGTAAAGGGCGGCACCTATTTCCCGATGACGGTCAAGAAGCACCTGCGTGCGCAGGAGATCGCCCTGGAGAACTGCCTGCCCTGCGTGTACCTGGTGGATTCCGGCGGCGCCTTCCTGCCCCTGCAGGACGAAGTCTTCCCAGACAAGGAACATTTCGGCCGCATCTTCTACAACCAGGCGCAGATGTCGGCGCGCAATATCCCGCAGATCGCCGTCGTGATGGGCTCCTGCACGGCGGGCGGCGCCTACGTGCCGGCGATGAGCGACGAGACCATCATCGTCAAGAACCAGGGCACGATTTTCCTGGGTGGCCCGCCGCTGGTGAAGGCCGCGACCGGCGAAGTGGTCAGTGCGGAAGACCTCGGCGGCGGCGACGTGCATACCCGCGTCTCCGGCGTCGCCGACCACCTGGCGCAGGACGACTACCACGCGCTGGCGATCGCGCGGCGCATCGTCGGCAACCTGAACCGCGCCAAGCCGCCCGCGATGGCGCTGCGCGAGCCGCGCGCGCCGCTGTTCCCGGCCGATGAGCTCTAGGG
>JAPLPS010000190.1 GCA_026400075.1 Polaromonas sp.
CGAAGAAGAGGCCGTGCTGGTTCCGGTGGCCGCAGGTGTTCCCGTGCCTGCGCAGGCAGCGGGTTCGGTCAAACACTAAGAAAATTCTGACTGTTTTCGGAAAGCGGTAAAAAGCACGCTATAATTCATCCATAGACTCGCGGGAGTAGCTCAGTTGGTAGAGCGCAACCTTGCCAAGGTTGAGGTCGAGAGTTCGAGACTCTTCTCCCGCTCCAATTCAAAGGGCAGCACTTCAAAATGCTGCCCTTTTTTATTGGAACAAGTTAGACAGAATAAGGCGCGGTAACAAAGCGGTTATGTAACGGATTGCAAATCCGTCTAGCCCGGTTCGACTCCGGGCCGCGCCTCCATCATTTTTCGAGACAAGCCCCATTCATGGGGCTTTTTGCTGGAAAATGGCTCAGCAGCGAGAGTGGCGTAATCGGTAGCCGCACGGGACTTAAAATCCCGGGACAGTGATGTCGTACGGGTTCAAGTCCCGTCTCTCGCACCAAGACTAAAGATAAACTTTCTTCAGCAGCCGGATCAGGGTCTTGCGTTCGGCCACGCTGAGGCGCGTGGTGGCCTCGGCTTCCAGCGCCATCGCGGTTTTTTCGGCTTGTTGCAGCAGTTCCAGCCCCGAGGGCGTCGGATGCAGGCCGGTAGCGCGTCCATCGCTCGGATGGGGCCGCTTGGCAATCAGGCCACGTTTTTCAAGCTCGTTGACCATGCCCACCAGATTGGGCGGCAGTATCCCCAGCGTGGCGCACAGCTGGCGCGACGTGATGCCGGGGTTGTGAAAAATCAGCGAAATCACCGAAAAATCCACGGGCCGTAGGTCATAGACCGCCATGCGCTGCAGAAACAGTTCAATAATGACCAGCGTAGCCCGACGGGCGTTGTAGCCGACCAAGCTTTCCAGGTAGTCGGTGTTGACCTGGTCAACGCTGGGTTCGGGACTCGAAGGGAACATTGGCTTGTGCAGGGTTAGGGCTACTGCAGTTTTATCAAGCTCAAAAACCGAGCCTGCGCCGGGCAGGCGGTGCGAGCGGACTTAACTGGGGGTAGTTGCGGCCGCAGTGTCAGGGACTGTCACTGAAGCCATCGAAGACTTGATGATACCAAGGCGCATGTTCAGCTCTGGCATCACCCAGCGCTGCAGTGCCTGCGCGGGCGCCGACCAGCGCGGCTCGGCCAGCGGCGCCTGCCGCTCAATCTGCGCCCAGGCCCAGTCCAGCAGCACCAGCGCCACCGCGCGCAAATAATCGTCGGCCACCCAGTGGGCCAGCGTGCTGTTTTGGGCGGCTGCGGCAATCAGCTGCTGCGTCGTATTCTCTAGCGCGGCCAGATTGCCCAGCACCCGCGCATCGCTCGGCTGGCCGGGGTTGAGATCGGCCTTCAGCGACGCCAGCCAGGCGCCAAACGCCTTGCCGCCGTCGGGCAGCACCTTGCGCACCAGCAGGTCAATCGCCTGAATTTCATTCGTGCCCTCGTAAATCATCGCTACGCGGGCGTCGCGCAGATGCTGCTCTATGCCCCATTCGCGCACATAGCCGTGGCCGCCGAATACCTGCAGGCATTCGCTGCCGCCGTAAAAGGCTTGCTGGGTAAAGGCGGCTTTCAGCACCGGCGTGGCCAGGCTGCACCAGCGCTGCGCCGCGTCGCGCCGGGCGTCGTCGGCGTGGTGTTTGGCCATGTCCAATTCAACCGCAGTGCGGTAGGCGAGCAGGCGGCCCGCGTCAATCCAGGCGCGCTGGGTGTCCAGAATGCGGCGCATCGCCGGGTGTTCGGCAATCAGGTCGGCTTCCGCCGCCGACTTGCCGCGTCCGGGGGCGCGCATCTGGCGGCGTTCCTGCGAATAGGCATCAGCCTTTTGCCAGGCCGCATCGAGCAGGCCCACGCCTTGCAGTGCGACATGCAACCGGGCCGCGTTCATCATCAAAAACATCGCGTTCAGGCCGCGCCCGAGTTCGCCAATCAGCCAGCCGGTGGCTGCGTCAAAGCGCATCACGCAGGTGGCGCTGCCGTGCAGGCCCATTTTTTCTTCGATGCGCTCGCAATGCACGGCGCTGCGGCTGCCGTCTTCGTAGAACTTCGGCACCAGAAACAGCGACAAGCCCTTGGGGCCGGGCGGTGCGTCCGGCAGGCGCGCCAGCACCAGGTGAACAATGTTGTCACTCAGGTCGTGCTCGCCGCCGGAGATGAAAATTTTCGTGCCGCTGAGCTGGTAGCTGTCGTCCGCCTGCGCCACGGCTTTCGTGCGTGCCAGGCCCAGGTCGCTGCCCGCCTGCGGCTCGGTCAGGCACATCGTGGCCAGCCATTCGCCGGTCGCCACTTTTTCAAGATAAACGGCTTTCAGCGCGTCGCTGGCGTGGTGTTTTAGGCATTCGTAAGCGCCGTGCAGCAGGCCCGGCGCCATCGTCCAGCCGTGGTTGGCGGCGCTGAGCATTTCATACAGCACCGCTTCGAGCACGGCGGGCAGGCCCTGGCCGCCGTCTTCCGGCGCGCAGGCCAGCGCGGGCCAGCCTGCCTGCCAGAAGGACTGGTAAGCGTTGCGAAAACCCGGCGGCGTGGTGACGGCGCCCGCCTCGAACTTGCAGCCCACCGCGTCGCCGACGGCTTGCAGCGGCGCGATTTCCTGGTGGATAAATTTGCCCGCTTCATCGATCACCTGGCGCATCAGGTCGGCGTCGCTGTCGGCAAAGGCTGGCAAAGCCTGCAGCTGCGCGGGTGCCTGCAGCACCTGGTGAAGCATGAAATGGATATCGTCCAGAGGAGGCTGGTAGTTCATGGTTGAGGCGTCTTCTTTAGTAGCTTAGAACTTGTGGTTGATGCCCAGCATCACGCCATTTTGCGATCCGCCCGCCACCGGTGCGCTGCTTGCGGCACCGCCGCTGCTGACCGACACGCTGGCCTGGCTTTGGTTGCGAATCCAGCCGGTTTGCGCGTACAGCGTCGTGCGTTTGGACAGGCTGTACAGCGCGCGCAGCGCCAGCAGCGTGGAGTCGGCGTTATCGACATTTTTGTAGCTCAGCTTGGCCAGCGTGCCGTCCAGCGTCAGGGCGGGCGTCAGCGGGTAAGACGCGCCCACGTACCACAGGTCGCTTTTCTGTTTGGCCGGGTTGCCGTCGTTGTTGCGGCGGATCACGCCGCCAGCGACTTTCAGGTCGGCAAACTTCACATAGCCGTTCAGCGACAGGCGCGAGTCGGATTTGGCGCTGCTGGTCAGGCCCGCAAACACCGCGTCCGGCAAGGCGCCGACAGTGCGGCCTTTCATCGTGTCATAAGCCACGGCGGCGCCCCAGTTCTGCGTGTCGTATTTGACCAGCGCCGACCATTCGCGGCAGGCCTGGGCGTCGGCGCCGTTTTCGCCAGCGCAGTTGGCGCCCGCAGGCGACGGCCCGGCGTTGACCGTGTCACGGCCCAGGCTGTAGGTGGCGCCGACGGTCAGGTTGTCAAACTTCCCCTTGTACGCAATCGAGTTGTCGATGCGCGAGTTCGGAATGTAGCTGTCCAGCGAACCCAGTCCATAGACGGCGGGGCCGACAATATCCGCGTCCAGCAGCGAGTTGAACAGCATCGTCCACTGGCGCCCCAGCGTGACCGTACCCCAGTCGCCGCCCAGTCCGATGGTCGATTGACGGCCAAACAGCCGTCCGCCCTGACCGGACGCGCCGGTGTCGGGCGCAAAACCCATCTCCAGCGTGAACTGGGCGTTCAGGCCACCGCCCAAATCTTCCTTGCCACGAAAGCCGACGCGCGAGGACATGATGCCGGTGTTCGACGGCATGCGGTTCAGGCGCCCACCTGCCGTGGCGACATTGCTCACCGACTCGACGCCCGCATCGACCAGGCCGTACATCGTCACGCTCTGGGCTTGAACGGCGCCCGCAGCGGCCAGTCCGGCCAGGGCCATCAGGGATGAAATTTTCATGGTTGTCTCTCTTTTCTTTGAGGGTGGTTAGGGAATCGGGGTGGCGGGTGGCGCGTCGCTCTTGCGGGCGGCGCCGAGGTAGGTGTCGATGACGCGCGGGTCTTCGGCCAGGTCTTCGGCCTTGCCGTGCAGGCTCAGTTCGCCCATTTCCAGCACATAGCCGTAATCGGCGACGGCTAGAGCCGCGCGGGCGTTTTGCTCGACCAGCACGATGGTCACGCCGGTCTTGCGCAGCTCGGTGATGATGTTGAAAATCTCGCGCACCACCAGCGGCGCCAGTCCCAGACTCGGCTCGTCGAGCATCAGCAGACTCGGCCCGGACATCAGCGAGCGGCCCACGGCCAGCATTTGCCGCTCGCCGCCCGAGAGCGTGCCCGCCAGCTGCGTGCGCCGCTGTTTCAGGCGCGGGAACAGCTCGTACACCTCGGCGAGCCGGTCGCGCCACTGCGCGTTGCCGAGGCGCATTTGCCGAAAGCCGCCCAGCACCAGGTTGTCTTCGACCGGCATCGAGCCGAACAACTCGCGCTTTTCTGGCACCAGCGCGATGCCCATCATCACGCGGTCTTCCAGCGTCAGCTTGCCGATGGCTTCGCCGTTGAATTCGATGCTGCCGCTGCCGGGCAGGATGCCCATCAGCGTGTTCAGCAGCGTTGATTTGCCCGCACCGTTCGGGCCGATGACGGTGATGACGCTGCCTTTGTCGGCTTGCAGGTCGATGCCGTGCAGCACTTCGGCGCGGCCATAGCCAGCGCGCAGGTTTTTGACTTGAAGAAGCGGAGTTCTCATGGCGTGTTCCTTAATGTTCCGTGCCCAGGTAGGCGGCGCGCACCTCGGGGCTTTGCTGGATTTGTGTGGGCGTGCCCTCGGTCAGGAAGGTGCCGAACTCCATCACCACCAGGTGGTCGCAGATGTCCATCACCAGATCCATGTCGTGCTCGACCAGCAAAATGCTCATGCCTTCGGCGCGCAGCTGGCGCAGCACCGCGCCCAGCGCTTTCTTTTCCTGATGGCGCAGACCGGCGGCAGGCTCGTCGAGCAGCAGCAGCGCCGGGTCTGAGCACAGCGCGCGGGCGATTTCCATCAGCCGCTGCGGCCCCATTGCCAGGTTGCCGGCCAGTTCGTGGACGAATTCGCCCATGCCGATGCGCTCCAGTTGGCGCTGGGCTTCGTGAAAGAGCTGCTTTTCCTCGTCGCGGTTCAGGCGGGCCATCGCCGAGGCCACGCCTTTGCCGCCGCGCAGGTGCGCGCCGAGGGCGACGTTTTCCAGTACCGTCATGTCGGCAATCATCTTGACGTGCTGAAAGGTGCGCGACATGCCACGCGCCGCAATCTGACGCGAGCGCAGGCCGCCGATTTTCTGGCCGCGAAACACCACGTCGCCGCTGGTCAGCGACAGCACGCCGGAGATCAGGTTGAAGGTGGTCGATTTGCCCGCGCCGTTCGGGCCAATCAGGCCGACGATCTGGCCCGCCTTGATCTGAAAGCTGATGTCGTTGACAGCGGTCAGCCCGCCGAACTGCTTGCGTATCGCCTGCACATCCAGCACCAGGTCGCCGGGCGCGGGTTTGGCTCTGGCGGGCAGGGCGGGCGCGTCGGCCCAGTTTTCTTCACGTTTGGCGCGCGGCAGGCGCTTGTCAACAAACGACCACAGGCCGTCGGGCAGGTACTTCAGCATCAGCACCAGCACGATGCCGAAAATGATGATTTCATAGCTGCCGCTGGTGCCGATCAGCTGGGGCAGCAAGACCTGCAGCTGGTCTTCGAGCAGCTTTGTCAGCAGCGCGCCGGTGATGGCGCCCCAGACATAACCGACGCCGCCGACCACCGTCATGAACAGGTATTCAATGCCCATCTTCAGCCCGAACGGCGACGGGTTGACGGCGCGCTGAAAGTGCGCAAACAGCCAGCCCGACACCGACGCCAGCAGCGCGGCAATCAAAAAGACCGTGATCTTGTAGCGCAGCGTCGAGACGCCCATCGCCTCGGCCATCAGCGTGCCGTTGCGCAGCGAGCGCATGGCCCGGCCAGCGCGCGAATCCAGCAAATGCACGATGGCCAGCGCCGCCAGCACGACAATCGTCCAGGTCAGCGCGAAGAAGCCGCGCCCCTGGCCGATGTCCCAGCCGAACAGGTGCAGGCTTTGCAGGCCGAGCAGGCCGTCGTACTTGCCGAGCGCGTCGAGGTTGCCCATAAAATAATAGAGCGACAAGCCCCAGGCCATCGTCGCCAGCGGCAGGTAGTGGCCGGACATGCGCAGCGTCAGCCAGGCCAGCATCAGCGCGCAAGCGGCGGTCAGGCCCAGGCCGATAAACAGCGTCAGCCACGGCGACAGGCCGGTGTTGAGCGTCAGCCACGCGGTTGAATACGCGCCGATGCCGACAAACGCCGCCTGACCGAACGAGGTCAGCCCGGCCACGCCGGTCAGCAGCACCAGCCCGAGACAGGCCAGGCTGTACAGGCCAATGTAGTTCAGCTGGGTGATCCAGAAATCGGGCAGCGGCAGCAGCGCGATTGCCAGGAGCGCGGCCACCAGCGCCCAGATGCCATAACGTCTTGCCAGCATGTCAGTGGTCCTCATCCGAATGTCCGCCTTGCAGCGAGCGCCACAGCAGCACCGGCAAGATCAGGGTAAACACAATCACTTCCTTGAAAGCGCTGGCCCAGAACGAGGCAAACGCTTCCACAATCCCGACGAACAGCGCGCCCAGCAGCGCGCCGGGGTAGCTGGCCAGCCCGGCCACGACGGCGGCGACAAAGCCTTTCAAGCCAATCAAAAAGCCCGAGTCGTAAAACACCGTCGTCGTCGGCCCGATCAGCAGGCCCGACAGCGCGCCAATCAGCGCCGCCATCGCAAACGTCAGCTGGCCCGCCGACTGCGACGAAATGCCCATCAGCCGGGCACCGAGCCGGTTTACCGCCGTGGCGCGCAGCGCCTTGCCGTACAGCGAGCGCTCAAAAAACAGCCACAGCAGCACAATCAGCGCGCCCGAGGTGGCGATGATGATCATGGCCTGGCCGGTGATGGCCAGATCGCCCAGGCTCAGGCTGGCGTTGGAAAACGCCGGGTTGCGAAAGCCCTCGGCGCCAAAAAACAGCAATCCCAATCCGGTCATCGCAAAATGCACGCCGACCGAGACGATCAAGAGCACCAGCGGCGTGGCGTCCGCCAGCGACTGGTAAGCGACCCGATAGACCAGCGGGCCAAACGCCGTCACCACGCACACGCTGAGCAGCGCCTGCACCAGCAGCGGCATCTGCAGCGGCGCGGCCCAGGCGGTGATGCCCGCGACCACGGCGGGAATCGCCAGCGTTTTCAGCGCCGACTTCAGCGCCGACGCGGCGTGCCGGTGGCGCTGCCATTCGGCGGCCCCGTCCATCAGCGCGGCCAGCACGGCCAGAATCAGCAGCAGCCAGACGGTGCCGGGAATCTTGCCGGTCTGCAAAATGGCCAGCGTCAGCGCGCCATAGGCGGCAAACTCGCCCTGCGGAATAAAAATCACCCTGGTGACGGTGAAGACCAGCACGGTGGCCAGGCCCAGCAGGGCGTAAATGGCACCGTTGGTCACGCCGTCCAGCAGCAGGATGCTGGCGATGGAAAAGTCCATAGGGAACCCTTGGCAAATCAGGAAAAAACAAAACCCCGGCGCGTGGCGCTACCGGGGACGGGGCTGGCAGCGTTTATTCGACTTTCCAGTCGCCATTCACCACCTTGAGCATCACGCCGGTTTCGTTGGTGTAGCCCCAGTGGTCGTCCTTCGTCCAGTTCAGCACGCCGTGGGCGACGACGGTGCGGCCGATGTTTTCCATCGCGTCGCGCAGCGCGGCGCGGAATTCAGGCGTGCCCGGCTTGGCTTTTTTCAGCGCCACGGGGATGATTTTTTCCAGCACCAACTCGGCGTCGTAGCCGTGCCCGGCAAACTGGTTGCGCGAACCGACGCCGTAAGCGGCTTCATACTTCTGCACAAAGTCGATGGCGACTTTTTTCGACGGATGGGTTTCTGGCAGCTGCTCGGCAATCACGGCCGGGCCGGACACCACATAAGCGCCCTCGACGGCCTTGCCGCCGACGCGCATCAGGTCGCGGCTGGCGGCGGCGTGGGTCTGGTAAATCTTGCCCTTGTAGCCGCGCTCGACGACGGCCATGTGCGGCATTGCCGCGCCGCTGCCGGAGGCGACGATCAGCATCGCGTCCGGCTTGGCCGCCACGAGTTTGAGTGCCTGGCCGGTCACGCTGGTGTCCGAGCGGGCAAAGCGCTCGGTGGCGATGACCTTGATGCCGCTCTTGGCCGCTTCGGCGGTGAAATCCTTGAGCCAGCTCTCGCCGTAAGCGTCGGTGTAGCCGAGGAAGCCGACGGTCTTGACGCCCTGCTTTTTCATCAGCGTCAGAATGGCGTGGGCCATCACCGGGTTCGATTGAGGCATGCGGAACGACCAGCCGTCCTTGCCCGGCGCCAGCTGAATCGGCGACAGCGACAGCTGCACGGTTTTGGACTCGGCGGCCACATCGGCCATCGGGATCGCCACTGGCGTGGCCACTGAGCCGATGATGATGTCCACCTTGTCTTCGGTGACAAAACGCTTGGCGTTTTTGACGCCGTTGGTCGGGTCGGTGGCATCGTCCAGGATGACGAGCTTGATTTTTTCGCCGCCGATGGTCGCGGGCCACAGCTTCATTTGCTGGTTCACCGGAATGCCCAGACCGGACGCCGGGCCGGTCAGCGGCAGGCTCACGCCGATGGTGATGTCGGCCAGCGCGGCGCCAGAAGCCAGCAGGGACAGGGCGGCGGCGAGGATGGTTTTGTTCAGTTTCATGATTGTCTCTTTAGGTTTTAGCTTTGGTCAGTGAAAAAGATCGGCGAAAAAACTCAGGAACACAGCGCCTTGATGTCTTCAGGCACGGCAATCGCCTTGATGCGCTCAGGCGCTTCGGGCGGGTGAATCACAAAAGCGCGGGTTTCCGTGCCTTCGCAGAGCAGATCGTCGCCGCGCATCACGACATGGCGGTGAATGAAGACCTTGGCGCGCCACTCTTCAACGCTGGTGTGAATCTGCAGCGTCTCGCCGTAGGTGGCGGGCTGGCGGAATTTGGTGTTCACTTCCAGCAGCGGCGTGCCGACGATGCCACGGGTTTTGATCAGCTCGCGCCAGGGCGGCACGCCGCACTGCATGAAAAAGTTCAGCGACGAGGCATCCATCCACTTCAGGAAATTCGGGAAGAACACGATCCCGGCCGGATCGCAGTCGCCAAACATCACCTTGACTTCGTAAACAATGGTTTTGCTCATAAGGGTCTTTCAGCGCGGGGCCATGCGCAGGGCGCCGTCGAGGCGAATCACTTCGCCGTTCAGGTGCGTGTTGCTGACGATGTGGGCGGCGAGCTGGGCAAACTCTTCAGGCTTGCCGAGCCGCTGCGGAAACGGAATGCTGGCCGCCAGCGAGGCCTGCACGGCTTCGGGCAGCGTCTTCATCAGCGGCGTGGCAAACAGCCCCGGCGCAATCGTGCAGACGCGAATGCCGTGCTGCGCCAGGTCACGCGCCATCGGCAGCGTCATGCCGACGACGCCGCCTTTGGACGCGCTGTAAGCCTGCTGGCCGACTTGCCCGTCAAACGCAGCGACCGAGGCGGTGAACACCATCACGCCGCGCTCGCCGTCTTCCAGCGGCGCCTGTTTGGCGCACTCGGCGGCAAACAGCCGGGCGACGTTGTACGTGCCGATCAGGTTGATGTTGACGACTTTGGCAAAGTCCTCCAGCGGCGCGGGTGAACCGTCTTTGGCGATCAGGCGCTTGGCGGCGCCGACACCGGCGATGTTCATCAAAATCCGCGCCGGGCCGTGGGCGGCGGCCGCCTGGGCGATGGCCGCTTGCAGGCTTTCGGTGTTGGTGATGTCGCAGGCGCAGGCGATGCCGCCGATGTCAGCGGCAACGCGTTCGGCGTTGGCCAGATTCACGTCCAGCACCGCGACTTTGGCGCCCAGGCGGGCCAGCTCGCGGGCGCTGGCTTCGCCGAGTCCCGAGCCGCCGCCGGTGACCAGGGCGGCTTGTCCTTGAATTTGCATGGAATCAGTCCTTTTTGGCGATGTTTTCAGGAGCGGCCCGTGGCGGTTGCGCACGAGGCCGTCCTGGTTCAAGTTTCATTGAAAAAACGGCTCAGGCCGCCTCGGGGTTTTCCAGTAGCAGCGCAATGCCCTGACCGCCGCCGATGCAGGCCGAGGCGATGCCCCAGCGCACGCCAGCGCGCTGCATTTCACGCGCCAGCGTGATCGTCAGGCGCACGCCGGTGGTGGCCAGCGGATGGCCCAGCGCAATCGCGCCGCCGTTGACGTTCAGCTTGCTCAAGTCCAGCCCGAGTTCGCGGCCCACGTCCAGCGTTTGCGCGCCTTGCGCTTCGTTGATTTCAAAGCGGCCAATTTGATCGAGCGTGAGGCCGGTGCGCTGCAGCAGCAGCTGAATCGCCGGGGCCGGGCCGATGCCCATGATTTCGGGCGGCACGCCGACGACAGCGGCGGCCACAATGCGGGCCAGCGGCTTTTTGCCCTGCGCCTTGGCGTAGGCGCCGGAGCTGACGATGGCGGCGGCTGCCGCATCGACCAGCGCGGCGCTGTTGCCGCCGGTCTGCACGCCGCCTTCATACACGGGCCTGAGCTTGGCCAGCACTTCGGCGGGCGAAATGCGGGCGTGCGTGTCGTGGGCGACTTCGGTGATTTTTCCCTGCAGGCGGATGCCGCGTGTGGTGTAGCCTTCCAGCTCGAATTTTTCGCTGATGACCGGCACGATTTCACCGGCGTGAAAGCCGCTTTGCTGCGCCGCCACCGCTTTGGCGAACGAGCTGGACGCGAACGCATCGACTTCTTCGCGGCTGATGCCGTATTTGACCGCCAGGTTCTCTGCCGTCTGGATCATGTTGATGCCCGCTGCCGGGTCTTTCAACGCCTCCCACATATAGTCTTTGAAGCCGACCGGCGCGCCCAGCTTGAAGCCGGTGCGGTGGTCAAAAGCGGCAATCGGGTTGCGCGTCATGCTCTCGGTGCCGACAACCAGCGCCGCTTCGCAGGCGCCGCCCTGAATTTGCTCGCCCGCCTGGCGGAACAATTCAAAACCGGTGCCGCAAATGCGCTGCGCCATCAGCGCGGGCACTTCGACCGGCACGCCTGCATACAGGCCGATGTGGCGCGGCAAAAAGAACTGGTCAAAGTCGCCGGGCGCCATGTTGCCCGCAATCACCGCGCCGATGTGCTCGGCGGGCACGCCAGCGCGGGCCAGCGCCTCACGCGCCGCCTTGATGCCCAGATCGGTCGGCGAGATGTGGCCGAGCGCGCCGCAGTAATCGACCATCGGCGTGCGTACACCGGCGAGCATCCAGACATCGTTGAAGCTGGAGAAAAATCCTTTGGAAGCCATGCTTGTGTTCTTTCAGTTGCCGGGTTGGAGGATGTTGGGCGCGCTGCCCTCGTGCAGCGCCTGAACCAGCGCGGCGCGGTGCTGCAGCACGGCGCGCTGGTTGATCGAGCCCTTGTCGGTGATTTCGCCCAAGTCCAGCGACGGCGGCTGATCGAGCAAAATCAGCCGCGCAATGCGGTTGGCGCTGCCGGTGGCGGTGCGGGCCAGCTCGTTGACGGTTTCCTGAAAATGCGCCAGCACCGGCGCGCTGGCCAGCACATCGGCCATTGGCGCACCGGCGCCCAGCCCGCTCAGGGCGCGCACCGCTGGCGTCGCAAAAATCATCGCGCTGACCTCGTGCTGGTCGAGTCCGGTGATGACGGCGTCCTGAACGTAAGGCGCGCCCGCACCCATGATCTTGGCGCGCAGCGGGCCGACGCTGACAACGGTGCCGGTGGCCAGCTTGAAGTCTTCGGCAATGCGGCCGTCGAACTTCATGCCGAGGTGAATGTTGTCCTCGTCAATCCACTTGACCGCGTCGCCGGTGCAGTAAAAGCCTTCGTCGTCGAAATGGGAGGCGGTTTCTTCCGGGGCGCGCCAGTAGCCGGGCGTGATGTTCGGGCCACGGTAGCGCGCTTCGGTTTTGCCCTGGTTCGGCACCAGCTTGAGTTCCAGGCCGGGCGTGGGCAGGCCCAGGTCGCCCGCTTTCACATCGGGGCTGGTCACGAACAGGCCGAACGGGCCGGACTCGGTCATGCCAAAGCCGCAGGTCATCACGATGCGCTCGCCGATTTCGGCTTCTTCGCTGTGGTACAGGCTGTCCCAGACCGGCTGGGCCAGCGAGGCACCGGCGTAGAAAAACATGCTGACTTTGGACAGGAAGTTTTTGCGCAGCACCAGGTCGGTTTTCATCGCGTTGGCAATCGCTTCGTAGCCGGTCGGCACGTTGAAATACAGCGTCGGCGCGACTTCGCGCAGGTTGCGCAGCGTCTCGCCGATCAGCGCGGTGGTCGGCTTACCCTCGTCGATGTAGAGCGTGCCGCCGTTGTACAGCACCATGCCGAAGTTGTGGTTGCCGCCGAAGGTGTGGTTCCACGGCAGCCAGTCCACCAGCACGGGTGGCAGCTCGGTCAGCACCGGCATCGACTGGCGCATTTGCTGCTGGTTGGCGCACCACATGCCCTGCGTGTTGATGACGGCCTTGGGCAGCTTGGTCGAGCCGCTGGTGAATAAAAACTTGGCAATCGTTTCCGGGCCGGTGGCCTGCATCGCCGCGTCGATGGCGGGCGTGGCGACGGTGGCCAGCAACTCGTCAAACGACGTGGTGGCGCGGCCCGGCACGGCGCCGCTGGTGGTCACGACTTCCACATCGGCGCCGACGGTGGCGGTGATGGCCTTGCCGTAGCGCTCGCCTTCGCTGGCAAACACCAGGCCGGGCGTCAGCGTGCTGAGCACATGGCGCAGCTTGCCAAAGTCCTGGCTGATCGTTGAATAGGCGGGCGACGACGGGCAGTACGGCACGCCCGCATACAGGCAGCCCAGCGCCAGCAGCGCGTGTTCAATGTCGTTGCCGCTGAGGATGACGACGGGCCGCTCGGCGCTCAGGCCGCGCGCCAGCAGCGCCTGGCCGATGCGCCGGGCGCTATCGAGCGCCTGCGCGTAGCTGATGCGGCGCCAGTCGCCCGTCGTGCCGTCGGCGTTTTTGACGCGCTGGGCCAGAAAAGTGCGCTCGGGCGCGGTCTGCGCCCAATGCACCAGTTGATCCGTCAGGCGCTGGGCGCAGGGCTGTAGCGGCTGCACGGCTTTCAGGTAGGACACGCCGTTTGGCCCCTCGGTCATGACGGCGCGGGTGACGCCGAAATGAAGCGGGCGGTACTGCGCGGCGTGGCTGGCGGTGGCGGGGTTCTTGCTCATTTGTCTCGCTCCATCTTGTCGTGAAGGGGATTCAGCTTTTTTGGACTTTGGCGGCGCGGCCATCGAGGAAGGCCTGTACGCGCTCTTTGGCTTCGGGCGCGCTCTGGGCAATGGCAGCCATCATGGCTTCGGTGAAAAAGCCCTGGTCGGCGGGCTGCTCGGCAATGCGTGGCAGCGCGTGCATCAGCGCGTAATTGGTCAGCGGCGCGTTCTGGGCGATGCGCTGGGCCAGCTCGAAAGCCTTGGAAAAGGCCTCGTCGGCGGGCACCAGGTATTGCGCCAGGCCGATGCGTTCGCCATCGACGGCGTTGTACACGCGGCCGGTCAGCATCATGTCGGTCATGCGCGCCACGCCGATCAGCTTGGGGATACGCACCGAGCCGCCGCCGCCGACAAAAATGCCGCGTGAGCCTTCGGGCAGCGCGTAAAACGTCGATTCGTCGGCCACGCGGATGTGGCAGGCACTGGCCAGCTCCAGCCCGCCGCCGACCACCGCGCCGTGCAGCGCGGCAATCACCGGCACCGGGCCGTATTGCACCCGCTCCAGCGCGGCATGCCACATGCGCGAATGGTGCAGGCCCTGGCCTGCGTCGCGCTCCTTGAGTTCGGACAGGTCGAGTCCGGCGCAGAAGTGGTCGCCGTCGCCGGTGATGACGGCGGCGCGCACGCTGGCGGGCAGGGTGTCAAAGATGTTACGGATGGCGATGACCAGCGCGTCGTTGAGCGCATTGCGCTTGGCCGGGCGGGTCAGGCGGATGACGGCGATTTCGCTGTGGTCGCCGCAGATGTCGAGCTGGATGTCTTGGTTGGTCATGTGTGCAATTTCCTCTATGGGGTGAATTATGGTTATGAAATATAACCAATTCAAGCCGCTTTTGGGGGGAATTGCTGGGGGTTTTCCCTTTGCGGGGAAACCCTTGGGGTGGGTCGTTGGCGGTGCGTGGGGTGCGGGCTTGGCTGCTTTTGGCCGTTGCGGAGGGGCGCGTTGTGCTGCTTGGGTGGCTTGGTGTCAGGCGGCTATCTGGTGCTGATTCTGTGCTGGTGGAGTGGCTTTGGTTGTCAATCTTTGGTTTGCCTAATTGGTTTGAGTGGCGGACGTTTATTGATATGCTAAAAATAATTATGAGAGCTTGGTCGTATTAGATTAGGGGTTCAGGTAACATGCATTCGTCTTTTTCTTTAGTGCTAAAAATAAATTACTTAATATGCATAATTTTTCGCTCAATGAGTTTGAAACAATAGATATAAGATCATTGATATCTATTTTTGCATGCAGTGAAAATAGGCCAAAGCTGTCAGCAGTCTGGACTGCTACTAACGAGGTAAAGCCATCTGATCTTTTTTGCTATTTATTTGCTAAGTTTGGCCCGCCTAATGGGTTGCAAAATTATTTACGTGGAAATACATCGAATAATTTAATTCATTGGGAGTGGACTTTAAAACATCCGAGTGGATTTATGTCAATCCAAGGAGGAAATCTGCGAACAGAATTTCAATTATTTGACTTGCTTGATATAAGTAAAGATGATATACCAATTTTTTATAAATTAATATTGCAAGACTTTAAAAATTACGGAAAAGAAATGTCGAAAATTAGACATAATATTTTCGAGGATTGGGATTTGATAACAAATCCATATAAATCAATAAAAGATTCAATAAAAAAAATGAAATCAGAGTTGGAAAAACTTCAACTTGATCCAGATAAAGATGATGCCCCAGATTTCCTAATAGGATCTGATTTAGAGGCGTCATCCAATAAATTCCGTGATCTTTCAGAGAAATATTCACACGCAACTGGAATTTGCATGGGGGTACGTGCGCTCACTCCAGTTATGGCTGAGTCGTTTATAAATCTTTTGATATTTATTCTTGCGAAAAAAGAAATTAAACAAGATGAGAAAAGGTATACGGCAATAATTAGAACAAATATAAAAGAAAAAATAGAGAGTCTTCATGTTACGTGTCATGGATTCTTGAATCCACTGGACTGGAGTAATGAGATATGTGGTAAATATAGCTCCGTTGTTAATGAAAGAAATGATTTGTTGCATGGAAACATAGTTTTGTCAAAACTGAAATTTTCTGAGATTTTCTTCATTGGAACAATTCCTGTATTTAAAAAATATGATTCTATGTGGCGTCGTTCATTTGGCTCAAGAATTGAGTCATCTGGCATAAAAAAATATCAAGCTGAATTAAGCGCGGTAGAAAATTTTATTGAATATGTAAAATCTTCGCTGGAAGAAAAGACAAAGATTCAAATTAAAATTTTATCGGAAAGCCATGACATCGGATGGAATAAGAAAGAGAATCGAATTGGAATTCTACTTCCAGAGCATGTCGTTGATGCTCGGCCGGATTATCCTGTAGAGGTATTAAGGCGATAACTTCTAATTGCATATGAAAAATCTGCAAGCTACCACCAAAGACGGGCGCTTGCAGATTTTCAAGGTGAACTTTCCATTAGACCGTATGCTAATCGTTCTAATAATCTAGGGATAAATTTTAGATTCCTTTCAATTCAGCCGTCACACCCCCAAATACCCCGCCAGCGCCTCACTCCCCGCCACCTCATCAGCGCTGCCTGCCAGCACCACCTGGCCTTTTTGCAGCACCAGCGCCCGGTCTGACTGCTGCAGCACCTTGCGGTAATCGCGGTCCACGATCAGCGTGGCGATGCCGCTGGCGCGGATGGCGTCGATCACGTTCCAGATGTCGAGCACGATCAGCGGTGCCAGCCCTTCGGTGGCTTCGTCCAGAATGATTAACTCCGGGTGCGTCATCAGCGCCCGGCCAATCGACAGCATTTGCTGCTCGCCGCCCGAGAGCTGCGCGCCCAGGTTGGTCAATCGCTCTTTCAATCGCGGAAAGGTCTCCAGCACGCGCTCGTAAGACCAGTCGTTGCGCCCGTCGCGGCCCCGGCGGGCGGCCATGATGAGGTTTTCGCGCACCGACAGATTCGGGAACACGCCGCGCCCTTCGGGCACATAGGCCACGCCCAGCCGGGCGACTTCGTGCGGCTTGGCGCGCGAGGCGTCCTTGCCGAAAAAGGCGATGCTGCCGTCGCGCTGCGCCACATGGCCGAGCAGCGTGCGGATCAGCGTGCTTTTGCCCATGCCGTTGCGCCCGAGCAGGCCGATGGTTTCGCCGCGTGCGATCTGCAGGTCAACGCCGTGCAGCACATGGCTGGAGCCGTACCAGGCGTGAATGCCGCGTGCATCCAAAATGAATTCTTCAGAAGGCTTCACGTCAATGGTCTCCAAGGTAGGCGGCGCGCACTTGCGGGCTGTTGCGGATGCCGTCAGGCGTGTCGCTGGCAATCACCGTGCCGTTGACCATCACGGTGATGCACTCGGCGATGCGGAACACCGCGTCCATGTCGTGCTCGACGAGCAGGATGGCGTGGCCGGTTTTCAGCTCGGCCAGCAGCGCGAGCATGCGTTCGGTTTCTTCGGCGCCCATGCCGGCCAGCGGCTCGTCGAGCAGCAGCACCTGTGGCGCGGTGGCCAGACACATGGCGATTTCAAGCTGGCGCTTTTGGCCGTGCGAGAGCAGCCCGGCGGGGCGGTCGAGCAGCGCGTCCAGCCCGGCGCGGGAGGCGGCTTGCTGGGCGGCTGACATGCTGGCTTCGCAGTGCTGGGCGCTGCGCCACCATTGCCAGGGCTTTTGCGCCGCAGCCTGCGCGGCGAGGCGGCAGTTTTCAAACACCGTGAACGTCGGGTAAATCGTGTTGCGCTGGTAGCTGCGGCCCAGCCCGAGGCGGGCGCGTTTCGGTTGCGTCCAGCCGGTCACGTCCTGGCCGAGCAGCTCGACGCGGCCACTGGAAGGCGGGATTTCACCGGACAGGATGTTGATCAGCGTCGATTTGCCCGCGCCGTTGGTGCCGATCACCGCGTGGACCGTGCCGCGCTCCAGCGCCAGCGAGACGCCGTCGAGCGCCACCAGCCCGCCCCAGCGGCGGGTGATGTCGTGGCCGCGCAGCAAAATATCGGGCGCGGCGGCGGGCAGGGCTGACGCGGTTGGCGTTGTTGGTGCTGCTGGCATGGCTGGAGAAGTGGCAGGCAAGACGCCAGGCGAGATTTCAGACGGCTTCACGGCGCACCTCCGGCAGGCTGTTGCGGCCCATCAGGCGCACTTTCAATTGGCCGGGCAGGCCGACAAGTCCACGCGGCAGCAAGACCACGCTGGCAATGATGCTCAGGCCCAGCCCGAGGTGCCAGTGCTTGGCAAAGTCGCCGAACACCGCTTCGGACTTGAAAAATTCCTGCAGCAGCGCAAAAGCAAACGCGCCCAGCAGCGCGCCGCGCAAATGGCCCAGTCCGCCCAGAATAATCATGATCAGCACCGCACCCGACAGGTGCCAGCTCATCATTTCAGGATTCACAAAGCCGTCCTTCACCGCGAACAAAAAGCCCGCCAGCCCGGCAATGCCGCCGGAAATCGTGAACGCCGCCAGCTTGTACGGATAGGTGGAAAAGCCCGTCGCCCGCATCCGTTGCTCGTTGACGCGGATACCGGCCAGCGCCCGGCCAAAGGTCGAGCGCCCCAGCAGCGCCAAAAAGCCAAACACGCCCGCCAGCATCGCCAGCGTGAAGCCGTACAGCGCCAGCGATTTGTCCAGATCCAGCAGGCTGCCCAGCACCGGCTTCATCGTCAGATAAATGCCGTCGGTGCCGCCGCCCAGGGGCGTGTCGTGAACGACGTAATACGCCATCTGCGCAAACGCCAGCGTCACCATGATGAAATAAGCGCCCTTGGTGCGCAGCGACAGCGCGCCGACGGCCAGCGCATACACGCTAGAGGCCAGCACGCAGGCGGGCAGCAGCCACAGCAGCGAAGGCGCGCTGCCCTCGGGCGATAGCAGCACGGCGGCATAAGCGCCAATGCCAAAGAAGGCCGCCTGGCCGAAGCAGATCAGCCCGGTGGCGCCGACGAGCAGCTCCAGACTGAGCGAAAAAATGGCGTAAATCATGATTTTGGTCACCAGATCGACGCCGTAGCTGCCGGTAAAAACCGGGTACAGCGCCAGCGCGGCAAAGACCAGCGCGGTGAAAATGGTTTTGGAGTGTTTCATTGGTTTTATCCCGCCTTGAACAGGCCATCGGGTTTCCACAGCAGGATCAGCGCCATCAGCACATAGACCAGCACGCCAGCCGCCTGCGGCAAAAAAACCTTGCCAAAGGTATCGACAAAGCCAATCAACAGCGCCGCCAGCAGCGCGCCGCGAATCGAGCCAATGCCGCCAATCACGACGATGACAAAGCAAATAATCAGCACCGAGTCGCCCATGTTCGGATAGACCGACGACACCGGCGCCGCCACCATGCCAGCCAGCACCGCCACGCCCAGCCCGGCGGCAAATACCACGCGGTACAAAAATTTGATGTCGATGCCGAGCGACTGCACCATTTCGCGGTTCGCGCTCCCGGCGCGGATCATCATGCCCAGCCGCGTGCGGGTGAAGACAAAGTACATGCCCAGCGCCAGCGCCAGACACACGCCGGAGATGAACAGCCGATAGACCGGGTAGGTCATCACATCGCCCAGCGCCAGCGTACCGGCCAGAAAGTCGGGCGGCGCCACGCCGTGAACCTCGTCGCCGACCAGCAGGCTGCGCAACTCTTCAAACACCAGAATCAGGCCGTAAGTCATCAAGACCTGCTGCAGATGCTCGCGCTCGTACAGAAAGCTGAAAAACGCCCACTCCAGCACATAGCCCAGCAGCACGGCCAGCACCACGCCGACCGCCAGCGTGGCAAAAAAGCCGCCGCCCAGCGTCGCGCCCACCATCGGCGCTAAGGCGTAAGCCATGTAAGCCCCAATCATGTAAAAGCTGCCGTGCGCCAGGTTGATCACGCCCATGATGCCGAAAATCAGCGTCAGGCCGGACGCCACCAGAAACAGCAGCAGCCCGTATTGCAGCGCGTTCAGGCACTGGATCAGGAAGATGGAAAAGTCCATAACAGTGCCTCAGCCTTTTTTACATCTTGCAGCCACGGCCCGGATCGGTCAGCGCCTTGCTGGCGATGCTGACCAGCTTGTTTTCCTTGCCCGTCACCTGGCGCAGGTAAATGTCCTGCACCGGGTTGTTGAACTTGGAAATCGTGAAGGCGCCACGCGGGCTGTCGATTTTGGCCTTGTGCAGCGCGGCGGCAAACTCGGCTTTCTTTGTTGTGTCGCCCTTGACGGCGTTCAGGCCGACGCCCAGCATTTGCGCTGCGTCGTAGCCTTGAACGGCATAGACATCGGGCTGCAGCTTGTAGGCTTTCACGTAGGCCAGCCGGAACGCGTTGTCGCGCGGCGTGCCCAGCGCGTCGGCGTAATGCAGCGTGGTCATCAGGCCGTCGGCGTCGGCGCCTTGCGCTTCGAGCGTGCCGTCGGTCAAAAAGCCCGCGCCGTACAGCGGAATGCTTTTCTTCAGGCCCGCGCCCGCGTAGTCCTTGACGAACTTGACCGCGCCGCCGCCGGCGAAGAAGGTGTAGACCGCGTCGGGCTTGGCCGCGGCGATCTCGGTCAGCAGCGCCTGGAATTCGACGTTCGGGAACG
>JAPLPS010000276.1 GCA_026400075.1 Polaromonas sp.
AACACTTTCACAACACCAACCTCATCCCAACACTGCAGATGCACCTGCTTGAGCACGGTGTTGAACAGGGCCGACATGTCCGGGCCCCACTGCTCACCCGGGGCGCCTTCTTCCAGCGAGGTCCAGCCGTTGATGCCCGAAGCGTAGACGACGGGGAAGTCGAGCTGCTCGTCGGTCGCGCCGAGCTTGTCGAACAGGTCAAAAGCGGCGTTCACCACCTTGTCGGGGTTCGCGCCTGGCTTGTCCACCTTGTTCACGACGACGATGGGCTTCAGACCCAGCGCCAGGGCCTTCTTGGTCACGAAACGCGTCTGGGGCATAGGGCCTTCCTGCGCGTCGATCAGCAGCACCACGCCATCGACCATCGACAGCGCGCGCTCGACTTCACCGCCGAAGTCGGCGTGGCCGGGGGTATCGACGATGTTGATGTGCGTGCCTTCCCAGCTCACGGCGCAGTTCTTGGCCAGAATCGTGATGCCGCGTTCTTTTTCGATGGCGTTGTTGTCCATCACGGTATCGACGACTTTTTCGTGATCGGCAAAGGTGCCGGACTGGCGCAGCAACTGGTCAACCATGGTGGTCTTACCATGGTCAACGTGGGCAATGATGGCGATATTACGAATCTGTTTCATGGTTTGCTTTCTTAAGACTTTAAAACGGTATGAAATTAATGTTGAAAAGAGCCGGTATCCGCTGGCGCGGACGACTCGGCCGTGGAAACTGGCACGGAAACTTCAGCAGCGCGCTGCGCCGCCAGCAGGATGTCCTGGATTTCCACCGGACTGAGCAGGCGCTGGGGAATCAACTCGTCAGCGACGATATGGGCCGAGCCCAAAAACGCCGCTGGCGCGCTGCCATAGACCTGCACCAGCGGCGCAGCATCGCCCCACTGACCGCGACGGCGCACGCCGCTTAAAAAGCGCCCTGCATTATCGGCGTCCAGTGTGACAGACGGGTAAGCCGCCACCAGCAATTGCGGCGGCAGCAGGCAGGCGTCGCGCTGCGCCTCGGTCATCGCTTCGAGCGCGGCCAGCGTGATGCATTGCGTCGCCACAAAACCGCCGGTTTCGATGCGCCGCAGCGCGCCCAAATGCGCGCCACAACCGAGCGCCTCGCCGATATCTTCGCCGAGGGTTCGGATGTAAGTGCCCTTGCTGCAGCTGACAGTGATTCTCAAAGCTGGCGCCCGCACGTCGGCCACCGGAACCATCTCCAGCCGGAAAATCGTGATGTGACGCGCTTGGCGCTCCACGTCAATGCCCTGGCGGGCGTATTCGTACAGCGCCTTGCCGTCTTTTTTCAGCGCCGAATACATCGGCGGAATCTGCGCCAGCGGGCCGGTAAAGCGCTGCGTGACGGCCGCCAGCAGCTCGGGCGTGATCTCCGGCACGGGCCGGGTTTCAATCACGTCGCCTTCGGCATCGGCGGTGGTGGTTTTCTGGCCCAGCAGCAAAATCGCTTCGTAAGTCGTGTCGGCGTCCAACTGCAGCTGGCTGAACTTGGTCGCTGCGCCAAAGCACAGCGGCAGCACGCCGGTAGCCAGCGGATCAAGCGTGCCGGTGTGGCCCGCTTTTTCAGCGCGCAGCAGCCATTTGGCTTTTTGCAAAGCCTGGTTACTCGACAGGCCCAGCGGCTTGTCGAGCAGCAGCACGCCGTGAACGGGACGTCGCTGGATTTTCTGGCGGGGAGAAGATTTTTGGGTCATAAGGCTCCGACAGGCTAGGCGCCGGGCCTGCCCGAACGCTGGTTAGCGCCGTCATCCCCCAACCTGTCAGCGGGGGAACGGCGCGAACTCAGTCGTCCTGGGCGCGGGAAGAAACTGCCTTGGCAATCAAGGCGCTCAGGTCGGCCGCACGTTCGGTGGTTTGGTCGAAGTGGAAATGCAGCGTCGGCACCGTGTGCGTCATCAGGCGCTTGAACAGGCCGTTGCGCAGGAAGCCTGCCGCCTGGTTCAGCGCGATTTCGCATTCTTTCGGGTCGCCGACGAGCACGCTGAAATAAATTTTCGCATGGGCGTAATCGGGTGTGACTTCCACCGACTGAACCGTCACCATGCCGACACGCGGGTCTTTCAACTCGCGCGCGATCAGGGCCGTCAGATCGCGCTGGATCTGGTCGGCCACGCGAAAGCTGCGATTGGGAGTGGATGATTTTTTACGCATCAAATAAAGGTCTGGTTGGCAGTCTTGAACTGGAATTGGCAGCGCGCCCGACGCAGGGGCTGGGCGCGCTGCCGGTATTCCTTACAAGGTGCGGGCGACTTCCCTGATTTCAAAGAATTCCAGAACGTCACCGACTTCGATGTCGTTGTAGTTCTTCAGATTCAAGCCGCATTCAAAACCTTCCTTGACTTCCTTGGCATCGTCCTTGAAGCGCTTGAGCGAGTCGAGCTCGCCCGTGTGAATGACCACATTGCCGCGCAACAGGCGCACCTTGGCGGTGCGGCGAACCACACCGGCAGTGACCATACAACCGGCAATCGAGCCGATCTTGCTGACCTTGAAGATGTTGCGAATCTCGGCATTGCCGATGATTTCTTCCTTCTTGTCGGGCGTGAGCATGCCGGACATGGCGGCCTTCAGATCGTCCACAGCGTCATAAATGATGTTGTAGTAACGAATGTCAATGCCGTTGTTCTCGGCCTGCTTGCGCGCCTGGGCGTCGGCTCGGGTGTTGAAGCCGATCAGCACTGCCTTGGAAGCAATGGCCAGATTCACGTCGGACTCGGAGATGCCGCCGACGCCGGAGTACACCAACTGCACCTTGACCTCTTAGGTCGAGAGCTTGAGCAACGACTGCGACAGCGCTTCTTGCGAACCCTGCACATCGGCCTTGATGATGATCGGCAGCAGCTTGACTTCGCCTGCGTTGATGTCGGCGAACATGTTTTCCAGCTTGGATGCCTGCATCTTGGCCAGCTTGGTGTTGCGGAACTTGCCAGCACGGTAAGTGGCGATTTCACGCACGCGGCGCTCGTCGGTCATCACCATGAAGTCATCACCGGCTTGCGGCACTTCCGTCAGACCCTGGATTTCGACCGGAATCGACGGGCCAGCGGTTTTGATCGGTTTGCCGTTTTCGTCGAGCATGGCGCGCACGCGGCCATAGGTCGAACCCGCCAGCACCACGTCGCCCGCTTTCAGCGTGCCGGACTGCACCAGCACGGTGGCAACCGGGCCACGGCCCTTGTCCAGACGCGCTTCAATCACCAGACCCTTGGCCATAGCGGCAACTGGCGCCTTCAGTTCCAGCACTTCAGCCTGCAGCAGCACCTGCTCTAACAGGTCGTCAATGCCGACGCCCGTGTGGGCAGAAACCGGCACAAAAGGCGTATCGCCGCCGAACTCTTCGGGAATCACGCCTTCGGTGACCAGCTCGCCCTTGACGCGCTCCAGATTGACACCGGGCTTGTCGATCTTGTTAATCGCCACCACGATGGGCACGCCTGCAGCACGCGCATGCTTGATGGCTTCTTTGGTCTGCGGCATCACGCCGTCGTCGGCAGCCACGACCAGAATCACGATGTCAGTCGCCTGCGCGCCACGGGCACGCATCGCGGTAAACGCTTCGTGGCCGGGGGTGTCGAGGAAGGAGACCATGCCGCGTGGCGTCTCGACGTGGTAAGCGCCGATATGCTGGGTAATGCCGCCCGCTTCGCCAGACGCCACCTTGGCGCGGCGAATGTAGTCGAGCAGCGAGGTCTTGCCGTGATCGACGTGACCCATGACGGTGACCACCGGTGCGCGGCAGTGCTTCGGCCTGCTGGCCCTGCACGTCGTCGGCGGTGAAGGCTTCTGGATCGTCCAGTGCCGCAGTCAGCGCCTTGTGGCCCATTTCTTCCACCACGATCATGGCGGTATCCTGATCCAGCGGCTGGTTGATCGTGACCATCTGGCCGAGCTTCATCAAATGCTTGATGACTTCGGACGACTTGATGCTCATCTTGTGGGCCAGTTCCGACACCGTGATGGTTTCGGGCACATGGACCTCAATCACCTTGAAGTCGGTCGGGGCGACGAAATTCGATTCAGGGCGAGCATCGCGTCCACCGCTGCGACGGCCACGCGGGCCAGCGCGGAAGTTGCCGCGTCCAGGCACGACCGGAGCGCCACGGCTCGGGATGCCCTTTTTCTTGGCCGCGTCATCTTTCCAGGTCGAAGACAGGTTTTCTGACTTGACTTCTTTTTTGCCTGCGGCGCCAGCAGCAGCCGGGGCGCCTGCGACAGCAGGTGCGGCACCGGGGGCCGGTTTGGCGGCACCGGGAGCGACGGCAGGCTTGTGCAGCGTGCCCTTCATCGCGACCTTCGGGTCTACATGCGGCACCAGCACGCGCTTGGGCGCGGACAGCATGGCGCGAATACCGGCAGCTTCTGCCTCGGCCTTGCGGCGGCGTTCCTGCAGATCCTGAGCCTTGGCGGCATCGGCCTGAAATTCAGCCGTGGCCTTGGCCTTGGCGGCAGCCAGCGCCGTGGCGGCTTCGGCGGCCTTGCTGGTCTGGGTGGCGGTTGCAGCGGTTGCGGCGGCAGCAGCGGCTTTTTGTGCGTCAGCGGTCATGAGGGGAGCTACTTTTTCTATTTTTCCAATAGTAGGTTTGGCTTTGGTGGCTACCAGGGCCGCTTGTGCTGCAGCCTTGGCGGCTGCGGCCTGGGCTTGTTCAGCGGCGGCCTTGGCGGCAGCAGCTGCTTCAGCTTGCGCTTTTTCAGCGGCGGCCTGGCGTTCGCGCTCACGCGCCGCCTCCAGCGCTTCCTGCTCTTCACGCAGACGCCGTTTTTCGCTCAACTCGGCTTCCTGCTGGCGCAGCAGTTCGGCATGGCGATTGGCCTCTTCTTCGCGGCGAACGAGTTCGGCGTCTTCCACCACCGGCGCCTGGGGCGCCTGGGCAGCTTCGGACTGGCCATCTTCAGGCGCGCCATCGGAGCCATCTTCGCGCCTGACGAAGGTGCGCTTCTTGCGCACTTCCACCTGGATCGTGCGGGCTCTGCCGGTGGCATCAGCCTGCTTGATCTCGGTAGTCGATTTTTTCATCAGCGTGATTTTCTTGGGCTCGGTGCTGACGGTGCCGTGGCTGGCCTGCAGGTAGCCGAGCAGCTTTTGCTTGTCGGCTTCAGACAAGGGATCGCCGGCCTGCGCTTTAACAACGCCAGCGCTGGCCAGTTGCTCGATCAGGGTAGCGGGAGATTTGTTCAATTCAGCTGCGAATTGAGCGACGGTAGTGGTACTGGACATATTGGTTTTCCTGGCTGGCCTCCATGATTACTGCTCTTGGGCCGTTGCAGGTGCAGCGGAATCGCCATCGGTAAACCAATGGGCGCGCGCCGTCATGATCAGGGCCGTGGCTTCATCGGCAGACTGGCCGGTGATTTCGGTAAGTTCATCCGTAGCCAGATCGGCCAGATCATCACGGGTGGCGACACCGGCTTCGATCAGTTTGGCAACCAGCTCAGGGGTGAGACCGGCAACGTCGCGCAGATCCTGCGAAACGCCATCGGCATTTTCTTCCTTGGCGATTTCCATCGTCAGCAGAGCATTCTTGGCGCGCATGCGCAGCTCGTTGACGGTGTCTTCGTCGAAGGATTCGATCTCCAGCATTTCCTGCAGCGGCACGTAAGCCACTTCTTCCAGGCTGGTAAAGCCCTCGGCAATCAAAATGTCGGCGATTTCCTGGTCCACATCGAGCTTTTCCATGAACAGCTTGCGGCCGGTGTCGGTCTCGCTGGCCTGCTTCTGGGCCGACTCGTTGGCGTCCATGATGTTGATTTTCCAGCCGGTCAGCTCGGAGGCCAGGCGCACGTTCTGACCGCCACGACCGATGGCGATGGCGAGATTTTCTTCATCCACCACGACATCCATCATGTGACGCTCTTCATCAACGACGATGGAGGACACATTGGCCGGGGCCAGAGCGCCAATCACGAACTGGGCTGGATCTTCGCTCCACAGCACGATATCGACGCGCTCGCCAGCGAGTTCATTCGTCACGCCGTTGACGCGGGTGCCACGCACGCCGACGCAGGTGCCAATCGGATCGACGCGCTTGTCGTGCGACAGCACGGCGATTTTGGCGCGCGAACCGGGGTCACGGGCGCAGGATTTGATCTCCAGCAGGCCTTGTTCGATCTCGGGAACTTCCTGGCGGAACAGCTCGATCATGTATTCCGGCGCGGTGCGCGACAGAATAATCGGCGCGCCGCGCAGCGTCGTATCGACTTCCATGATCATGGCGCGGACGCGGTCGCCCGAGCGCAGATTTTCTTTGGGAATCATGTCGCTGCGGCGCAGACGGCCTTCAACGCGGCCGGATTCGACGATCAAATCGCCCTTGTCCATGCGCTTGACGGTGCCGACGAATATCTTGTCGCCGCGCGACATGAATTCGTTGAGCAGCATTTCGCGCTCGGCATCACGGATCTTTTGCAAGATGACTTGCTTGGCGCAGACCGGCGGCGTCAGGCACGACCAGCCAGCGGCGGAAGGTTTCGTAATTGCCGCTGTCGCGGTCCACCACGACACGGATATCCACGCCTTCGGCATACACTTTCTTGGTGGCCGAGGCCAGCGCAAGCTCTACAGCGCCAAAGACGACGTCACGTTCAACGTTTTTTTCACGGGAGATGGCATCTACCAGCATCAACAGTTCGCGATTCATTTCACACGCCCGCCTTTCTAAATTAGTTCTCTGTGGGTTTATCGGCCACAAGTTTGGGTTTGCGCCCCTTGAAATCAACCACGGGCGCCAGACGCGCCTGCGCAATTTCATCGAGCGTGAAGCCAAGCGCCTGCAGCGGTGCGGGAATTCTATTTTTGCTGACCTTCTGGCCAGGCTTGACGGCGGGCTCATCGCTCCACACGATCTGCCAGCCGAACTGGCCATCGGCCAATTCAACACGCTCCAGCGTGCCGCGAAATTTCTTGCGGTTCGCCGACACCGTGGTGCCTGCGCTGGCGGCCACGCCAATCGGCGCCTTCAGCGTCAGGTCATCGAGTTCGCCGACAAAGCGCTCGAAATCTTTTTCGTGGCGCAGCGGCCTGTCGATGCCGGGGGAGCTGACTTCGAGGCGCGCATAGTCGGCGCCTTCGACTTCGAGGACAAACTGCAGCTGGCGCGTAACCTTCTCGCAGTCTTCCGCATTGATGAACTGATCGACACCGGGCTGATAAGGCTGGTCAATCGTGACCCGCAGCAAGCCGCCAGCCGTGCGCTCAATTTCAACCAGGTCGTAGCCCAGTCCCGTTACAGTTTGCTCAATCGTCTCTTGCAAAGCCATGCAGTCTATCGTTCCTTCTATTAGCTAATTTGCCAATTTTGCCAAAGTGCAAAAACAAACGCCCAAAAAAAATGGGCGGTAAAAACCCGCCCATTTGGTCGTGAAAGGCGTATTGTAATGCGCCAAACACCCAAATGCAAGCCATTATCTCGCTGCGAGCCGGGGTAAAGGCTTATATTTTGCCATCACTGGCTCAAGCCGACCAGCGCCGAAGAAGGCGGCGCTGGCTGGCGTCAAAGTCAGACCTGCGCGACCAATATCCGCGTGTACGGATGGCGCGGCGCATCGAGCACTTCGCGCACGCTGCCCGACTCGACAATCTCGCCGTCTTTCATCACCAGCACATCGTGGGCCATCGCCCGGATCACGTCAATGTCGTGGGTGATGAGTAAATAACTCAAGCCGCGCTCGCGCTGCAGCCGCTGCAGCAAGGTCAGCACCTGTTTTTGAATCGTCACGTCCAGCGCGCTGGTCGGCTCGTCGAGCACCAGCAGGCGCGGGTTGATGATGAGCACCCGCGCAATCGCCAGCCGCTCGCGCTGGCCGCCGGAAAATTCATGCGGGTAGCGCGCCAGCAGGCCGGGGAACTGCGCTTCAGTCATGCCAACATCGGCCAGCGCCTGCTCGACGCGCTGGCGCCTGTCGGCCAGCCCCAGCGCAGGTTCATGCACCAACAAACCCTCTTCGACAATCGCCTCCACCGTCATGCGCGGCGAGAGAGAGGAAAACGGATCCTGAAACACCACCTGAACCGCCCGGCGCAGCACCTTGTTGCCCGCCGCCTGCGCGCCCCACGACTGGCCCATCACCTGCAGCTGGCCGGAAAATTTCAGCAATCCCAGACTGGCCAGCGCCAGCGTCGATTTGCCCGAACCCGACTCGCCGACAATGCCCAGCGTGCGACCGGGCGTGATCGTGAAATTCGCGTCCTTGACGGCGACAAACTCCGCGCTCCTGAACCAGCCCCGGACACCTGCCACCGGCACCGGATAGGCCACGCGCAGCTGGTGCGCTTGCATCAGAGGCTCCGCCGCATTGGCAGGGCTGGCCTGCGCGGCGGGTGCTGCACCTACCGCCGGAACCGGGACTCGCACCCCTGCCGCCTGATCAACATCCAGGAACGCAGAACCAGCCACCACTACCGGGGTTAGGCCATCTTCGATGACATCGCGCACTGGGCGGCTGTCGATCAGCTTGCGGGTGTAGGCGTGCTGCGGCCGGGCGAACACATCGGCCACGGTGCCGGTTTCGACGATATGGCCGTTTTCCATCACCGCCACGCGGTCGGCGAAACGGCGCACCAGATTCAAATCATGAGTAATCAAAATCACGGCCATACCGTTGCGCCGCTGCAGTTCGCTGAGCAAGTCGAGCATCTGGGCGCGCAAGGTCACATCCAGCGCCGTGGTTGGCTCGTCGGCCAGCAGCAGTTTGGGCGCGCAGGCCAGCGCCATTGCCATCATCGCGCGCTGGCGCTGGCCCCCCGAAAGCTGGTGCGGAAACGCTTTGGCGCGACGCTCCGGCTCGGGAATGCCGGTGTCGGCCAGCAGCTTGACGGCGATTTTTGCCGCTTCTGCCGACGACAAACCCTGTTTGAGCTGGACGACTTCAGCAATCTGCTCGCCGACGCTGAACAACGGGTTCAGCGCCGTCATCGGCTCCTGAAAAATCATGGCGATGTCGCGGCCCCGGATGGCGCGCAAGGCATTTTCCGGCAAGGACAGCAGGTCGCCCCGGCCGCCCGGCGCTTCAAACAAGGCCTGGCCGCTGATCGCGGCATCCTGCACCAGCCGCAGCAGGCTCAGGGCGGTGACGGTTTTGCCCGAGCCGGACTCGCCGACCAGCGCCAGTTTTTCGCCAGGCGCGACAGAAAAATCAATGCCGCGCACGACTTCCTTGCCCGCGAAGGAAACGCGCAGGTTTTTCACGTCGAGCAACAAAGACTGATCCGGCACCGGCAAGCCGCCTTCAGGCGCAGCCGCCCCCTCAGCGGAAAGCACTGTGCGCAAAATAACAGGCGTGGGCGTCATGCGTCCACCTTGCGTGGGTCGAGCGCATCGCGCAGGGCGTCGCCCATGAAGGTCAGCAGCAGCAAAGTGAGAACCAGCACCGCGAAGGTGGACAGTGAAATCCACCAGGCGTCAATATTGGCCTTGCCCTGGCTGAGCAGCTCGCCCAGCGACGGCGTTCCGGGTGGCACGCCCAGCCCCAGAAAATCGAGCGAGGTCAGCGCCAGAATGGCCGCGCTCATGCGAAACGGCAAAAACGTCACCACCGGCGTCAGGCTGTTGGGCAAAATGTGGCGCCACATGATTTGCAGATTGCTCACGCCCAGCGCTCGGGCGGCGCGCACGTAATCCATCTGCCGGTTGCGCAGGAACTCGGCGCGCACATAGTCGGACAGCCCCATCCAGCCGAACAGGCTGAGCAGCACCAGCAGCAGCAAAACGCTGGGCGTAAAAATCGCGCTGAAAATAATCAACAAATAAAGCTCCGGCATCGAACCCCAGATTTCCATAAAACGCTGGGCAATCAAATCGGTTTTTCCGCCCACATAGCCCTGAATCGCCCCGGCAATCACGCCCATCACCACGCCGATGGCGGTCAGCGCCAGCCCGAACAGCACGCTCAGGCGAAAGCCGTAAATCAGCTGCGCCAATAAATCGCGCCCCCGGTCGTCAGTGCCGAACAGGTTGTCGCGGGACGGCGCGGACGGATTCGGTTCTTTGGCAAAATAGTTGATAGTGCGCGGCCCATACGGGTTGGGCGGGTAAAGCGCCCAGTTGCCGCTTTGGCTGAGCTTGTCGCGGATGAACGGGTCGAGGTAATCAGTGGGCGTGTCAAAGTCGCCGCCAAAGGTTTTTTCGGAATAGTCTTTCAGCAGCGGAAAATAAAGCTCGCCTTGATAGCGCAGCAGCAGCGGCTTGTCGTTCGACAGCACTTCGGCAAACAGACTCAGCAGCACCAGCAGGCAAAACAGCACCAGGCTCCAATAACCCAGCCGGTTGCGCCGGAAACGCTGCCAGGCACAGCGCGAAGGCGAGACAGATGGCGCCGCCGCACTGGTCATGGCGCCGACTTCATTGGCTGCGGCAGTGCCCAGCCCCGTGCGAGAAGCATCGGCTGATTCAATCGAATTTGACACGCGGATCCACCCACACATAGCAAAGATCGCTGACCAGCTTGGTGACCAGGCCAATCAGCGTGAACAAATAAAGCGTGCCCAGCACGACGGGATAGTCGCGCCGGATCACGCTCTCATAACTGAGCAGCCCCAGACCGTCGAGCGAAAACAGGGTTTCAATCAACAGCGAGCCGGTAAAAAACGCCCCGATAAACGCCGCCGGAAAGCCGGTGATGATGGAAATCAAGGCGTTGCGAAAGACATGTTTCCACAGCACCTGACGCTCGCTCAGGCCCTTGGCGCGGGCGGTCAGCACGTACTGCTTGCGGATTTCTTCGAGAAAGGAGTTTTTCGTCAGCACCGCCGTCACGGCAAAGCTGCCCAGCACCATCGCGGTAATCGGCAGCGTGATGTGCCACAGGTAATCAGTAATGCGCGCACCCCAACTGAGCGACTCCCAGTTGGCCGAGGTCAGCCCGCGCAGCGGAAACCACTGCAGCTGCCCGCCAAACACCACCAGCAGCGCCACGCCCAGCACAAAACCCGGCACCGCATAACCGACCAGCACCGCCAGCGACGTGACAAAGTCAAAGCGCGACCCGGCCCGCACCGCCTTGGCCACGCCCAACGGCACGGCAATCAAGTAGCTGATGAAAAACGTCCACAGCCCCAGGCTGACAGACACCGGCATTTTTTCCTTCACCAGTTGCCAGACATCCTTGTGCTGGTAAAAACTGTTGCCCAGATCAAAGCGAGCAAAGCGCCCCAGCATCTGGAAAAAGCGTTCATGCACCGGCTTGTCAAAGCCGTACAGCGCCTTGATGTCGGCGATGCGCTCGGCGTCCACGCCCTGCCTGCCGCGATAACCGGCTCCGGCGCTGGCAGCGCGCTCGCCGCCCGAGTCGCGCCCCTGCAATTGCGCCACCATCTGCTCGACCGGCCCGCCCGGCACAAACTGCACCATGACAAACGTCAGCAGCAGCACGCCAAACAGCGTCGGAATCATCAGCAGCAGGCGTTTTAGGATGTAACTGGCCATGATCAATCCATCCGTTCCAATTGAAGGTATGCAAGTGCGAGGATCATTTGCTCCACCAGGTGCTCAGCGCCCAGGTGTCGGGCTGGTAATACGGCGGAATCGTCGCGGGCAGCGCCAGGTGCGCGGGCCGGTAGCCGATAAAAAACGCGTCGCCGTAATACTGCGGCACCGAGTAATACCCGTGCGTCAGCACCCGATCCAGCGCGCGCATCGCTGCGCCGAGTTCGGGCCGGGTTTTGGCGCTGACGACTTTTTGCAGCAGCGCGTCAATCGCCGGATCGGCCAGCCCCCAGACATTCGACGAGCCCGGCGTAGCCGCCGCTTTAGAGCCAAACAATTCGAGCAGCTCGCCGCCCGGCGCGGTACTGCCCGGCAGGCGCAGCGTGGTGACTTCAAAATCAAACGCATCCATGCGCTGCTTGCTCAGGGACGAATCGACGATGCGGTACGTCAGCGTGATGCCGAGCTTTTCCAGCGCCTTCTGAAACGGCCCGACCACGCGGATCAGCGAAGGCTGGTCGTTTAAAAACTCCATCGTGAAGGCTTCGCCCTGGGCGTTACGCAGCGCGCCGTCGCTATACGTCCAGCCCGCTTCACGCAGCAGCGCCTGGGCCTGGCGCAAGTTCTCGCGCAGGCTGCCCGGCGGCAGGGTGCTGGGCGACACCGGCACCGCGCCAAACACCTCGGGCTTGAGTTTTGAGCGCAAAGGCTCCAGCAGCGCCAGCTCGTCGGGTTTGGGCAAGCCTTCGGCGTGAAATTCGCTGTTGGGGAAATAGCCATTGACGCGTTTGTACAGACCGTAGAAAAGCTGGCGGTTCATCCACTCAAAATCCAGCGCCAGGCCGATGGCGCGGCGCACCCGCGCATCCTGAAACTTGGCCTTGCGCAAATTAAAAACGTAGCCCTGAAAATCGCCCGGATTGCGATTTTCAAAGGCGCGTTTGACCAGCTCGCCCGAGGTGAATGCCTTGCCAACATACTGGCGCGCCCAGTTGCGCGAGATGAATTCGCGCATGAAGTCGAATTCTCCGGCTTTCAGCCCCTCAAAGCGCGAGGTTTCGTCCAGATAAATCTTGAAGCTGACGCGGTCAAAGTTGAACTGGCCCTTGCGGCTGGGCAGATTTGCGCCCCAATAGGCCGGATCGCGCACATAAGTAATATCGCGCCCCATCGCCGGATTTGCCACCTTGTACGGCCCGGAGCCGATTGGCACCTCAGAAACAATCTTGTCAAACGCCGTCGCCTGGCCATTGACCCGGCCCCAGTCGCGGCTGAACACCGGCATGCCGCCGACGACCAGCGGCAGCTCCGGGTTTGGCGTGGCGAAATCAAAACGCACCACGCGTTCTGAAATCACCGTGACGGCTTTGACTTCGGCGTAAATCGTGCGGTACTGCGGCGCGGCCAGCTTGCCGGTGAGCTGGGTAAACGAATGCAGCACGTCGGCGGCCAGCACCGGCGCGCCATTGTGAAAGCGCGCCTTCTCGTTCAAGTGGAAAGTGGCTGAGAGCCGGTCCGGCGCCACGCTCACATCGTCGGCGAGCAGGCCGTAGGCGGTGGTCGGCTCCTCAGAGTTGCCGGTCAGCAGGCTTTCCACCACCAGCAGGCCCAGGCCGTAAGGCGCCGTGCCGCGTAGCGTGAACGGGTTGAACTTGTCAAAGTTCGTCGGGCGCGTCGGCGGCACCATGCGGATTTCACCGCCCTTGGGCGCGGCAGGATTCACATACTCAAAATGCGTAAAGCCCGCCGGATATTTGACATCGCCAAACTGCGCGTAGGCATGGGCGGCCTCGGCGGCCGGGACAAAAAATGCCAACAAGACCGCCATCAACGCCCGCAAAAAAGACAAATCCTGCATGCGACAATTCTGCCCTACTTACGTCGGCAAGATTTTGGGCGCTGCAGCTACATTAAGCGCAGCGCCCGCAAGACTGTTTGCCGGTTCACACGCACACACTGGAGCATAAAGAATGGGTTTTCTCGCTGGCAAAAAATTGCTGATCACGGGCTTGCTGTCAAGCCGGTCCATCGCCTACGGCATTGCCAAGGCCTGCCACGAACAGGGCGCCGAGCTGGCGTTCAGCTATGTTGGCGAGCGTTTCAAAGACCGCATCACCGAATTTGCGACTGAATTCAACTCCAGCCTGATCTTTGACTGCGATGTCGGCTCCGACGAGCAGATCGACCAGATGTTTGCCGATCTGGCCGCCACCTGGGGCACTTTTGACGGCTTTGTCCACAGCATCGGCTACGCGCCACGCGAAGCGATTGCGGGCGACTTCCTGGACGGTTTTTCGAAAGAAAACTTCCGCATCGCCCATGAAATCAGCGCCTACAGCTTTCCGGCGATGACCAAGTCCGCCCTGCCCTACCTGAACCCCAAGTCCGCCGTGCTGACGCTGACCTACCTGGGCGCCGAGCGCATCATCCCGCACTACAACACGATGGGACTGGCCAAGGCCAGCCTGGAATCGTCCGTGCGCTACCTGGCCGAGTCACTCGGCCCACGCGGCATGCGCGCCAACGGCCTGAGCGCCGGGCCGATCAAGACGCTGGCCGCCAGCGGCATCAAGGACTTCGGCAAGCTGCTGGGCATGGTGGCCGCCGCCACGCCACTGCGCCGCAACGTGACGATTGAAGACGTGGGCAACGTCGCCGCCTTCCTGATGAGCGATCTGGCCAGCGGCGTGACGGCTGAAATCACCTATGTCGATTGCGGCTTCAGCGCCACCGCTGGCGCCAGCCGCGACAGCGCTTCCGTCGCCTGATTTTCAAAACAAAAAAATCCCGCCTGCGTGTAGCGGGCGGGCGCCTCCCGGTTCCTTGTGACAGCCTAAAAAGGTGATTCATGATGCGGCGACACTGGCTTTTAACCCTGATCAGTCTGACTCTGGCGGGCGCACCGCTGGCAAAACTGGCACACGCTGGCGACGACGCAGCACCAGCACCACCGGCGCTACT
>JAPLPS010000024.1 GCA_026400075.1 Polaromonas sp.
GCTTCGGCCAACCACGCCGCTGGCGGGCGCAGCAAATCGGCTGGCGTGGCGGCTGCGCTGGCGCTGGGGCTGCTGCTGTGGCTGGCGCGGCCCTGGCTGGCGCTGCTGCCGCTGCCGGTGCTGGCTGCGGTGGTGATCGGCATCCTGTCGCACAACTTCTGGCCGCGCGCGCTGCTGGCCTCGCTGCGCCTGGGCGGTGACGCCTGGCTGGCCTGGGTGGCGGCGGCGGGCGTTTTTATAGCCGGTGTGCTGCCCGGCATGCTGCTGGCCGTGGCGCTGTCGCTGCTGCTGGCGCTGCGCCGCTTTGCCCAGCCGCTGGTGGCCGAACTGGGCCGACTGCCCGATACCCGCGATTACCTCGACTGCGTGCGCCACCCGGATGCGCTGACGCAGGCGGGAACGCTGATCATGCGCCCCGAAGAGCCACTGTTTTTTGCCAACGCCGAGCAGGTTTTTCACCTCGTGCGCCTGCGCGCCGAAGCGGCGCAAGCCCGCGTCGTGGTGCTGAGTCTGGAAGGCTGCGACGAGCTTGACAGCACCGCCGTCGAAACGCTGGCCGAACTGGCCGCCAGCCTGGAGCGCCACCACATCGCGCTGCTGCTGGCCCGCGTCAAGGACAGGCCGCGCGAGGCGCTGCTGCGCGCCGGTCTGACGCACGCGGGCATCGGCGGCGTGGCGCTGTTCTGGAGCGTGGACGACGCGGCGCAGGCCGCTGCTGCGCTTACAACACCTGCAGCGGAATCGTCACCGGCCCGTCGTTGACCAGATGCACCTGCATGTCGGCGGCGAACTGGCCGGTTTCAACTTGCGGGTGCGCCGCCCGCGCCTGCGCCACAAAATAGTCGTACAACCTGCGCCCCTCTTCGGGCTGCGCGGCGCTGGTAAAGCTGGGCCGGTTGCCGCCCGAGGCGTCGGCCGCCAGCGTGAACTGGCTGACGATTAGCAGGCCGCCGCAGGCGCCCTGCCCGTCCAGATCCTGCACGCTGCGGTTCATCTTGCCCGCCGCGTCGGCAAAGATGCGCAGCTTGAGGATTTTGGCCAGCAGTTTGTCGGCCTGGGTTTCGCTGTCGCCGCGCTCGGCGCAGAGCAGCACCAGCAGGCCAGGGCCGATCTGGCCCACGGTTTGGCCCGCAATCTCGACGCGGGCCTGGGTCACGCGCTGCAATACAGCTTTCATCAAAAAATTCCTGGGGTTTTCAGTTTCAAACGCCTCTTGCGGGCCAAGCGACCCGCAAGGTTTTGCTGCCGACTGGCAGGCGCAGCCGTGCATTGTCAGCGCTGGCGCCGCCCATGCAAAAATGCGCCATGCTGCAACTGCGACAACGCCGGTGGATCTGGCTTCTGGCCTGGGGCCTGCTGAGCGCGCTGGGCAGCCTGGTGCTGGCACGTCTGGCGCTGGCTGAGCTGCGCGACGCCTTTGAAACCGATGCCCGCATCATGCACCGGCTGCTCAGCCAGCGCGTCGTGCAGCACGACGCGGTGATGGCCACGCTGGCGCTGCTGCAGCCGCGCCAAAGCGCCCAGCCCCAGCCACCCGAGCAGCGCCTGGGCGCCGTTTACCCGCAGATTCTGGCGCTGCAGCGGCGCGATGCAGGCGCGCCCTGGCCGCAGGACAGCCTGCGGGCCGCCGAAGCCCGCTCGCGCCAGAGCCGCCACGCCGCGCTGGCCAACCTCGATCTGGCCGCTGGCCGCTACCAGCTGGTGCTGGGCGCCGACCCGTCCAGCTATGCGCTGCTGATAGACCTGCGCGCCACCGTGCCCTGGAGCGAGTGGCCGATGCGCCCCGACAGCAGCCCGGTGCGCGTCACGCTGGAGCATCAGGGCCAGCGTTTCCTGCTGCAGCCGGGGCAAGTCCGCGACGGCGGCTGGCGCTTTGATTTTCACAAGCATCTGGCCGCCGACAGCCAGCCCTTTGACATGGTGGCCGTGCGTCAGGTCGGCTGGCAGGCGCTGCCCTGGGGCTGGTTTCTGGCCTGGGCTGGCGCGATGGCCGCGCTGCTGCTGGCCCTGCAAGCGCTACAGCGCCAGCGCGCCGGGCGCAGGCGCGCCGAAGAGCTGCTGCGCCTGGGCCAGATCAGCCGCCTGAACTCGCTGGGCGAGCTGGCCGCCGGCATGGCCCATGAACTGAACCAGCCGCTGACCGCCGTGCTGGCCAACACCCAGGCCGCCAGCCGCCTGCTGCGCGAAGACCCGCCCGATCTGGCCACCGCCCGCACCGCCATGACCCAGGCCGTCGAGCAGGCGCGGCGCGCCGCCAGCGTGGTCGGACGCCTGCGCCGCCTGGTCGAGCGCCCGGAGCTGTCCGGCCAGGTTCAGCCGGTGCTGCTGCAGGAAGCGCTGGACAATGCGCTCTACCTGCTGGAGCCCGAATTGAGCCGCCGCCATGTGCAGCCGGTGCGGAAAACGCCCGCCACACCGCTGGCCGTGCTGGCCGACCCGGTGGCGCTGGAGCAGATCATCCACAACCTGCTGATGAACGCCCTGCAAGCGCTGGAGCAGACCGGCGCCGGGCCGCGCGAACTGACGCTGAGCCTCAGCGAAGACCAGGGCCAGGGTCTGCTGAGCGTGTACGACAACGGCCCCGGCATCCCGCCCGAGCGAATGGCGCGCATTTTCGAGCCCTTCTTCACCACCCGGCAGGCCGGTCTCGGTCTGGGCCTGAGCCTGTGCGAAACCCTGGCCGTCGGCATGGGCGGCGCCCTGAGCGCCAGCAGCCCGGCCTCGGGCGGCGCCGAATTTCGCCTGACCCTGCCGCTGGCCGCCCCTGACGACCCCAAACAACCATGAAACTCACGCCCCCCGCCGACAAGCCCCCGTGCCAAGACCCCCACGCAGGCGCCGTCCTGTCGCCGCTCATCCACCTGATCGACGACGACGAGGCGGTGCGCAGCAGCCTGGCGCTGCTGATCAGCACCGTCGGCCTGCGGGTCGAAAGCTGGCCCGACCCGCAAACCTTCATGAGCGGCTTTGACCGCCAGGGCATAGGCGCCATCGTGCTCGATGTGCGCATGCCCGGCATCAGCGGTCTGACGGTGCTGGAGCTACTGAAAGCGCAGGGCGTGGACCAGCCGGTCATCATGCTGACCGGCCACGGCACGGTGGAGATGTGCCGGCGCGCCTTCAAGTCCGGCGCGGCCGAATTTCTGGAAAAGCCGGTCGATGACGAGCAGCTGATAGAAGCGCTGCAAAACGCCGTGCGCCAGCATGTGCGCTCGCGTGAGCGGCACCGCGCCGACCGCCAGGCACGCGAGCGCCACGCGCAGCTGTCCGAGCGCGAACGCGAAGTGCTGGCCATGATCGTCGCCGGGCTGACGAACAAGGAAATCGGCCGGGCGCTGAGCCTGTCGCCGCGCACCGTGGAAAGCCACCGGGCCAATCTGTTTGCCAAGCTGGGCGCCGAATCGCTGGCCCAGCTGATACGCCAGTACGCGGCGCTGGTGGACGAGAGCGCCTGAAGCGGCCCTCTCCGTAGAACTACGCAGGGCCGGGCGTAGCCTTACGCATGGCCAAAACGGCGCGCATTGCTTACAGTGAGGCCACGGTTCGCGCCTTGCCGAACCGCCCCTTTACTTTCAGGAGAACTCCATGCACGCCTTGATCAAAATTTCCGCCCTGAGCCTGTCGCTGATCGCCGCTGCCGCCAGCGCCCAGGCCGTCCGCACCGAAAAGAACATGTCGCTGGAACTGGCCAACCAGATCGCCTCGGCCAGCGTGGCCGCCTGCGCCGCCAATGGTTACGCCGTCAGCGCCACCGTGGTGGATCGCGCTGGTGGCGTGCGCGCCGTCCAGCGGGCCGACAACGCCGGGCCGCACACGCTGGCCGCCAGCCAGCAAAAGGCCTTCACCTCGGCCTCGGCGAAAAACACCACGCAAGCCATCATGGAAGGCGCCCAGAAAAACCCGGCAGCGGCCAACCTGGTTCACATTCCGGGCTACCTGCTGCTGGGCGGCGGTGTGCCGGTCAAGGTGGGCAATGAAGTGATTGGCGCCGTCGGCGTCGGCGGAGCGCCAGGCGGTCACCTGGACGAGCAGTGCGCCATGACGGCGCTGGACAAGGTCAAGGATCAGCTGAAATAAGCCAGCCGCCCCGGCGCGGCGATTACGCCAGCGTTACGCGGGCAAACTTGCGCTTGCCGACCTGCACCACGTAAGTCCCGGCGTCCAGTTTCAGCGCCTTGTCGCTGACCACGCAAGAATCGACGCGCACGCCGCCGCCGTCGATCAGGCGGCTGGCTTCGCTGCCCGACGGCGCCAAGCCCGCCGCCTTCAGCAACGCGCCTATGCCCATAGGCGCGCCCGACAGCGCGACTTCGGGAATCTCGTCCGGCACGCCGCCCTTGCTGCGGTTGATGAAATCCTGCTCGGCGGCATCGGCAGCGGCGGCGCTGTGAAAGCGCGCCGTGATTTCCTTGGCCAGCGCGACTTTCGCGTCTTTCGGGTTGCGCCCGCCTTCAATCTCGGCCTTGAGCGCGGCAATGTCGGCTTCGCTGCGGAACGACAGCAGCGTGTACCACTTCCACATCAACACGTCCGAGATCGACAGCACCTTGGCAAACATCGAATTGGCGTCTTCGGAAATACCGATGTAGTTGTTTTTGCTTTTCGACATCTTGTCGATGCCGTCCAGGCCTTCGAGCAGCGGCATGGTCAGGATGCACTGCGGCTCCTGGCCGTATTCCTGCTGCAGGTGGCGGCCCATCAGCAGGTTGAATTTCTGGTCGGTGCCGCCGAGTTCCAGATCGCTTTTCAAAGCCACCGAGTCGTAGCCCTGCATCAGCGGGTACAAAAACTCATGCACGCTGATCGACTGGCCGCCGTTAAAGCGGTCATGGAAATCGTTGCGCTCCATCATGCGCGCCACCGTGTAGCGCGAGGACAGCTCAATCATGCCGCGCGCGCCCAGCGGGTCGCACCACTCGCTGTTGTAGCGAATCTCGGTGCGGGCCGGGTCCAGCACCAGGCTGGCCTGGCGGTAGTAGGTTTCGGCGTTGACCTTGATTTGCTCGGGCGTCAGCGGCGGGCG
>JAPLPS010000311.1 GCA_026400075.1 Polaromonas sp.
CGGCGGCCAGATGTCGATCGAGTCGCCGCGGACGCGAAACTTCCCGCGGTCGAGGGCGATGTCGGTCCGCTCGTAGTGGATCGAGACGAGCCGTTCCAGCAGCTGGTCGCGGGTGAGCGTCATGCCGCTGGCCAGCCGCACGACCATCGCCCGGTAGTCGTCCGGCGAACCGAGGCCGTAGATGCACGACACGCTGGCCACCACGATCACGTCCCGGCGGCTCACGAGAGCGCTCGTCGCCGCCAGTCGGAGGCGGTCGATCTCCTTGTTGATCGCGGCATCCTTCTCGATGAAGATGTCGCGCTGCGGAATGTAGGCCTCGGGCTGGTAGTAGTCGTAGTAGCTGACGAAATACTCGACCGCGTTCTTCGGGAAGAACTCGCGGAATTCGCTGTACAACTGGGCCGCCAACGTCTTGTTCGGCGCAAACACAATCGCCGGGCGGCCCAGCCGGGCAATCACATTGGCCATCGTGAAGGTCTTGCCCGAGCCGGTCACGCCCAGCAGCGTTTGAAAAACCTCGCCGTCGTTGATGCCCGCCACCAGCTGATTGATGGCCTCGGGCTGATCGCCTGCGGGCGGATACGGCTGGAACAGCTCGAACGGCGAATCGGGAAAACGCACAAACTGGCCCGCGCCGCCTGAAGTGGCCAAATCGGCTGAATCGTCTGAATTGGCTGAATCACTCATCACTGGCACCACTTTCGGCATGAAAACCCCAATCAAGCCCCGCTAAAATTCGGGGTAACTGAACACACTATGACATTCGGGCGAAAATCGCAATTGCAATGTCTGTTCCGACCAGACTCCCCGTAGAGGCCCATTTTTTTAACTTCTGAGGATTTTTCATGTCTTTGTTTACCGCCGTCGAAATGGCCCCCCGCGACCCGATTCTGGGCCTGAACGAGCAATTCAATGCCGACACCAACCCCGCCAAGGTCAACCTCGGCGTGGGCGTGTATTACGACGACAACGGCAAGCTGCCGCTGCTCGAATGCGTGCAAATCGCTGAAAAGCAGATGATGGAGTCGCCCAAGCCACGCGGCTACCTGCCGATTGACGGCATTGCCGCTTACGACAGCGCCGTCAAAGGGCTGGTGTTTGGCGTGGACAGCGAACCCGTCACGTCCGGCCGCGTCGCCACGGTGCAGTGCATCGGCGGCACCGGCGGCCTGAAAGTCGGCGCCGACTTTTTGAAGCGTCTGAACCCCAACGCCACCGTTCTCATCAGCGACCCGAGCTGGGAAAACCACCGCGCCATTTTCAACAACGCCGGTTTCCCGGTGGAAACCTACCCCTACTACGATGCCGCCACCCGTGGCATCAACTTCGACGGCATGCTGGCCGCGCTGAACGCCGCGCCTGCGGGCACCATCGTGGTTCTGCACGCCTGCTGCCACAACCCGACCGGCTACGACATCACCAGCGCGCAGTGGGATGAAGTCGTCGCCGCCGTGAAGGCGAAAAACCTCGTCGCCTTCCTCGACATGGCTTACCAGGGCTTTGGCTACGGCCTCGCCGAAGACGGCGCGGTGATCGGCAAGTTTGTCGCCGCTGGCCTGGACTTTTTCGTCTCCACCTCGTTCTCCAAGAGCTTTAGCCTGTACGGCGAGCGCGTCGGCGGCCTGTCCGTGCTGTGCGAGAGCAAGGAAGAAGCGGCCCGCGTGCTGAGCCAGCTGAAAATCGTCATCCGCACCAACTACTCCAACCCGCCGACACACGGCGGCGCGGTGGTGGCTGCCGTTCTGGGCAACCCCGAGCTGCGCGCCCTGTGGGAAAAGGAACTGGGCGAAATGCGCGTGCGCATCAAGGCCATGCGCCAAAAGCTGGTCGATGGCCTCAAGGCTGCCGGCGTGAAGCAGGACATGTCCTTCATCACCACTCAGATCGGCATGTTCAGCTACTCCGGCCTGACCATAGACCAGATGGTGCGCCTGCGCAATGAGTTCGGCGTCTATGGCACCGACACCGGCCGCATGTGCGTGGCTGCGCTGAACAGCAAGAATATTGATTATGTTTGCGCTTCGATTGCCAAGGTGATTTAAACGCGGCGGGCTGCGCCAAAGCGGCCCTTCAACGAAAAAAGCCAGCCGGTGCAAACGGGCTGGCTTTTTTACTGGGCGCGTGCGCCGGGCGGTGCCACGGCGGTGACTGCGATGACGGCAGTTGCGGCGCTCTGGCCTCAGCGCTTGCGCGCCAGCCGCACGATCAGCGCCACAGCCAGCAGACTGATCAGCACAAAGCAGACAAACGACCAGTTGGCAATCGAGCCGCCCAGGAAAGTCCAGTCAATCGCGCTGCAATCGCCGCTGCCCCGGAAAATCATCGGAATCGCCCGCTTCAGCGGGAAGGTTTCGATCATGCCGTAGATGTCGCGCCCGCAGGAGGCGACTTCCGGCGGATACCACTGCAGAAAGCTCTGGCGCGCCGCGACAAAAGCGCCCAGGTCGGCCAGCAGCATCATCAGGCCGCTGCCCGCCAGCAGCACGCCTTTTTGCGAACTCAGGGCCGTCAGGCCCGCCACCAGCGCCACCAGCAGCAAGGCATAACGCTGCACGATGCACATCGGGCACGGCTCCAGCCCCACCACATGCTGCAGGTACAGGCCAAAGGCCAGCATGGCCACGCAGATCGCAGCAATCGCGCCAAACACCCGGCGCGGGTGCGAATCAAACCAGTTCAGCAAATCGTCCTCCAGGAAACGTATTGATTGTCGACGGATTTGTTCGGTACCCAGGAAACAAGT
>JAPLPS010000150.1 GCA_026400075.1 Polaromonas sp.
CATCAATTTTGACAAGACGACCGACCCGACCGAGCGCCTGCCCGGCTCCTTCAACCAGACGCTGATCGGCGAAATCATCACCTTCAAGATTCAGGACGTGGCCGTGGCGGTGGACAACATGACGCCGCTGGCGTCGGACAATTCGACCATCAAGGACTTTGACATGACGGTCGTTTACAACGTCAACCCGACGGCGGTCTCCGAGCTGTGGACGACGAAAAACCGCACCTTTCACGGCCTGTCCGACAAGAGCAACGACATCTTGCTGATGCAGAACTACGTGGCGCTGAGCGCGCGCAACGCGGCCTACAAAGTAGCGCGTGAGTACGAGTCGCTCAAGATGGCCGACAACCGCCCGCTGATCGAGCAAAAAATCCGCGACTACATGATGAAGACGCTGGCCGAGGAAAAGCTGGCCGACAAGATCATCGTCTCGCAGGTCCAGGTGCGCGCCATCACGCCCGCCGACGTGATCGTCAACAGCGCCAACGAGCTGGTCAGGGCGCAAAACGAGCTGAAAACCAAGGAAGTCGAAGTCCAGACCGCCAAAAAAGAAGCCGAGCGCATTGCCGCGCTGAACGCCAACGCGGGCGCCATCGGCTACATGAACGCGATGGCCAACTTGAAGATCGCTGAGGGCGTGGCTGCCGGGAAGGTCCACACCATCGTCGTGCCCTATGATTTCAAGGGCATCGTGAACGCCAAATAGCGCGAAACCACCTCAAAAAAACCGCCTTGACCGGGCGTTTTGCCGCCGACTTTCTTTTAACGCCTTGCTTTTTTCCGTCAGAAACCGCTCATGCACCCGAACCAGACCACCCTGAACAATTTTTACGCGGCTTTTTCGCGGCTCGATGCCGAGGGTATGGCCGCCTGCTATGCCGACGATGTGCAGTTTGAGGACGAGGCGTTTTCGCTGCGCGGCAAGGCCGAGGTGGTGGGCATGTGGCGCATGCTGTGCGCGGCGACCGAGGCGGGCAACCGCGCCGACTGGCGGCTGGACTGGGGCGATGTCGAGGCCGACGCCACCACCGGGCAGGCGCGCTGGGAGGCGCATTACCGCTTTGCCGCGACCCGGCGCATGGTGCATAACCGGGTGCTGGCGCGCTTTCATTTTGACGCCGAGGGGCGCATCGTGACGCACCAGGACCGCTTCAATTTCTGGCGCTGGTCGTGGATGGCGCTGGGCGTGCCGGGCGGGGTGCTGGGCTGGTCGCCGATGTTTCGCAAGCAGGTGCGCAAGCAGGCGCGGGCTAATTTGGACAGGTTTTTGGCCAGCAAGGCGGCGGCGGAGACGGCCTGAGCGGGCCGTCGGCGCCGGTTAGCGACCCGCCGCCTTAACCCCCGCGCCGCGCACTTCCAGCCGGATTTCGTCTGCCACCTTGCCGTTGGCGCCTTGCAACTGCACCAGATGGCGGCCTGGCCAAGGCAGCCACTGGACTTCATTGCCGCGCCCGAACTCCTTGCCGTTCATCAGCCAGCGCAGGCTGCGGCCTTCGGCGCTGAACGTCAGGCGCTGGTGCGTTGGCGGAATGTCCGGGTCCAGCGCAATGATGGTGCCCGATGTCGGCGCGGTGATGCGCGGCGCGATGGCCGCTTCCGGCTGGCCATTTTTCAGGCGCTGGTGGCCTGCAGCGTTGGCCCGGCGGGCCTCCAGCGCGCCTGAATTGGCCGCAAACACCGCCTGCTCCGTGCCCTGCAAAAACCACTCGCTGCGCGCCGCTTCAACCGGGGCTGCGCCGCTGGCGCCCGCCGCTGCAAACTGCACCGGTGCCTGCACCAGGCCGGGCGGCGGCGCCGGGGCGCGGCTGGCTTCGCTGCGGTGCAGGTAATTCATCAGCGCGGCCCAGACCGGCGCCGCGCCGCTGGTGCCGCTGACATCCCACATCGGCGCGCCGCTGGCGTTGCCCACCCACACGCCGACGGTGTAGCGCTGCGAAAAGCCCAGCGCCCAGTTGTCGCGCATGTCCTTGCTGGTGCCGGTTTTCGCCGCCGTCCAGAAGCGGGTGGACAGCACGCTGTCGGTGCCAAAGGTGCGGGCCCGGGCATTCGGGTCGCTCAGGATGTCGCCGACGATG
>JAPLPS010000195.1 GCA_026400075.1 Polaromonas sp.
GCTGCGCTGGTGCAGCACCGCCTGCAGCACCGCCTCGCTGGTCATCAAGGCGCCGCCCATGTCGGCGTACAGCGTGGCGGGCAATTCAAGGCCGGTGATCAGGTCGTTGTCCGCCTGGTAGGTCAGGTCGTGGCCGGCTTCCTCGGCGCGCTCGCCGGGGGCGCCGAAGATGGCGATCTTGCTCAGTTGCGGGTATTTTTCCTGCAGCGCGGGCCAGTTCAAACCCAGCTTGGCCAGCGCCGAGGGCCGAAACGAGGTGATCAGCACATCGGTCTGGGCCAGTTCGCGGTGCAATTGCTGCTGGCCCGCGTCGGTTTTCAGGTCAGCGGTGAGCGTCTGGATGCCCTCGTGCAGCTTGTCGTAGGCCAGCGCGCTGTACTGCGCCATCGGGTCGCCGCCGGGCGGCTCCAGTTTCAGGCAGGTTGCGCCCATCTGGGCCAGGCGCATCAGCGCGGCCGGGCCGGGCAGGTTGAGCGCCAGGCTCAGGACGCGTACACCCTTGAGGGGCTGGAAGGCTGGCGGGGTAACTGGGGTCATGGTTTCTTTCCTGGAGTTTGCCGGAATTGTGCCGCGAACTGATGTGCAACAACTGGAGACTGCTTTTTCGTATCAGAGTGGGTCTGTTGTTGTGAATCAGCCAAACTTTGTTTCATCTGGAGGGATTGCGCATGGTGGCCTGCAACCTGGATAAAAAGGAAAAATTTGACCTCAGTTTTGCCGCAAACGCCGCTGACGCCCAGATGGTCAGCCGGATGCGGCTGGTGCTGGCCGTGTCCGTGCTGCTGGCCGTGTTTATCGACCATGCAGGCTTGAGCGGTGTTAATTATTTCACCTGGATTGTTCTTTTTGGTTATCTCGTTCACAGTATGGCGGTGTATGGATATTCCCTATCCAATAATTTGCTGTCGCAAAGCTATATGGTTCACCGCCTGGATGTCTTGTGGTTTGCCGTGATTATTGGGTTTACTGGCGGCGTGAATAGTCTATTTTTTCTTTTCTTTTTCTTTGCGATTATGGTTTCTTCATTTCGCTGGGGGCTGGAAGAAGGTGCGCGTGTGACAATTGCTTCAGCGCTGCTTTTTTCTCTGTCCAGCCTGATTGTCGATCCTGGCTATGAACAACTGCCCAGCCTGCTGCTGCGCACTACCTTTTTGCTGGCGCTGGGTTATATGTGCGTCAATTGGGGTGAATCAAAATTAAGGCTGATGCGCCAGCTGGCCCTGCTTCGGGATGTCAGTCATTTGTCAAATCCACGTTTCGGTGTAGAGCACACGCTGACCAGTATTTTGCAAAAAACCTGTGCATTTTTTGATGCCAGCAGCTGTATTTTGATCATGCAGGATCGGGAGTCGGGCGAGAGTTTTTTACGCACGGCCAAGGAGTCTGATGAGGAACCTCTTCTTCAGGCCGAGCGGATTGACGCAAAGGCTGCTGAGCCTCTGTTGGCATCGGGGCAAGATCAGGTGCAACTTTACAGTTGCCCCTCATGGCCGGTCATGGCGCATCTGTTTGAAGAATTCCAGGTATGTGACAGCGAGGGAAAAAACTGGATGAATGAAATTGATGCGTCGGCCAGAAATCTGGCGGAAATGATGGATGCACAATTTTTTATCAGCGCGCCTGTAGTGCTCAGAAGGCAGCAGGGCCGAATTTATGTTATTTCACGCCATCAATCCTTTGAAAAGGCGGATGCGCTATTTTTAAGCCACATGGCGGATCATGCTTTTCCGGTGATAGAAAATATAGAGCTGCTGGATAAAATGGCCTCTGAAGCGGCATTGCAGGAGCGTAAAAAGATGTCGCTTAATCTTCATGATACCGCTATTCAGCCTTATATTGGCCTGAAGTTGGGTTTGAGCGCCCTGCAGCACAAATCATCGCTTGATAATCCTCTGCGTGGAGATCTGGATAAATTGATTGCGATGGCTGAAAAAGTCATTAGTGATTTACGTCATTATGCCAACAGTTTGAAAGTTTTCCCTGGCCAGCAGGAACCGATGTTTTTGACAATCTTGCGCCAGCAGGCGGCACAAATGCAGGAATTTTACGGAATTAATATTGACATCCTGATGGCCAGTGAAATGTCAGTCAGTGACCGCCTGAGCACGGAAGTCGTCCAGATGGTTCGCGAGGGTTTGTCAAATATCTGTAAACACACCGTGGCACAGCGGGGTTTTATCAAAATAGACTGTGCCGATGGCTTGCTGAAAATCCAGATTGAAAATGAAGGCCCAGGGTCAGACAAAGAATTTGCCGATTTTATCCCGCGTTCACTGAGCGAGCGGGCGGCCGGGCTGGGCGGCAAGGTGCATGTGATGCAAATTCCCCAGGGAAATACCATTGTGCATGTCGAAATACCCGTTTAAAAAGGCACGGCATGGAATTACAAAAAAAAGCGATTCGCATCATGCTGGTGGATGATCACCAGACGATGCTGTGGGGACTGATTAAGCTGATTGAAACCGAAAAGCCCAGAATGGAGGTGGTGGGGACTGCACAAACCGGGGCCGAAGCGCTGGAGAAAATAGCGCAACTCGCGCCTGATGTGCTCTTGCTCGATTTGGATTTGGGGGGGAGTAGCGCTCTGGATTTACTTCCGGCATTACAGTCAAACACACAATTGCGGGTGCTGATTTTTACCGGGGAACGAGACCAAGAGAAACTCGATCTGGCCGTCTTTCGGGGCGCACGCGGCATTGTGCGCAAGGATGCTTCGGCGGAGTTGGTGCTCAAGGCGATTGAGAAAACAGCCGAGGGTGAAATATGGCTAGACCGTGGAACGCTGGGCCGAGTCTTCAGTGAATTCATGGCGCCAAAGCCCGCTGACAAACCAGACCCGGATGCCGAAAAAATAACCAGCCTGACGACCCGAGAACGCAAAATCATTCATGTCATTGTGCAAGGCAATGGCGCGCTGAATAAAACGCTGGCAGACCGGCTTTTTATTTCCGACCATACGCTGCGCAATCACCTGACTTCCATTTACCAGAAACTTGGGGTGAATAACCGGCTGGAGCTGTATGTCTATGCGCTAAAGCATCAGCTGGGAAACCCTGCTGATGCGGCAGCTTCTGGCGATTAATCAATTTCCTCCGCTTAGCATCGGCATGATGGTTCGGATAACCTGAATGACGGCTGGCCCCATGATGACCATGATGATGGAGGGGAATATGCAAACCACCAGCGGAAAAAGCATTTTGGTGGGAACCTTGGCGGCCAGTTCCTCGGCGCGTACCTGGCGCTTGTGACGCAGGTCATCAGAAAAAACCCGCAGCGATTCACCAATACTGGTGCCGAACTTGTCGGCCTGCGTCAGCATGATGGCAAAAGTGCCTATTTCCTCAACCCCCGTGCGCAGGGCGAGATTTCTCAGGGATTTTTCACGCGTGCCACCGGCCCGCATTTCCAGATTGGTCAGGTGCAGCTCTTCGGCCAGGGCTTCGCTTTTGATCTGGATTTCTTCGGCCACCTTGGTCAGGCCCGCATCGAGTCCCAGGCCAGCTTCTATGCACACCAGCATTAAATCAGCCGCATCGGGAAAATTTTCAAAAATTTCACGCGCACGCGCCTTGATAATAAAATGCAGGAACAGGTTTGGCAGGTAGCAGCCCAGCAAGGCGGCGATGATGACATAAAATAAAAGATTCATCTCTGATGAATCGTTTCCTCTGACTGCCAGAAAAATTGCCGTGGAAAACAGCAGCGGCAGCAAGGTTTTGGCACCAAAATAGATAATATTGGCATTCTCGCTTCTGATGCCTGCATTCAAAAACTTCAGCCGCAGCTGAGATTTGTCAAAATCTCCCACAGGCGCTGAAAGCTGGGCAAATGGGCCAGCGATTTTTACAATATTTTCAGTCCATTGCGATTTTTCACCGGGACGGGACATGGCTTTGACGCGCTGTTCCGTCTTGCTGGGTGCCAGCCAGAAGAATAAACCGGCCAAGCCAAATGTGACCATAAAAAAGATAAGACCAGGAAGTAGCAGCATTTTGAGTCTCCTTTAAACGCGGATTTTAATGATTTTTCTTAAAATCAGGATGCCAAATGCCATCAAAATCAGCATGTATTTGATGATTGAAATCCCGATAGGGTCATTCCACAACGGTGACATGAAATCTGGATTGAAGACATTCATCAGGACTGCCAGGACAAAAGGCATGACACCTAAAACCCAGGCCGACAAACGCCCTTCCGAGGACAGCACCTGGACCTTGGCCATCAGCTTGAGCCGTTCGCGGATCAGGCGGCTCAAATTGCCCAGCACCTCGGTCAGGTTGCCGCCGGAGTCGCGCTGAATCAGCACCGAGACGATGAAGTAACGCAGATCCGTCAGCGGGATGCGTTCGCTCAGGTTGGTCAGGGCTTGCTGCAGCGACACGCCGAAGTTCACCTCATCATGGACGGTGCGGAATTCTCCGGCGATGGGATTGTTCATTTCATCGCCCACCATTTGCAGGGCCGAGGAAAACGCATGGCCGGAGCGCAGGGCGCGGGTGATCAGGTCCAGCGCGTCGGGCAGCTGGCGCTCGAACTTGCCAAGACGCTTGCTGCGCTGGTGGATGACGTAAAGCAGCGGCGTGAAGGCAAAAAATGCCCCCACCAGGCCGCTAACCAGAAACGATTGATGCAGGCCATACATCAGCAACAGGCCAGCCATCAATCCCAAGGCGGCACAGGAAAGCAAGAGCCGTGACACCGTCCATTCCAGCCCCGCCTGAAGGATGAATTTGTCCAGCCTTTGCGCCCTGGCGATGCTCAGCAGGAAACGCTCAATCGGCGGCACTTCGCTGAGCATGCGCTGCTTGAGTAGCTGGGTCTGCGCGCTGTTGTCACGCGAGGCCGAGAGGGCGCGCAGCTGGCTGGCGATTTTCTGGGCTTGCGGCCCTTTGTACGATTTCCACAGCAGGTAAGCGCCTTCGAGCAGCAGCAGCACCGCGACGAAAACAAGCACCGACAAAATGAGGAAGGCATGGCCTCCGGTGTTCTGCAGCATGATGGCTCCTGGTTACTGGTAATGCTTGCTCGGGTCGAACATGGCGTCGGGCAGCACCACGCCAAACGAACGCAGCCGGTCGGTGAACTTGGGCCGCACGCCGGTGGCCTGGAAGTGGCCTTGAACCTCGCCCTCGGCGCTGATGCCGGTCTGGCGGAAGGTGAAAATCTCCTGCATCGTGATGACATCGCCTTCCATGCCGGTGATTTCCTGAATGCTGGTGATTTTTCGTTTACCGTCGATCAGCCGCAGCCCTTGAATCACCACCGTGATGGCCGAGGCGATTTGCTGGCGTGAGGCTTTGTGCGGCAGGTTCAGATTCGCCATGCCGATCATGTTTTCGAGACGCGACAGGGCGTCGCGCGGCGTGTTCGCGTGGATGGTGGTCAGCGAGCCTTCGTGGCCGGTGTTCATGGCTTGGAGCATGTCCACCGCTTCGGCGCCGCGCACCTCGCCAATCACAATGCGATCCGGGCGCATGCGCAGCGCGTTGCGCACCAAGGCGCGCTGGCTGATTTCGCCCTTGCCTTCGATGTTGACGGGCCGCGTTTCCAGGCGCACGACGTGCGGCTGCTGCATCTGCAGCTCGGCGGCGTCTTCAATCGTCACGATGCGCTCGGACTCGGGGATGTAACCGGACAGAATGTTCAGCAGCGTCGTTTTGCCCGCGCCGGTGCCGCCGGAAATAATCATGTTGATTTTTGATTTGCACAGGCCTTCGAGCATGAAGGCCATCTCCGGCGTCAGGCTTTTTAAATCGTTGACCAGGTTGGTCATTTGCAGCGGAATGTGCGCAAAGCGCCGTATCGACATCATCGGGCCGTCGAGCGCGACCGGCGGAATCACCGCGTTGACGCGCGAGCCGTCGGGCAGACGCGCATCGACCATCGGGCTGGACTCGTCAATGCGCCGCCCGACCAGCGAGACGATTTTGTCGATGATGCGCAGCAGGTGCTTTTCATCGGTGAAGGTGACGCTGGTCAGCTCCAGTTTTCCTTTGCGCTCGACGTAAATTTGCTTGTAGGAGTTGACCAGAATGTCCGACACCGTGGGGTCGGCCATCAACAGCTCCAGCGGCCCGAAGCCGAGCATTTCATGCTGGATGTCGCGGATCAGCATGCGCCGCTCGATGTCGTTGACGGGCGCTTGTTCTTCCAGCAGCAGGCGCTCGACCATCGTGCATCCGGCCTTTTAATAGCTTGTAGGCCTCGCTGGTGCCATGACTCTGGTGGCTGTCTGCAGCGGCTTGAAGTGGCCGCTGCGTGGCAGGCTCGACGGCAGCGGCGCGAAGTTTTTCCCGGAATGACATGGTGAGCTCCCTCGAATAACAACAAAAAATGAACAGGCTTGCGGCGTCAAGCGCGGCGCAGCAGTCGGTCTAGCAGGCTGCGGCTTTCCTCGACCCGGGGGCTGGGGCTGAGCGACAAGGCAAACTCGGCCAGGCTTTTGCTGGCGGCGCTGGAGCGGTTCAGCACGGCCAGGGCATTGCCCTGATTGACGGCGGTATTGACTTCCCGGTAGTCGTTGGGGAGGGTGCGCAGCCGGGAGACGCCCAGCGTGCGCTGGATGCTGTCGAGGCTGATGTCGCCGGTTTTTTCAAAACGGTTCACGATCCATTCAACTTTTTCCGGCGGGTAGCCCAGCGACTTGAAAATCAGCTGCAGCTTGCGCGCATTGCGCAGGCTGGGCAGTCCGGCTTGCAGCACCGGAAAGATGCGGTACGCATGATCGAGCGCCTTGAGCGTCAGCGTGTCCAGCGTGCGGTTCAGGTCGAGCAGCACAAAGTCATACTGGGTGGCGGCCAGATTGAGGATTTCATCGACATGCTCGGGCTTGATTTCCATCGCGGAGGAGGGATCATCAGGCGCGGCCAGAATGCTGTAGCGGGCTGAAATTTTCACGCTGCTGGCGGCCAGAAAAGAGGCGTCAAGGCGGCTGATGCCATGCGCCACATCCGCCAGCGACGAGGGCGGCTTGCCATCGTGGACAAAGGACAGGGCATCGCCAAACTGAAGATTCAGATCGATGAGCAGCACCGAGTTGGTTTCAGCCAGCTGGTAGCCCAGATTGGTGGCCAGAAAAGTCGCGCCGCTGCCGCCCTTGCAGGCGATGAACGCCAGTATCTTGCCGGGAATTTTGGTGCGCAGGCCCATGAATTTGGCGGCGATCCGGCTGATGGCCGCAGTGAGCGCATCGGGCGTCACCGGCGAGGGCAGGACTTCGCGCACGCCCGCGCGCATCGCGTTGATCAAAAACTCGGGCGTCTGCGACGAACACAGCAGGATGACGGCGATTTTCGGGTGGTGCGTGGTGACATATTCCACCTGAATCAGCTCATGGGGGTCGCAGCACATGCCATCGACCAGCATCAGGTCGGGCTGCTCCTGCTCGGCAATGGCGCGCATGCGGCTTTTGCCACCGTCCAGCAGCAAGACGGTGTGGGCTTGTGCTTCGAGCACCCGGCCGATGTCCTGCAGATGGGTTTTGTTCGGGGAGATGATGGCGATTTTCATTTCATCCTCTTTCTGCAAAATGGTTTGCAATATTATTTGGCCAGGCGCGCAGGTGTATAAATCCCGTAATAAGGCCCAATGCCGCTGGAGCCACCGCTGGTTTTTCCTTTTATAAAGTAGCCCTCAATATATTTTCCGCTGCCGCCCTGAATATCATCAATGTGAAATCCTGCAAAGGCGATGATAGGCAGCGTTGATTTCACCCCATCCAGCCCGGCTGGGTAATCAACAACAGGCATGGAAACATCGGCGCCGGCCGGAAGGTATTCGTTTGAAAGCTCGTTGTAGAGCGAAGTTTTGGTGCCAGGCTGAATGTAAGTGTCATCGCCAATATTCAGCGGTGTTGGATTTCCATTGTCAATCAGTCCTTTGATATAACTGGCGCTGTTATTTGTTATCTGAAAAGATGTCCATTGCCCAGAATCGCAGACTGGATAATGGTAGGAAGAGCCGATGCGGATTTTCCAGGGCTGGCCAATGACCTGCGGCACACCATTCAGGATGGCGGTGGTGGCGAGTTTGGGCGAGTTGGTGCTTGAATCCCAATACAAATCAAACATGCATTTGTTGATGGCTTGCGGAATCAACGCGCCGGGCAAAACGCTGCCCGGTGAGGAAATCACGGCGATGGCGCTTGCGGCAACCGGTATGGCCGATCCGCCAAACATGGTGGCTATGAGGGTTCCGACAGAGCCGCCATTGCTGCCACTGGCCCGGCTGATGCTCACCATGACAGCGGGTTTGTCGCACGCGCTGGTCATGACGCCCGCTGTGACCGTGCAAGGCCCCACAGGGGAAAGCGTGGTGGCTTTCAGGGCCGTTCCGCCATTGAGATCCCAGTAGCCGGTTTGTACGGTTCCGGTGCTCAGGCTGACGCTATCGGATTTATTCTGGCCAATCGACATGCTTGCTTTGGTGCTGGCCATTGACCAGTTCAGGGTTGGTGAATGCGTGCTGGTGCAATCCGCGCCAGAAGTTGCTGTGGTCTTGCTCAGGCAGTTGGCGCCTGCCAGCGCGGCCGCATCAGCGGCATTTTGCATCTCATTGCGCACTAGCAGCAAATGACCAATATCAAATGCAAGGGCCGCAAATCCGAGCAGGACAATCAGCCAGAGCGCCGAGACGATCAGCATGGCGCCATGCTGTCTGCGTAGAGGTTTTTGCATGTTATTTACCTGCTTGGTTTTACTCGTGATTCATACTGCTGACAGCCGTCAGGCTGGGAAATGCCGTATTACTCATCCAGGCGTTTATTTTATTCAGAATAAATCCGGAATAAGGATAGTTGATGCTGACGGTGATGCGGTCGCCAAATTTTGGTGGAACATTTCCATTGTCATTTGACACGGTAATGATCGGGTCGGCAGTTCCGTTACAGTTTTTGTTGTGACTGCCGGTGTTGGTGCTGATGAGCAAGCTGGTGAATTTATTGTTATTTTTTTTATCGGTGTCAGTGTAGGTGTAGCGGCATGCCACCATTGCCACGCTGTCGATTGACCACGGCGTTGCGGTCACTACGGTTCCATAGCGCGCGGCCTCCCGGCTGGCATTCGTGATAATCGCCTTGTTGTAAACCATAAATCCAAAATCCATCGTCAGAAAAAGAATGATCACTAAAAAAGGTAGAACCAGCGCGAATTCGACGGCTGAAGCGCCTGATTGTTTTCTGGTCATGAATGGCTCCTCGTGGTTTTGCTGATAAATAGTGTTCTATTTTCATAATAAATTTTCATGGCAGTTCTCAGTGAACAAGCGTGGAAGTAGGCGCGCCGATGACGCTGCCAGCCGGACTGCTGTTGGTGCAGGGTTTGAGTGCCGCTGGAGCCGGGCAGGTGGTCTGGAAGTCGATCCGGGCGGCTACTGCCAGTGCCATAATATTTTGGTTATTTTGATAATTAACAGTATTCACGGAGAAAGACTTCATAGAGTGCCGAAGCCATATCTCTATTTCTGATTGCATATGCTGGCACTGCGCATATTTGGCATTGGCTGGAACTGTCGTCGCCATATAAGAGGCGTCTTTGAAGGTGATTTTTGTACTGGTGTTGCCCGCCGTCTGTCCAGCGCTGGCGGCCCGCGTCAAGGCTGTGCTTTGTCCATTAAGCTCTTTTGCAGCCGCCAGCGCGCAGTTGTTCATTTCCGCCTGAAGATCAGATTTGACAGCAAAGATGCCGCCCCGATCCATTGCAATTCCGATGAGCCCCAATAGAAACAGCATGCCCAGAGCCACGGTGACGATGACCGCCCCTTGTTGGTGATGGCGATTGGAAAGGGTGTGCATGGGAATTGCTCAACATGATTGATGGTGAATTTATTTCCGCTTTGCAGTCCCGGAAAAGCTAGACGCAGGCCGCGCTACCAGTCAGGCAGGTAGTGATGCGAGCGATGAAGGTGACGAACCCGCCAGTGCTTAGTTTTTTCAGGGCAAGAATCAGCGAAATCGAGACCACGGCGACGATCAGCGCGTACTCGACAACCTGGGCGCCTTCTTCATCTTTGGCAAACGAGTGGATAGAATTATTCACGGTGTTGAGGAATTTTTTCATTTTTATACCCATTGAATTAAAAGTTGATTTGAAAAAAACTGGCTAAATTATGAAAATATTGAATCTTATTTTTCAAGAGGTGGGTAAGTGAATTCACCGGCATGAATCAGGGTGAATCCACTTTTGCTTTGCAGCCCCTGAAGAGTTAGCCGCAGACCCCGCTACCAGTCAGGCAGGTGGTGACGCGGGTGATGAAACTGGCGAAACCGCCGCTGCTCAGCCCTTTCAGGGCGAGAATCAGTGCAATCGACACCACGGCGATGATCAGCGCGTACTCGACAACCTGGGCGCCTTCCTCGTCTTTGGAAAACGAGCGGATGGAATTGTTCACGGTGTTGAGAAATTTGTTCATTTTGATACCTATTAAATTAAAAGTTGATTTGAAAAAACTGGCTGATACATGATTTTTGATAGATGCTGCTGACAGATGTCTGGCCTCCCTTCGTATGAAAAATTGTTTTTTATTAAAGCCTGCACTCTCGGGTGCTTTCAAAATAAATGTAGCTATTGACTGCTACTTTCCTCCTCCGATACTCCCTCCGATATTGATGACATTGACCGCTGGCGGGGGCGATTTATAGCTCAGCTGGTAATTGGTAATGCCTTCTCTGGCTGATTTGCCATCCATGCCGCTGACCTGGTCTGGGTTATTTCCGGCGTCAGGGTTAATCGTCATCTTCAGTTTGGCCTGGCGCACAGCGTCGCCGAACTTGGCGTCATAGTTGGGCGTCACGGACGAGCAGCCAGCCAGAACTGTGAGCAGTAAAGGCAAAAGGGCAGTGGCAGGGTGTTTCATGATGGGTGTCCCTTTCTGGATTCAAGAAGCGGGGGTGGCGTCAGACCGGGGCACCGGCGCAGGCAGCGGCGCTGGCGCGGCAGGCTGCGGCGTGGACGGTGCCGGGGCGGGCGGCGCACCTTCGAGGCTGCCGTTGAGCAGCACATCGGCGCGGCTGGGCACGACATGGTTGTCGGTCGGCAGCGTGGGCATTTCCGTCAGCGGCTTGACCAGGCGCGGCGTGATGACGAACAGCAGCTCGGTGCGGTCGTTCTGGAATTCAGAGCTGCGGAACAGGCTGCCCAAAATCGGCACCTCGCCCAGGCCGGGAAAGCGCTTGATGGTTTCGGTGATGTTGTTCTTGATCAGCCCGGCAATGACAAAGCTTTGCCCGTCGTTGAGCTGCACCGTGGTGTCAGCCCGGCGCACGGTCAGCGAGGGCAGCACCGAGGTAATGCCGCCGATGGTCGAGAAGGGTGAGCCGGTCTGCGACAGATCCGACACTTCCGAGATCATTTTCAGGTTGATGCGCGTGCCGTCGAGCACGGTCGGCGTGAACTTGACGCCGATGCCGAACTCTTTTTCTTCCAGCGTGATGGTGGGCGTGCCGGTGGTGTTGGTTTGCGACACCGGGATGTAAATTTTGCCGCCCGATAGAAAGCTGGCCGACTGGCCGCTGATGGCCATGATGTTGTGCTCGGCGAGCACGCGCACCAGGCCATCGTCTTTTTCGCCATCAATGTTGACGGCTGTTCTGCCAATTTTGAGCGCCTGCAGCAGCCCGCCGCCGTTGCTCAGAAAGCGTGACAGCAGGGTGTAGGTGTTGGCGCCGCCGCCGCTGGAGCGGTTCAGGCCGACGCTGGCGCCCAGTTTGTCCAGCAGCGTCTTGCTGACTTCGGCAATTTTCACCTCCAGCATGACCTGCTGCGGCGTCATAATGCGCAGCATGTTGACGACCTTTTTGCCATCGCCGTAGGCGCTGGCCAGGTTCATCACCTCGTCGAGCTTGATGGCATCGCTGACCTTGCCGGTCAGCACCACCGAGTTTTCCGCCGCCTTGACCAGGATGGCATTTTCTTCAGGCATCAGCTCGGCGAGCTTGGATTGCAGGCTGCCGGGGTCTATCGTGACGATGATGTCCTTGACCACGCAGCGTCCGTCGGCGCTTTGCAGCACCACATTCATCGAGCCTGCTTTTTTGCCCAGAAAGAACAGCTCCGTTGGGCTGAGCAGGGTGATGTCCAGGTTGGCAACGCCGTCGTCGATTGCGGCCGGGGCGGGCGCTGCGCCGGTTTTGCTGTCTGCGCTGGCGGGCAGAATGGCGCGGCTGGTGGACTGGCCGCCGACAATCATTCGGGCCGCCGGAATGGCCAGCCGGATGATGCGGGACTTGCCTAGCGTCAGGTAAGTGGGCGGATCGACCACCACCGACTGGCAGGAGTTGATGCCGGGGGCGGCGCGCTGCGCCTTTTTGCTCGGGCTGGCTAACGCGGCCTGGCTCAGGGATTGGCTGGTCAAGGCCACGATGGCCAGCGCAATCAGGGTTTTGGAATAGGGCTGCACTTGAATTTCTCCCTTGTTAGTTGTTCTTAAAAGCAGTTCAGGACGCGATAACCGTTTTGGATCACCTCGATGCATTCGGCTTCGGCGGGGGCTGCTGCTGGCGCCACCCGTTTGGCTGCGACAGCTCCGGGTTTGGTGGCAACCCGCGCCACCTTGGTTTCAACCGGGCCTATCGGGTCGATGGCGTCGTCGTCGTTAAAAAGCTGGCTTTTGGTGATGCCTGCGGTGGCCACGGTTTGCTTGTCGGTCTGGTTGCGCAGCACCAGGGACAGGGTGCCGACGCTGCGGGCCAGGTCGAGTTTTTCCGAGTCTTCCAGGGTCAGCTCCAGCGTGACGGCGCTGACTACTTTCGGTTTGGTGTCGTCCCGGCCCGATTCCTGGGCCACGGCCAGCACCAGCACATGCTCCAGAACCGTTTTGCTGATCTGGCGGTTTTCTTCGCTGGCGCCCTTGCCCTTGGCTTTGTCCTGCTGGGCATTGACCATGACATCGACGTAATTGCCGGGCAGGGCGAATCCAGCGACGCCGACCACATCATTGACCCGCACCGTCATGGCCCGTTTGCCCTCTGCAATGACCGCCGACAGGCCGCCTTGCGTGCCAGCCGGGGCCAGCTTGCGCTCCAGCACCGCATCGCCGCGCAGCACGCTGACTTTCACCACCCGATCCTGCAAATCCTTGATGTCGATAAAGGCGCCGGGCGGCACAGACCCGCTGGGCCAGTCGGCGGTGGTCAGCATTTGCGGATTGATCTTGCTGCCCATTTCAATATCCGTCGAAGCGACGACGACCTTGTTCGAGGCGATATTGCTCTTTTGTGATGCCCAGCCCGCTGCATAAATGGCAGCCGCCAGTCCCATCATCAATGCCAGAATTAGCAGGCCGATTGCTTTAGCGTTTTTCATTACAGACCTCATGAAGTAATTGAGTTGATCAGAGATAGCCGAGTTGCCGGGTGATTAAATAGAAGGTGGCTCCTATGCTTATGCAAATCCCGTAGGGCAGCTTGCCGATGGATTGTTCTTTTTCTAGAGTGACTTCGGGCTTGAATCCAGAGATGGCGGTCAAGATGAATATCTGGCTGATATTTCTGATGTTTGTCAGCATTCTGGTCAGCGCCTGGTTGGCAATGGCAAAACCAATAGCCGCTATGCCGCCGATAATGAAGGAGAATAAAATTACATACAGAATGTCGCTAACCCCCAGGAAGGCGCCAATCATGGCCATCAGTTTCACATCACCGGCACCCATGATCTTCAGCGCGTAAGACGGCAGCATCGTGCCAAGGCCAATCAGCAGCCCTCCCGCAGCCCACAGGAATGCATGGTGTGGCGTGGTCGAAAAAGGCACGACCGAGTTGTAGATCAATCCAAACAGCGTGCCGCCGAAGGTCAGCCAGTTGGGGATTTTGTAGGTCGCATAATCACTGAATGATGCGATCACCAGAAGGGACAATAAAACTCCGGTGCGTGGTTCGGTCACCAGCATCAGCAGCAGTTCCAGGAGTGAGTCAAGCTCTTGCATGATGTGCCTTGATAAGGTTGAAAAAATGCTAGGAACTCTTGTTCAGTGCAAGCATTAAAAGTGTAAAAACCACCACAATAAGTGCCCCTAGTAAAATGTTCTCCATCAGGGAAGAACCAGATTCATCGCTGTAAAAACATTTTGAAATATGCGATACATAATTTACAAGTCGCATATTTGTCTCCGAAGTTATTGGGTTTAAGTTATTTTTATCTGGAGCCTTTGCTCTTTCCGATGAGTCAAATATAAATAAACATCAAAACGAATACATGGGAATTTGCTCCCTGTTTGAGCGGGACAAACAGACTGTTTTCACGGGACTTGGCAGGACAAAATGACCAGGGGAGTTTTTGGCGCGCAGGGCTGCGCCCGGCGTAGGGACTGGCCGAGGGCGCGCGAGGCGGCCTGCACGCCGGAAAGCGTGAGGAATTTGAAGCGAAGAGGGGGCGTTTTTCAGACCGGGCCGCTCAGCGCAGGCTGGCGGCGCTGCGGGTCTGCAAAAAAAACGGCAATCGCAGGACGCGATTGCCGAGGGGGCGGGCTGTCAGGCTGGGGCTGCCTGCTGCCGCTTGGGGGCTAGCGGTGCTGGCCGGAAGTTCAGTCTTCTTCGTGCAGCAGGCTCAGGCCGATGGCGCCGCGCCGACGCAGCCAGGGCGAAGGGCGGTAGCGCTGGTCGCCATAGACGGTCTGCAGGTTGAACAGCACTTCCAGCACATTGGTCGGGCCGCACAGATTGCCCAGCGCCAGCGGCCCCATCGGATAGCCCAGCCCCAGCGTGACGGCGGTTTCCAGGTCTTTCGGGCTGCAGATGCCTTGCTGGCAGATGTCGCTGGCGATGTTGACGATGGCCGCCAGCACGCGCTGGGTGACAAAGCCGCCGCTGTCGCGGATCACGCTGACGGCCTTGCCGTCGCGGGCAAACAGCGCGTGCGCGGCGTCGCGCATGTCGCGGCGCGTGGCCGGGTTGGTGGCCAGCACGCGGCGCCGCGTCGTCGCGTCATCGAGCAGCATGTCGATGCCGACGGTGCGCGCCGGATCGAGCCGCTCGACCACGGCGACGGTGGTGATGTCAAAGCCCAGCGGCGCCACCAGCGTCAGCGCGACCGGCGAGGGCGACTGGCCGGTTTCGATTTTGGCGCCCAGGTCTTTGAGCAGCTGCAGCAGCTCGGCGCGCCGGGCGGCGCGTGGCGAGACCCAGACCGGCGGCATGTCGGCGACTTCGGGCACAGCCGGTTCGGCAGGCACCTGCGCGGCGCCGTTTTCATAGCGATAAAAACCTTCGCCAGTTTTGCGTCCCAGCACGCCGCCTGCCAGACGCTGGGCGGTGATGACGCTGGGGCGGTAGCGGTC
>JAPLPS010000315.1 GCA_026400075.1 Polaromonas sp.
CGCACCGGCAAGCGCCTGCAAAAGCGCCAGTCGGAAATCATCATCGAGTTTGCCGACCAGCCGTTTTCGATCTTCGGCGCCGTCGCCAACCACGAGCCGAACCGCCTCATCATCAGCCTGCAACCCGAAGAGACGATCCAGCTGGCGATGATGGTCAAGGAGCCCGGTTCCGGCATGACGCTGCACCCGGTGAAACTGAGCCTGGATTTGCAGTCGTCCTCCGACAAGCGCCGCGCCGAAGCCTACGAGCGCCTGCTGATCGACGTCATCAAGGGCCGCCTGACGCATTTCATGCGCCGCGACGAGCTGGAAGCGGCGTGGATGTGGGTCGAGCCGATTCTGGACGGCTGGAAAGCGCTGGACGACAAGCCGCGCCGCTATTCGGCGGGCAGCTGGGGGCCAGCGGCCTCGTCAGCGCTGATGGCGCGTGAAGACCTGTCCTGGTTCGAGGAGGCTTGAGCCATGTTTGAATCGCGTAACCCGGCTGTTGCCCATCCCGCCCCTTATCCGCGCCTGCTCGGCGACATTGGCGGCACCAATGCCCGCTTTGGCTGGCAGGCGTCTGAAAACGCCGCCATCAGCCAGGTGCAGGTGCTGCCCTGCGCCGAACACGCTTCCTTGCTGGAAGCGGTGCAGAGTTACCTGCTGCAGCAGGGCTTGAACGCGCCCGACTGCGCCGCCTTTGGCATTGCCAACCCGGTCACCGGCGACCAGGTGGCGATGACGAATCACCACTGGCGCTTTTCGGTCAGCGCGCTGCGCGAAGGCTTGGGTTTGGCGCGGTTTTTGTTGCTGAACGACTTTACCGCGCTGGCGCTGTCGCTGACGCAGCTGCCACCCGAGCAAAAACGCGCCATCGGCGGAGGCCAGGCGGCCCCGGATGCGGCCATTGGCCTGATTGGGCCGGGCACCGGGCTGGGCGTGTCCGGCCTGCTGCCGCTCGGCCACCAGAACAAATGGCTGCCGATTTCCGGCGAGGGCGGCCATGTCAGCCTGGGCGCGGCGAACGCGCTGGAATTCGCCGCCATCGAGCTGCTGCGCAAGCGCTATGGCCATGTGTCGGCCGAGCGGGTCATTTCCGGCGCCGGGCTGGTCGATCTGTACCACGCGCTGTGCGAGCTGAAAGACGGCGCAGGCCGCGAAATCACCACGCCCGCCGAAGTGCTGGCGCGGGCGCAAGAGCTGCCCGCCTCGACCGCGAATGAAGCGCTGGACATGTTTTGCGGCTTTCTCGGCAGCGTCGCGGGCGATCTGGCGCTGACGCTGGGCGCGCGCGGCGGCATTTACATCGGCGGCGGCGTCGTGCCGCGTCTGGGCGAGCGCTTTGCTGCGTCGCCGTTTCGCGCCCGTTTTGAGGACAAGGGCCGCTTCAAATCGTACCTGCAGGCGATTCCCACCTGGGTGATTGACAGCCCGGTGTCGCCCGCGCTGCAAGGCGCTTCGCAGGCGCTGTCGCTGACGCAGTGGTGAGCGGCCCCGGCGGGCGCAGGCGCCGCCGCCGGGATGGGGTAAATTCGCCGCATGGCTCACTTACTGATTATTGAAGACGACGACCTGCTGCGCGACGGCCTGAGCGACTTGCTGCGCCAGACCGGCCACACAGTCCACAGCAGCGCCGACGGCCTGGCCGCACAAACCGTACTGAACGAACAGGCGATTGACGCGGTGCTGCTCGACCTGGGCCTGCCCAAACTCGACGGCCTGTCTTTGCTGCGCTGGATTCGCCAGCGCTTTGAAAGCCTGCCGGTGATGATTCTGACCGCCCGCGCTGGCGTCGAAGACCGCGTCGAAGGCCTCAGCGAAGGCGCCGACGACTACCTGACCAAACCGTTTAACAACGCCGAGCTGAGCGCGCGCGTGCAGGCGCTGCTGCGCCGTTCGCGGCTGCCCGCTTTCGGCACCGGCGCCAGTGCGCCGCCCGACGCCACGCCCGGCCTGCAGATTGACAGCCAGCTGCCGCGCGCCTGGGTCAACGGCCAGGCGACCGACCTGACGCAGCGCGAGTGGGAGCTGCTGAACCTGCTGCACCAGCGCCTGAACCAGGTCGTCAGCCGCGAAGACGTGGCCGCCGCCTGGCAAAACGATTCGGCTGAACCCGCTGCCTCGAACGCGCTGGAGGTGTACATCCACCGGCTGCGCCGCAAACTCAGCGGCTCGGGCCTGAACATTCGCAACGTGCGCGGGCTGGGCTATATGCTCGAACCGCTGTGACCGCCAGCCAGTCGCTGCGGCGCCAGTTGCTGCTCTGGCTGCTGGCACCGCAGCTGGCGCTGTGGCTGGGCGGCGGCGCGCTGACCTACCGCATGGCGCTGAACTACGCTGAAAAAGGGCTCGACCAGTCGCTGACGCAATCGGTGCGCTCGCTGGCGCGTCAAATCAAACCGCTCGGCTCCGGGCTGCTGGTCGATTTTCCGAAGGCGGCGCAGGCCATCATTGAAGAAGACCCGGACGACCGCGTCAGCTACATGGTGTCGTCGCCGCCGGGGCAGTTTTTGCTCGGCAATCAGGTGTTTGCCGAGCCGCCGCCGCAGGCTGTCGGCGCGCTGGTGTTTTACCGGATGGAAGTCGGCGGCAAACCGATGCGCGCCGTGGCTCTCGATGTCGCTTACGGCGAAGACGACAACCCGCAGCGCCTGCGCGTGCAGCTGGCCAAAAGCTATGTCGCCCGCGAGCGCATTGCCAAAGAGCTGATTGGCGACCTGCTGGCGCCGCTGCTGCTGCTCGGCGTGGTGCTCAGCGTGCTGGTGTACGCGGGCATCAAGCGCGGCATGGCCCCGCTGACCCGGCTGGAAAAGCAGCTCAAAACCCGCTCCGTCGCCGACCTGACGCCGCTCGAAGTGACCACCGCGCCGACCGAGGTGCATGCGCTGGTCAACGCCATCAACCGCCTGCTGACCGCCGTGCGGCGCAGCGTCAGCCAGGAAAAGCGCTTTATCAACGACGCCGCCCACCAGCTACGCACGCCGCTGGCTGGCCTGATCAACCAGACCGATCTGGCGCTGGGGGAAAGCGATATGGCGCTGCTCAAAGCGCGGCTGCACAAAGTCCATGCCGGCGCGCTGCGCAGCGCGCATCGGGTGAACCAGCTGCTGGCCCCGGCGCGC
>JAPLPS010000251.1 GCA_026400075.1 Polaromonas sp.
GACCCGCTTTGAATCGCGCCCGGCCCGCTCCGGCCAGTGGGAATACTATTTCTACATCGACCTGCAAGGCCACCCCGCGCAGGATTCGGTCAAGGCCGCGCTGGCCGATCTGCAGCAGCTGTGCGCCTTTTACAAGATTCTGGGAACCTACCCGATCAGCGACTGACAGCCCGCCAAAACCGCATACAACAACAACGACAACAACTACGAATGCCATTCATGTTTGAACAACTCGGTCTCATCGGCTGCGGCCTGATGGGCGGCTCTTTCGCGCTGGCCCTTAAACGGGCCGGTCTTGTCAAGCGCGTCGTCGGCTACAGCAAATCGCCGTCAACGACCGAGCGGGCTCGCCTGATGGGCGTGATTGACGTGGAGGCGCCCTCGGCGCTGCTGGCTGTGTCGGGCGCCGACATCGTCTTGCTGGCCATTCCGGTGTCGGCCACCGAGGCCAGCCTGAAGTCGATCCGGCATCTGGTCGGGCGCAACACGCTGGTGATGGATGTAGGCTCGACCAAGTGCGATGTGGTGGAGGCAGCGCGGCGGGTGCTCAAGGAGCATGTCGGCTCGTTTGTGCCCTGTCACCCGATCACCGGCAAGGAAATCTCCGGCGTCGAGTCGGCCGATGTCGATCTGTATGCGGGCAAACAGGTCATCATCACCCCGATTGAGCGCACGCTGACCGCCCAGCTGAAAAAAGCCACCGACCTCTGGACTGCGCTCGGTTGCCATGTCGTCAAGATGTCGCCCCAGGCGCATGACGCCGCTTATGCCGCCGTCAGCCATTTGCCGCATCTGGTCGCTTTTGCGCTGGTCAACGGCATCATCGAACAGGAGCAAGGCAGAGACTACCTGTCGCTGGCCGGGCCGGGTTTTCGCGATTTCACCCGGATTGCCGCCAGCGACCCAAAAATGTGGCGCGACATCCTGCTGGCCAACCGCGAAGAGCTGCTGGCGCAGTCGAAAATTTTTCAGCACACGCTGCAGTATCTTGAAGAGTTGATTGCCAGCGGCGATGGCGATTCGCTGGAAGCCATGATCGGCCAAGCCAGCGACACACGCGCCAACTGGCGCATTTCCTCGCATCCCCACCGAAAATAAGCCCGCAGCATGTTTGACATTGAATTCCTCGATATCCCGCCACTGGCCAGCGCTGGCGGCGCCGTGCGCCTGCCCGGCTCCAAAAGCATTTCCAACCGCGTCCTGCTGCTGGCCGCCCTGAGCCAGGGCCAAACCACCGTTCACGACCTGCTGGCCTCCGACGACACCGCCGTGATGCTGGCCGCGCTCAAGCAGCTCGGCTGCAGCGTGCAGCAGGACGGCGAAACCGCCGTCATCGTCGGCCTGGGCGGCCAGCTCGTAGCGCGCCAGGCCAAGCTGTTTTTGGGCAACGCGGGCACCGCGATGCGCCCGCTGACCGCCGCGCTGGCGCTGCTCGGCGGCGAGTTTGAATTGTCCGGCGTGCCGCGCATGCACGAGCGCCCCCTCGGCGACCTGGTCGATGCGCTGCGCCAGCTCGGCTGCGGCATAGACTACCTCGGCAACGACGGCTTTCCGCCGCTGCGCCTGTCTCCCGGCGCGCTCAAGCTGGACGAGCCGATCCGCGTGCGCGGCGATGTGTCCAGCCAGTTTCTGACCGCGCTGCTGATGGCGCTGCCGCTGGTGGCCGAGCGCGACATCCACATCGACGTGGTCGGCGAGCTAATTTCACGCCCCTACATTGAAATCACGCTGAACCTGCTCCAGCGTTTCGGCATTGCGGTGCAGCGCGACGGCTGGCAGCGCTTTACCATTCCGGCCGGCAGCCGCTACCAGTCGCCGGGCGAGATTCACGTCGAAGGCGACGCCTCCTCGGCCAGCTACTTCATCGCGCTGGGCGCCATCGCCCCGGCCAGCGCCGGGCACGATGCACTGGAAATCAAGGGCGTCGGCGCCGACTCGATTCAGGGCGACATCCGCTTTGTCGAAGCCGCCCGCCTGATGGGCGCGCAGATCGACAGCACGCCGAACTCGCTGCGCATTTCGCGTGGCGCCTGGCCGCTCAAGGCGATTGACCTGGACTGCAACCACATTCCCGACGCCGCGATGACGCTGGCCGTGATGGCGCTGTACGCCGACGGCACAACCACGCTGCGCAACATTGCCAGCTGGCGCGTCAAGGAAACCGACCGCCTGGCCGCAATGGCCTGCGAGCTGCAAAAGCTCGGCGCCACGGTCGAAGAAGGCGCGGACTACCTGAAAATCACGCCGCCAGCGCAAGCCAGCGACTGGAAAACCGCCGCCATCCACACCTATGACGATCACCGCATCGCCATGTGTTTTTCGCTGGCCGCGTTCAACCCGGCGCAGTTGCCGATCCGCATTCTTGATCCCAAATGCGTGGCCAAGACTTTTCCGGATTATTTTGAGGCGCTGTTTTCGGTCACCGAAACGCCTGCCGTACACATTCCGGTGCTGTGCATCGACGGCCCGACCGCCTCGGGCAAGGGCACGCTGGCAGCACTGACCGCCGAGCGGCTGGGCTACCACTTTCTCGACTCCGGCGCCATGTACCGGCTGAGTGCTTTTGCCGCCCAACGCGCCGGTGTTTCACTGGACGACGAAGCGGGCGTGGCGCAGATGGCCCGCACCGCTTTCAGCGCCTGCCCGGCCTGGTCGCCGATGGCCGCGACATGGGCACCGTGGTTTTTCCCGATGCACCTTTGAAAATCTACCTGACGGCCAGCGCGCTACACCGCGCCGAACGCCGGCATAAGCAGTTGATTTCAAAGGGAAAGGCGACTACAATCGCCGCCATTCAACAGGATTTGGAAGCGCGCGATGTTCAGGACATGTCCCGGCAGGCCGCTCCGCTAAAACCTGCTGAGAACGCCCGGCTACTGGACAACTCCGACCTGACGATTGAGAAATCGCTGGATCAGGTGATTGACTGGTGGCAAAGCACCCGGCCCTTCTGATGTTCAATGCGTCCCGCTCATGGGACGCAGCCTCGGCAGGAACTTTTATCCAACCCGCAGCTTTATCCATCGTAAAGCCGCACAACCCAAACCACCGCAAGCAGCTCCAAAAACAATGGCAATCCCGCCATTGAAATCCTGTCTTGTGGCTTAGGAAACACATGTCCGAATCTTTTGCCGACCTATTCAACGAATCACTGCAACGCTCAGAAATGCGCTCCGGTGAAGTCATCACCGCCGAAGTGGTGCGCATTGATCACAACCACGTCGTTGTGAACGCTGGCCTCAAGTCCGAGGCTTACATTCCTCTTGAAGAATTCAAGAACGACCAGGGCGAAGTTGAAGTCCAGGTCGGCGATTTTGTTTCCGTGGCCATCGACTCCGTCGAAAACGGCTACGGCGACACGCTGCTGTCGCGCGACAAGGCCAAGCGCCTGGCTTCGTGGATGAGCCTGGAAAAAGCCCTGGAATCCGGCGAATTCGTCACCGGCCAGACCAGCGGCAAGGTCAAGGGCGGCCTGACCGTTCTGGTCAACGGCATCCGCGCTTTCCTGCCCGGTTCGCTGATCGACACCCGCCCCATCAAGGACTTGTCTCCCTACGAGAACAAGACCATGGAATTCAAGGTCATCAAGCTCGACCGCAAGCGCAACAACGTGGTGCTGAGCCGCCGCGCTGTGGTCGAAGCCAGCATGGGCGAAGAGCGCGCCAAGCTGATGGAAACCCTGAAAGAAGGCTCTGCCGTCAAGGGTATCGTCAAGAACATCACCGAATACGGTGCGTTCGTTGATCTGGGCGGCATTGACGGCCTGCTGCACATCACCGACATGGCATGGCGCCGCGTGCGTCACCCGAGCGAAGTGGTGACGGCTGGTCAGGAAATCGTGGCCAAGATCCTGAAGTTCGACACCGAAAAGAACCGTGTCTCGCTGGGTCTGAAGCAAATGGGCGACGACCCTTGGATGGGCGTGAACCGCCGCTACCCACAATCGACCCGCCTGTTCGGCAAGATCACGAACATCGCCGACTACGGCGCGTTTGTCGAACTCGAACCCGGCATCGAAGGCCTGGTTCACGTGTCCGAAATGGACTGGACGAACAAGAACGTCGCTCCAAGCAAGCTCGTGGCTCTGGGCGACGAAGTCGAAGTCATGGTTCTGGAAATCGACGAAGACAAGCGCCGCATCTCCCTGGGCATGAAGCAGTGCAAGGCCAATCCTTGGCAAGAATTTGCCGTGGACACCAAGCGCGGCGACCGCGTCAAGGGCCCGATCAAGTCGATCACCGACTTCGGCGTGTTCGTGGGACTGGCTGCCGGTATCGACGGTCTGGTGCATCTGTCTGACCTGTCGTGGAATGAGCCCGGCGAAGCCGCCGTGCGCAACTACAAAAAGGGCCAGGAAGTCGAAGCCATCGTGCTGGCCGTCGATGTGGACCGCGAGCGCATCTCGCTGGGCATCAAGCAGCTCGATTCCGACCCGTTCACCACGTTCGTGTCGATCAACGACAAGGGCGCGATTGTGACCGGCAAGGTCAAGACCGTCGATGCCAAGGGCGCTGAAATCGATCTGGGCGAAGACATCATTACCAGCAAGAAGCCATGGCTTCGCTGAACCAGCAGTCCTCGCGCGAAAGCGCTGGCCTGACCAGCCTGGGCGCCCTGCTGCGCGCCAAGCTGGACAACAGCGAAAAGTAAATAGCTTGAAGGACAAAAGCACCTTCGTGTGCTTTTGTCCTGAAAAAGCTACTCTCTCATGACCCGAAGCGATCTTGTCGAAGAACTGGCTACCCGGTTCAGCCAGCTGACACACCGCGATGCCGAACATGCCGTCAAGACCCTTCTTGATGCCATGAGCGACTCGCTGGTGCGTGGCCACCGGATTGAGATCCGGGGCTTCGGCAGCTTCTCCGTCAACCGGCGTCCGCCCCGCATGGGACGCAACCCCCGGTCTGGAGAAAGTGTCGCTATTCCCGAGAAACGGGTGGCTCATTTCAAACCGGGAAAGGCATTGCGCGAAAGCGTTGATGCCCGTACCGAAGAATTGCTGACGGCCACGCTGTCCCGCTAGGGTTTTGAATTTTTCCTTGGGCGGGCTGGCTACAATCGCCACTCCACTTAAGGGATTTACCCGTGAAATACCTGACTTGGCTGCTCAAAGCAGCCATTTTTTTTACGCTATTTGCTTTTGCACTGAACAACCAGCAAACGGTTGCGGTGCATTTCTTTTTTAGCACTTTCTGGCAAGCACCGTTGGTGCTGGTAGTTCTGGCCGCCTTTGCGGGCGGACTGTCGCTCGGATTTTTTGTCATGATGCCGCGCTGGTGGAAAAAACGCAAAACAACAACACACCACGCCTCAGGCACCTCCTCAGAGGGTGCTGACAGCGCTCCTTCCCCGCTTCATCATGGAATTTGATTTCACCTGGATTCTTCTCGGATTTCCGATTGCTTTCACGCTGGGCTGGCTGGCCTCCCGGCTGGACTTAAGACAGCTGCGCATTGAAAACCGCCAGGCGCCCAAGGCCTATTTTCGGGGCCTGAACTTCCTGCTCAACGAGCAGCAGGACCAGGCCATCGACGCGTTCATCGAAGCCGTCCAGAGTGACCCCGACACCTCCGAGCTGCATTTCGCCTTGGGCAACCTGTTCCGGCGCCGGGGCGAATACGACCGTGCCGTGCGCGTGCATGAACACCTGATGTCGCGCGGCGACCTGACCCAGAGCGAGCGCGATCGTGCCCAGCATGCGCTGGCGCTCGATTTCCTGAAAGCCGGCTTGCTGGACCGGGCCGAAGCCGCGCTGCGCAAGCTCGAAGGAACGCCATTTGAAGAGGAAGCGCGGCTGGCGCTGCTGTCAATTTATGAGCGCACCCGCGACTGGGGCCACGCGACGCAAATTGCCAACCTGCTCGGCAACTCCAGCCAAGGCAGTTTCAGTGCCCGGCAGGCGCATTACCTGTCCGAGCAGGCCAGCGCCTTTGTTGCTTCAGGCGACAGCGCCCAGGGTTTGAAAACCCTGTTGAGCGCCACTGTTATGGCACCAGCTTCAGCCCGGCCACTGATGGAGCTGGCCAAGCTGCAAAATCAGCTCGGCCACGCCGAGGATGCTTTTCAGACGCTGCTCAAGCTGGTCAAAACCGCCCCGCAAGCCTTGCCGCTGGCAGCTGGCCTGCTGGCCAACATCGCCCAGCGCATGGGCCAGCAAGCGGCCACGCTGGCGCTGCTCAAGGACAGCTATGCGCAGGCTCCGTCGATTGACGTGATTGAAGCCATCGTCAAGCTGGAAACAGATCCGGCCGCCGCCCGGCAATGGTATGTGCGCCATCTGGAGCGCGAAGCCTCTCTCGTGGCCACCAGCAAGTGGATTTCCGGGGAAAAGCTCGAAGACGCGCACCATCACAACCTGGTGCAGCGCGCGCTGGATCACGCCACCAAACCGCTGATGCGTTACCGCTGCGCAGCCTGTGGCTTCGAAGCCACCCAGCATTTCTGGCACTGCCCCGGCTGCCAGGCCTGGGACAGCTACCCAGCCCGCCGTATTGAAGAGCTGTAACCTGATTTCACTTCCAAAATGACCCTGTTATTGACGCCCGAAAAAATCGCTTCTGCCCGCGTTCTGGTGGTGGGCGACACCATGCTGGACCGCTACTGGTACGGCGCGGTCGATCGCATCTCGCCAGAAGCGCCGGTTCCCGTCGTGCGCGTGACCCGCACCGAAGAGCGCATAGGCGCGGCCGCCAACGTCGCCTACAACATCGTGACGCTGGGCGCGCAAGCCTCGCTGCTGAGCGTCGTCGGCGAGGATGAAGCCAGCCACCAGCTCGAAGCGCTGGTCGCGAAAACCGGCATCACGCCCTACTTTGGCCGCGACGCCCAACTGAAAACCACCGTCAAGCTGCGCGTGATCGGGCGCCAGCAGCAGCTCTTGCGGCTGGACTTTGAAAACACCCCCGAAAACGAAGTGCTGGCCTCCCAGTCCCTGACGTTTGAAAAGCTGCATCCGCAGCATGATGCGGTGCTGTTTTCCGACTACGGCAAGGGCGGGCTGGCGCACATCGTGGCCATGATTGCCCAGGCCAGAGCCGCTGGCAAGACAGTGCTGGTAGATCCGAAAGGCTCGGACTATGAACGCTACAAAAACGCCAGCGTCCTGACCCCGAACCGCGCCGAGCTGGAGCACGTCATCGGCCCCTGGCGCGACGAGGCCGATCTGCGCACCAAAGCCCATAACCTGCGCACCTCGCTCAACCTGGACGCACTGCTGCTGACGCGCAGCGAGGAAGGCATGACGCTGTTCGACGCCGACGGCGAGCTGCATGTGCCCGCGCTGGCACGCGAAGTGTTCGACGTAACCGGCGCGGGCGACACCGTGATTGCCACGCTGGCGACGATGGTGGCAGCAGGCCTGAGCCTGCGCGAGGCCGTGCCGATTGCCAACCGTGCGGGCGGCATTGTGGTCGGAAAATTCGGCACCGCCACCGTCAGCTATAGCGAGCTGTTCGCCGCCTGAGCAACTGCCGCGCACCTGAAAAATCCAAGGAATTCCCCCATGAAAATCGTAGTCACCGGCGCCGCCGGTTTTATCGGCAGCAACCTGGTCAAGGGCCTGAACGCACGCGGCATTGACAACATCATCGCCGTCGATGACCTGACCCAGGGCGACAAATTCCGCAACCTCGCCGACCTGAAAATCGCCGACTATGTCGATGCGGGCGACTTTTACAAACGATTTGCCGATGGCGCTTTTGGCCGGGTCGAAGCGGTGTTCCATGAAGGCGCGTGCAGCGACACGATGGAGCTGGACGGCAAGTACATGATGGCCAACAACTACAGCCTGTCCTGCGGCCTGTTCGAGTCCTGCCAGCGCCAGGGCACGCGCCTGCTGTACGCCTCGTCGGCGGCCACCTACGGCGGCTCCGACACCTTCAGCGAATCGCCAGAATTTGAAAAACCGCTCAACGTGTATGGCTACTCCAAGCTGCTGTTTGACCAGCGCCTGCGCCGTGAAATCGGTGCCCGGTTTGAAAAGGCGCAGACGCAGGCCGTCGGTTTTCGCTACTTCAACGTCTATGGCCCGCGCGAGCAGCACAAGGGCCGCATGGCCAGCGTGGCCTTTCACCAGTTCAACCAGTTCCAGGCCGACGGCAAGGTCAAGCTATTCGGCGAGTATGGCGGCTACGGTGCAGGCGGACAAATGCGCGACTTTGTCTTTATCGACGATGTGGTGGCGGTCAACTTATGGTTTTTGGACAACCCGGAAAAGTCCGGGATTTTCAACCTCGGCACCGGCCGGGCGCAGCCGTTTAACGACGTAGCCATCGCGGTCGTCAACACCCTGCGCCAAAGCCAGAACGCAGCGCCACTAAGCCTTGAAGAGGCCGTGCGTGGCGGCATGATCGACTACATCGGTTTTCCTCCAGCACTGGTGGGCAAATACCAGAGCTACACCCAGGCTGACCTGAGCGCGCTGCGCGCAGCGGGCTGCGAACACGTCTTTGCCGATGTGCAGGCAGGTGTCAGCACTTACATGCAGTGGCTGAACAGCACTCAGAAATAGGATTTTTCTGATTAAAAATTAAGCAGAACACTCACTCCATTCGGAACAGAAGCCGTTACGATGATTTGTCTCATCTCAAGATGTAACAATTGCTTCTAAATCCATTTCAAGGAGTGTTCCCATGTTCAAGAAATTGCTTGCTTTTCTGGCGGCCCTGTCTGTCTTCGCTGCATTTGCAGCGGTGGATGTGAATAAAGGCAGTGAGGCCGAGCTCGATGGCATCAAAGGCATTGGCCCGGCCACATCCCGCGTGATTATTGCCGAGCGCCAAAAAGCCGAGTTCAAGAGCTGGGAAGACTTCATGACCCGCGTGAAAGGCATCCGTGCCAAAAAAGCGGCCAAATTCTCTGCAGAAGGGCTCACCGTAGGCGGCGCTTCTTACCAGGGCACAATGCCGCCTGCGGTCAAGAAAACAAGCGCGGCAGCCAAGGCTGATGCAACCGTCGCCCCTGCCAGTGCAGCCAAAAAATAACATCAGACTTCCATAAAAAAACCCGCCAGAAGGCGGGTTTTTTTGTTGCTTGCGAGGCTTCAGAGCCAGGCCATCAACCCATGTGCAGACCGCCGTTCAGCGAGAAGTCGGCGCCCGTGGCGTAACCGCCTTCATCCGAGGCAATCCAGGAGATGATCGAAGCGATTTCTTCCGGCTGACCCAGACGCTTGGCAGGCACGCCAGCGACGATTTTTTCCAGCACTTCGGGGCGAATGGCCTTGACCATGTCGGTGCCGATGTAGCCGGGGCTGACCGTGTTCACGGTCACGCCTTTGGCTGCGACTTCCTGCGCCAGCGCCATCGTGAAACCATGCAGACCGGCTTTGGCAGTGGAGTAGTTCACTTGGCCAAACTGGCCCTTCTGGCCGTTGACGGAGGAGATGTTGATGATGCGGCCAAAACCGGAGGTCACCATATCTTCAATCACCTGCTTGGTCACATTGAACATGCTGTCGAGGTTGGTGGAAATCACCGCATCCCAGTCAGCCTTGCTCATCTTGCGGAACTGGCCGTCACGGGTAATGCCGGCATTATTCACCAGCACGCTGACCGGGCCATGCTCGGCCTTGACCTTGTCAAAAGCAGCCACAGTGGACTCCCAGTCGCCCACATTGCCGACCGAAGCGTAGAAGGTGTAGCCCAGGGCTTTTTGTTCATCCAGCCACTTGGTGAAATCGCGCGTCGGGCCGCAGCCAGCCACCACGGTAAAACCGTCTTTGGCCAAACGCTGGCAGATAGCGGTTCCGATGCCACCCATGCCACCCGTTACATACGCTACTTTATTGCTCATTGTCTTCTCCATGAATTGTGAATTTTTATAACCATTTTGCTATTGAATCAATAGCTGCTCACGCCCGAAAAACGGGCGTATGAACCTTGTTTTGCTGGATGCTTATTAGCGTTCCAGCGTCAGGGCAACACCCATACCGCCACCGATACAGAGGCTGGCAATGCCCTTTTTGGCATCACGGCGCACCATCTCGTGCAGCAGGGTCACCAAGATACGGCAACCGGACGCACCAATCGGGTGGCCGATGGCAATCGCGCCGCCATTGACGTTGATCTTGCTCGTATCCCAGCCCATTTCCTGGTTGACGGCGCAAGCCTGAGCGGCAAAAGCCTCGTTGATTTCGAGCAGATCCAAGTCCTGCGCATTCCAGCCAGCGCGTGCCAGCGCCTTGGTGGAAGCGGGCACCGGGCCCATGCCCATGTAGGCGGGATCCAGGCCGGAAGTGGCGTAGCTGGCAATGCGTGCCAGCGGTGTCAGGCCCAGAGCGGCTGCTTTTTTAGCAGTCATCACCATCACGGCGGCGGCGCCGTCGTTCAGGCCGGATGCGTTACCAGCGGTCACGCCGCCAGCTTTGTCGAAGGCGGGACGCAAGCCTGCCAGACCTTCAGCGTTGGTCTTGCGGTTGATGAATTCGTCGGCAGAAAACACCACCGGATCGCCCTTGCGCTGGGGAATCGAAATCGGCACGATCTCGTCGAGAAACTTGCCTGCGTCCTGTGAAGCGGCGGCCTTGGTCTGGCTGGCCAGCGCCAGCGCATCCTGCATCTCGCGGCTGATGCCGTATTTCTTGGCCACGTTTTCGGCGGTGATGCCCATGTGGTACTGGTTGTAAACGTCCCACAGGCCGTCAACAATCATGGTATCGACCATTTTCCAGTCGCCCATGCGCTGGCCGTCGCGCGAACCATTTAGCACATGCGGAGATGCGCTCATGTTTTCCTGGCCGCCAGCAATCACGATTTCGCTGTCGCCACAAGCCACTGCCTGAGCGGCCAACATGACGGCCTTGAGGCCAGAGCCGCAAACAGCATTGATGGTCAGGCCGGGGACGCCTTGGGGAAAACCAGCCTTCAGCACGGTCTGACGCGCTGGGTTTTGACCCACGCCAGCGGCCAGAACCTGGCCCATGATGACTTCACCGATTTGCTCGGCGCTCAGGCCGGAACGCTCCAGCACCGCCTTGATGACGGCTGCACCCAATTCCGGGGCAGGTATTTTGGCCAGGGAGCCACCAAATTTGCCCACTGCAGTGCGGCCCGCTGAAACGATAACGATCTCTTCCATGCTGTCTCCTTCATATAAATTTTGTTGGGCGGCCGACTTGCGGCCTTCCCGGCGAGATGAGTCAAAGATTAGACTTTGACCTTGACGTAGCTTCCCGGTGCGGGCTGAGTCGCCTTGTGCTCCGGGCTGCCATAGGCTTGAGGGGCAGCAATTTCCTTGCCAGCCTGTGATTTAAGCCAGTCAGACCAGTCTGTCCACCAGCTGCCTGGATGCTCAATGGCGCCTTCAAGCCAGTCCGTCTGGGCCGCTGGGTACTTGCTGCCAGCCGCCTTGGTGGTGGGCAGGCTGTCGTTGACCCAGTAGCTGCGTTTCTTTTTCGCCGGTGGATTAATCACGCCAGCGATGTGGCCCGAAGCGCCCATCACAAAGCGTTTTTTACCCGGCAGCACCTGGGTGGACGCATAAGCGCCGCCAATCGGCACGATATGGTCTTCGCGCGAGCCGTAAATATAAAACGGAATATTTACCTTGCCCAGATCAACCTTCTCGCCACAAACCACGGTTTTACCGGGCTTGATCAGGTTATTCTCGAAATAGGTGTTGCGCAGATACCAGGCGTAGAACGGGCCGGGCAGGTTCGTGGAGTCGCTGTTCCAGTAGAGCAGGTCAAACGGCGGTGGCGTTTCGCCCTTGAGGTAATTGCCGACGACATAATTCCAGACCAGATCGTTCGGGCGCAGAAAGCTGAAGGTCGAAGCCAGATCCTTGCCCTTGAGCAGGCCGCCCTTGCCCATTTCCGCTTCGCGGTACTTGACGGAAGTTTCGTCAATAAAAATATCCAGGATACCGGTATCGGTGAAGTCCAGCAACGAGGTCAGCAAAGTGGCGCTGGCCACCGGCTTTTCGCCGCGCGCGGCTAACACGGCCAGCGCCGTGCCCAGAATCGTGCCGCCCACGCAAAAACCCAGAGAATTGATGGTATCGGCGCCGGTGATGTCCTTGACCACTTCAATGGCCTTGATCGGGCCATGCTCGATATAGTCATCCCAGGTCTTGCCGGTCATCGACTGGTCTGGGTTGCGCCAGCTCACGACAAAGGTGCGGTGACCCTGGGCCACAGCGTAGCGGATCATCGAGTTTTCGGGCTGCAGATCCAGAATATAAAACTTGTTGATACAGGGCGGCACCATCAGGAAAGGCTTTTCATAAACCTTGTCCGTCAGCGGCTTGTATTCGAGGAGCTGGAAGAATTCATTCTCGAACACCACGGCGCCTTCGGTGGTGGCGACGTTTTTCCCGACTTCAAACAGGCTTTCGTCCGTCATCGAGACATGGCCCTGCTTCATGTCGTTCATCAGGTTTTTCAGGCTCTTGGCAATGCTTTCGCCTTTGCTGTCGATGGCTTTCTTCTGGGCTTCGGCATTGAAGGCGAGAAAATTGCTCGGGGCCGAGGCGGCCATCCACTGCTCGACGGCAAAGCTCAGGCGGGCTTTTGTTTTGGCGTCGCTTTCGACAGCTTCGGCCATGCCCATCAGCGTGCGGGCGTTGAGCAGATAAGCGGCGGAAGTGAACTTGGAAACCGGGCTGGCCTGCCAGGCGGGGTCGGAAAACCGGCGGTCAGGCGCGGCTGACGATGCTGCGCTGGCCTGCAGACCTTGATTCCACAAGGCGGCCGCCTCGCTGATATAACTCTTTTGAAGTTCCTGCAGCTTGGCCTGGTCAAAGCGGATGGATGGCTGGGTCTGGGGTTTCAGGGCGGCGATATCCATTTTAGGAAGTCCACCGATCTGAGCAGTTCCGAGACTGCCCATGATCTGCTGCAAGCCTGCGCTCAGGGTTTCTTGCATGTGCTGGGCCGCCTGGGCCAAATTCGGTTCAAAATTCACAGTTGTCTCCTCGATTGCGACGGCTCTTGATGAGTTCTACACGGCGTTTCCAGTATCGTCGGATTCGCTTCTGAAAATCTGACAAAGCCGAGAATTTTTATGTACTTGATCGTTATAGCCTGGATATATGTCGTTCTGATGATGAGTGTGGCCGAAGCCAGCAACAGCAACGGAAGCATTCTAGGGGCGTTGATAACTTTTGTTCTGTATGGTGCGGCGCCGGTGTCGCTGGTGGTTTACCTGATGGGTGCGCCAGCACGCAACAAAGCCATTAAAAAACGGGAAGCTGAAGCCCGTGCCGCCTATATCGCGGGCACACCTGCTGAGGCACACCCGGAAACCGCCTCATCTGTCCCGCCAGATGCAGGCAGCCATGCGGCCGGTGGTGCCGAAACCGTTGCCGGGGATGCCAGCATCGCGCCGGTGGGAAAAGAACCGTGACGGGTTGCTGACCGTACACCAGGGCAGGCTGCCGTCGTTGCCATACACCTGGGTAATGCCCAGCGTCTGCAGCCGCAGACGGGCCAGCGCTGGCAGATTGGCCAGGTACTTGCCAGCCCCGGCGGGCACAAAAAAGCGGCCCGCCTGCGGCTGCCCCGCTTCAAACGCAGCCTTGACTTCGGGGCCGACTTCAAAGGCGGTCGGGCCTATGCAAGGGCCTAGCCAGGCGAGGATTTGACCCCTTTCCAATCCGGGCGGGGCCAGCGCCTGCAAGGACGCACAGGTGGCCTCCAGAATGCCCTGCCCGCTGCCATCCCCCACGCCTGCCAGCCCGCGCCAGCCCGCATGGGCGGCGGCCACCGCGCGCCCGTCCTGCGTGGCCAGCAGCACCGGCAGGCAATCGGCCACCATGATGGTGCAGGCGATCTTGGGCTGCGCCGTGACGCAGGCATCGGCGGGCAGGCCATCGGGCGTGGCCGCATCCAGCGCCAGCACCGCGCTGCCATGCACCTGCTTGAGAAAAACCGCCTGCGTGCCAATGACCCGCGCCAGCAGAGCGCGGTTGGCCGCCACCGCCTCGGGGGCATCGCCGACATGGTTGCCCAGATTCAGGCTGTCATAAGGCGGCGCCGATACCCCGGCTGCCCGGCTGGTAAACACCGCCCGCACCCCCGCTGGCACAGGCCAGTCGGGAATCAGCCAGTCGGGATGCAGCGCGGTAGTCACGCGCCAGCCTCGTCATCGGGGCAGGCGAAAAAGCAGAAATAGTGGTGATGCGTCATGCGCAAAAGCATAAACCGAAATGACGCCTGCATTTTTGGTTAGAGTTAGCGCCTTTCTTTCCGCTTACTCACAGGAACTCTGATGATTCTCGAACTCGCCGACATCCGCATTCAACCCGGCCAGCAGGCCGCTTTTGACGAAGCCATTGTGCGCGGCGTCAGCACCGTGATTGCCAAAGCCAAGGGCTTTCAGGGCTACAAGGTCAACAAGGGCCTTGAAAACCCCGAGCGCTACATCCTGGAAATTTTCTGGGAAACGCTGGAAAACCACACCGTTGATTTCCGCGAATCCCCGGCTTTTTCCGAGTGGCGCGCGATTGTCGGGCCATTTTTTTCCGCCCCGCCGAGCGTCGAGCATTTCGAGCTGCTGACCAAGTCGGCGTGACGGCACAGTCGTCGCTGACGGGCGGCGATTGACTGGATTTTGTTGTGAAGCGCCAGCGCGCCCCGAAAATGAGCGAGCCTAGGGCAATTACGGATGGCTAAACAGGATGGGGCCGATTACAAATTACAACCATCTCGTTTATAGGACAACAACAATGATTCAACGTCGCACGCTTCTCAAAACCGGCGCAGCCGTGGCCCTTGGCATGCCTGCACTGTCAGGATTTTCCCAGCAAAGCGTTACCCTGAAGTTTCACACCTTCGTATCGCCCGAGTCGCAAATCTGGCTGACCTTGCACAAGCCGTGGATGGAAAAAATCGAAAAAGAATCCGCTGGCCGCATCAAGTTTGATGCCAACCCGTCGATGCAGCTGGGCGGCAAGCCGGGCCAGCTTTATGACCAGGTCAAAGACGGCACCGTCGATGTGGTGTGGACTGTGCCGGGCTACACCCCCGGACGCTTTGCGCGCATCGAAGTGTTTGAGCTGCCCTTCATGATGAGCAATGCCGAGGCCACCTCCAAAGCCTGCTGGGACTATCTGCAGACGATGGCGCCGGATGAATTCAAGGAGGTGCAGATGCTGGCCTTGCAGGTGCATGGCCCCGGCGTGATCCACACCGTGGACAAGCCAGTCAAATCAGCAGCCGACATGAAAGGCCTCAAAGTGCGCGCGCCAAACCGCCAGGTCGCCAAAGTGTTGAGCTTTCTCGGTGCCACGCCAGTGAGCATGCCGCTGCCGGAAATCACCGAAGCGCTGAGCAAAGGCAGCATCAACGGCTGCGTCGTTCCGTGGGAAGTGGCGCCCTCGATCAAAGTGCCTGAACTGACCAAATACAGCGCCGAGTTTGCACCGTCAGGCGGCGCGCTCTACACCAGCACCCTGATGATGGCGATGAACAAGGCCAGATACAACGCCCTGCCGCCGGATCTGAAAAAAGTCATCGACAACAACTCCGGTCAGGCCACATCGGCCTGGCTGGGCAAAACCGAGCAAGGCAACGACCCGATAGGGCGCAAGGCGGCCAGTGACCGGGGCAACAACATCTTCACCGTCGGACGGGAAGAAGCGCAGGAATTTCGCCGCATGTCCCGGCTGGTCGAAGTCGAGTGGACGGAAGAAATGCTCAAACGGGGCCACGACGGCTACAAGCTGCTCAAAACCGCCCGCAGCCTGATCGAAAAGCACACCAAGGGGCTTGCCGCCTGAGTCGCGCTACACTTATTTGATGCACCGCACTCCCCTGAACTACTGCCGCGTCTGCGGCACCACCGTTGTTTATCGCCTGCCTGATGATGGCGACACCAAAGAGCGGGCAGTCTGCAGCGCCTGTTCCTTGGTGCATTATGAAAACCCGCTCAACGTCGTGGGCACCGTGCCGGTGTGGGGAGACGATGGCGCGCAGGTGCTGCTGTGCAAGCGCAACATCGAGCCATGCCGGGGCAAATGGACGCTGCCAGCCGGTTTCATGGAGCTGGGCGAAACCACCGCCCAGGGCGCGGCCCGCGAGACCGATGAGGAAGCGGGCGCGCAGTTTGAAATCCAGGGTCTTTTTTCGGTGATGAATGTGGTGCGCGCCGGGCAGGTGCATCTGTATTACCGCGCCCGGCTGCTCAGCGCCGAGTTCAATCCCGGCCATGAAACGATGGAAGCGCGGCTGTTCACCGAGTCAGAAATTCCGTGGGACGAGGTCGCCTTCAAAACCGTCCAGACAACGCTGGAACGCTATTTTGAAGACAGGCGCAAGGGCCAGTTTGGCGTTCATGTGATCGACATAGACTGAGCTGGGCCAGTTTGGCGTTCATGTGATCGACATAGACTGAGCTGAACGGCACCGTTTCAAAGCGGGAAAAGGCTGCGCGCAGGCCCGGCCATCCCTTAGAATTTAAGCCGCTGGACAGGCGCCGCGCCCTCCCCCCGCCATCTCGACTGGCCTTTCAACTCCCCAATCCCTCCATGTTCAAATCCGCCTCCTTTTTCCGCATTGCCAGCGACTTTTCCCTGCCGCCCCTGGAGGCGCTGGAAGAAGCGCTGCAAGCCGCCCAGTTCATGCCCTGCGGCGCCACGCAGGCCGAGTCCAGCGGCTGGGTGCCACCACGCGGCAACAAAAGCACGGTGCTGGCCGAAGCCGTCGGCGCCAGCGTCATCTTGCGCCTGTGCGTCGAGCGCCGCCCGCTGCCTGCGTCAGCCGTCAAGGATGCGGTCGATGCGATGGTTGAAAAATACAAGCAGGAAACCGGCCGCGAGCGCGCCAGCGCCAAGGTCAAAAAAGAATTCAAGGAAGAAGCCATCCAGACGCTGCTGCCGCGCGCCTTCACGAAACGCTCCTCGACCACGCTGTGGATTGACCCGGTCAGCAAGTTTCTGGTCGTCGATTCGGGCAGCCTGAGCGGCGCCGACAAGGTAGTCAGCCAGTTGATTGAGGCGCTGGGCGCCATTCCCGGCTCGCGCCCCGGCCTGATGGCCAGACCGGTGCAGACCCAGATGGCGGCAGGCACGGCGATGGCCCACTGGCTGCAAAGCCGCGAAGCGCCGCTGAACTTCAGCGTAGACCGCGACTGTGAACTGAAAACGCCCGACGACCAGAAATCGGCCGTGCGCTATTCGCGCCACACGCTGGAAATCGACGAAGTCGGCCAGCATATCGCCGCCGGAAAAGTGCCCACCCAGCTCGCCATGACCTGGAACGAGCGGGTATCGTTCACGCTGACCGACATGGCGCAGGTCAAAAAAATCAAGCTGCTTGACGTGGTACTCGACGGCATTCAGGAAAACGGCAAGGACGATGACGGCTTTGACACCGACGCGGCCATCGTGACAGGCGAGCTGTCGGCCTTGATTCCAGACCTGCTGGAAGCGCTGGGCGGCGAGTCACCCAGCGACAGCGCCACGCCACCGCCAGAAAAGGCATAAGCCAACACCGGCCCGCCCTTGCGTCAGGGCCGCGCAGCGCGCGCCGGATACACCACCAAGCCCTCGGGTTTGGTGCGCTCAGCCTCCTCGACCACCGGCTCCCTGACTGCAAAAGAGCGCGCCCGCAAGGCGCGGTCAATCTCGCCCTCAATTCTGACGATGCGCTCCGTGTACATCTTGGCCAAGGCGGCATGATGTTCGGCTGCCGCCTGATGCTCCACCCGCGCCAGATTTGCCTCCTCCAGATACTCTCGGGATTTACGAAGGTAAATCTCCGAATGCTTCTCAAACAGATGAAATTTCATGACAACTCCCCGAGCGAGCCGATAACTAAGTCAAACGACGCTCTCCACACAAGAATCGCTCGAAGAAATCATAGCCAAAAGCCAGGCAGCGTAGAGCCCTTTGCAGGTAACTCGCCAATTCATTGGTAAGGGTTTGAAAACCGCCCCGCTGACGCTGGCGGCGGGTGTGCCCCTCTCAGCCCATCAATCCCGGCGGCGCATGATGTCAGGCGTGCTGACTTTCACGTCGGCACACTGGGCGCGCTGGCGCAGCGCGTGCTCCATCACGACAAGGGCCAGCATGGCCTCGGCAATCGGCGTGGCGCGAATGCCAACGCAGGGGTCGTGGCGGCCCTTGGTGACCACTTCGACCGGCAGGCCTGCCGCGTCAATCGACGGGCGCGGCGTGATGATAGAGCTGGTCGGCTTGATGGCGATGGCCACTTCCAGATCCTGCCCGGTGCTGATGCCGCCCAGCACGCCGCCGGAATGGTTCGAGGCAAAACCTTCGGGCGTCAGCGCGTCGCCGTGAACCGTGCCGCGCTGGGCCACGCTGGCAAAACCCGCGCCGATTTCCACGCCCTTGACCGCGTTGATGCCCATCATGGCGAACGCAATATCGGCATCCAGTTTGTCGAACAGCGGCTCGCCCAGCCCCACGGGAACGCCGGAGGCCGTGACGCGCAGGCGTGCGCCGCAGGAGTCACCCGCCTTGCGCAGCGCATCCATGTAGTCTTCCAGCGCCGACACGTCGGCGACCGGGGCAAAAAACGGGTTGTTCGGAACGTATTCCCAGGATTCAAACGGGATTTGCACCTCGCCGACCTGCGTCATGCAGCCGCGAAACGTGGTGCCGTACTGTTCAAACAGCCACTTTTTGGCGACAGCGCCCGCCGCCACCATAGGCGCCGTCAGCCGCGCCGACGAGCGGCCACCGCCGCGCGGGTCGCGCAGGCCGTATTTGTGCAGGTAGGTGTAATCAGCGTGGCCGGGCCGGAAAGTGTCCAAAATATTGCCGTAGTCCTTGCTGCGCTGATCGGTGTTTTTGATCAGCAGACAAATCGGCGTGCCGGTGGTTTTGCCTTCGTAAACGCCCGAAAGAATTTCGACCGCATCGGGCTCGCTGCGCTGGGTGACGTGGCGGCTGGTGCCGGGCCTGCGCCGGTCCAGGTCGCCCTGAATATCGGCTTCGGTGAGTGACAGGCCCGGCGGGCACCCGTCAATCACGCAGCCAATGGCCGGGCCGTGGGATTCACCAAAGTTGGTGACTGCGAAAAGATTTCCAAAAGTATTGCCGCTCATGGCGCCGATTATCCCCGAGCGCGCCGGGCTTGCAGGGCCGCCACGCACAAATGGCGACCCGTGGCCTATCAGCCCTTCTGTGTGGCCTCGTCCTGCTCGGCAGGCCAGTCGCGGATGTAAGCCTTGAGCATCTTGTTTTCAAAATTCTGGCTGTCCACGACGGCCTTGGCCACATCGTAAAAGCTGATCACGCCCATCAGCATTTTCTGGTTCATCACCGGCATGTAGCGGGCGTGGCGATCCAGCATCATGCGGCGCACCTCGTCCATGTCGGTTTCTGAGGTGCAGGTCAGCGGATGGTCATCCATCGCCTTGCGCACCAGCGTGCGACCAATTTCGCCGCCATTTTTGACGATGCAGGCCAGCACCTCGCGGAAAGTCAGCATGCCGACCAGATCGCCATGCTCCATGACGACCAGCGAGCCAATGTCTTTTTCAGCCATGATCTGGGCGGCCATCGCCAGCGGCTCGTCGGGCTGAACGGTGTAAAGCGTGCTGCCTTTTACGCGCAGGATGTCTAAAACCTTCATCAATTTCTCCTCGGTTGCGCTGCCAGAATGGTCTGCCAGCGCTATTTTAAAAAAATCCCACCGCCAAAAGGTGCCGGGAATTGGGTTCAAATCGGTTTCAAATATAGCCCACAATTTCCTGAAAATCATCACGACTTTCCCGTAGCGGCGCTGGTTGTTTGAGATTTTCTTTTTTCGCTCTGGAGACACCCATGCCCGGTTATTCCGACCCCGGTTTCGACACTTTGGCGCTGCACGCAGGCGCCGCGCCGGACCCGGCCACCGGCGCGCGCGCCGTGCCGATTCACCTGACAACTTCGTTTGTCTTCGAGTCCAGCGACCACGCCGCCAGCCTCTTTAATCTGGAGCGCCCCGGTCACGTTTATTCGCGCATCAGCAACCCGACCAACGCGGTGCTGGAGCAGCGCATCGCCGCGCTCGAAGGCGGCATCGGTGCGATTGCCACGGCCAGCGGGCAGGCGGCGCTGCATCTGAGCATTGCCACGCTGATGGGCGCGGGCGCGCACATCGTCGCCAGCACGGCGCTCTACGGCGGCAGCCACAACCTGCTGCACTACACGCTGCGGCGCTTCGGCATTGACACCACCTTCGTCCAGCCCGGTGATCTGGACGGCTGGCGCGCCGCCGTGCGGCCCAATACCAAATTATTTTTCGGCGAAACCGTCGGCAATCCGGGGCTGGAAGTGCTGGACATTCCCGCCGTCTCAGCCATCGCCCATGAAGCGGGCGTGCCGCTGCTGGTCGATTCGACGCTGACTTCGCCCTGGCTGATCAAGCCGTTCGACCACGGCGCAGACCTGATTTACCACTCGGCGACCAAGTTTTTGAGCGGGCACGGCACGGTGATTGGCGGCTTGGTCGTCGATGGCGGCAGTTTTGACTGGGACGCATCCGGCAAATTTACCGAGCTGACGCAGGCCTATGACGGCTTTCACAACATGGTGTTCAGCGAGGAAAGCAGCGTCGGCGCTTTTCTATTGCGCGCCCGCCGTGAGGGCCTGCGCGACTTTGGCGCCTGCATGAGCCCGCACACCGCCTGGCTGATTTTGCAAGGCATGGAAACGCTGCCGCTGCGCATGGCGCGCCACATCAGTAACACCGAAAAAATCGTTAATTTTCTCGCCAGCCAGCCGCTGGTGGCGCGCGTCGGCCACCCGATGCTCGCGTCCCACCCCAGCCACGCGCTGGCGCAACGGCTGCTGCCGCGTGGCGCCGGTTCGGTGTTCAGCTTTGATTTGAAGGGCAGCCGCGAGCAGGGCAAGGCGTTTGTCGAGGCGCTCAAGGTGTTCAGCCATCTGGCCAATGTCGGCGACTGCCGCAGCCTGGTGATTCACCCGGCCAGCACAACGCATTTCCGCATGAGCGACGACGCGCTGGCGGGCGCAGGCATCACGCAGGGCACGATCCGCCTGTCCATCGGACTGGAAGACCCGGACGATTTGATCGACGACTTGAAACGCGCGTTGAAAACTGCAGAAAAGGCAGCAAGCACAAGCAAGGCAGGTGCGTGATGGAAGTCCTCGTCAACGGCGCGAAAACCTATGCCTACACCGGCGGCAAGGCGTTTGACGCCGCCCAGCCGACTGTCGTGATGATTCACGGCGTCTTGAATGATCACAGCGTCTGGGCGCTGCAAAGCCGCTATCTGGCGCATCACGGCTGGAACGTGCTGGCCGTCGATCTGCCCGGCCACTGCCGCAGCAGCGGCGAAGCACCCTCGTCCACGGAGGAAGCGGCGGACTTTATCGCCGCCCTACTGGACGCGGCGGGCGTTGAAAAAGCCGCGCTGATCGGCCACAGCTGGGGCTCGCTGATTGCGCTGGAAGCCGCGTCAAAGCTGAAAGAGCGCGTCAGCCACCTGGTGCTGGTCGGCACGGCCTTTCCGATGAAAGTCTCACCCGCGCTGCTGGACGCAGCGCTGAACGAGCCGATGAAGGCGCTGAAGCTGGTCAATGTGTTTTCGCGCAGCACGCTGGCACCGCCGCCCTCGACGCTTGGCCCCGGCACCTGGGTTTATGGCGCGAGCATGGCGCTGGGGCGGCGCGTTCTCGCCAGCAACCGGGAAGTGAATTTGTTTCACCGGGGCTTTCAAGCCTGCGACCGCTATGCCAACGGCGAAGCGGCCATAGCGCAAATCAGCTGCCCGGTGCTGTTTCTGTTCGGCGATCACGACCAGATGACGCCACCGAAAGCCGCGCAGGGGCTGATTAAAGCCGCTCGTGGCGCTGGCAAAACGGTGCTGACTGCCAGCGTACCCGTCGGCCACCACCAGATGAGCGAGGCGCCGGAGGAGACGCTGTTGGCGATACGGGATTTTTTGAAGCCATGACCCGGATGGCCTTGCCGCCCGGTTCAAGCTGACATCATCCCCATCACCCGGTCAATTTCCGACAGGGCGTGTACCGCCCCGGCTGCGATGCCCACGTCCAGCGGGGTTGGCACGTCGCACTCGCGCGGGTTGATGCGCACCAGCCGCCCGCCAAACTCGCGCAGGATGCGCTGGCTGAAGTGGCGCACCGAGGGAATCGCCGTGCCCGCGCCCAGTTCCACCACCACCGGCCGACACACGCTGGCGAGCCATTTTTCCTGGTGCGTCGCCTGCTCTTCGGTTCGTTCTTCAAGCCAGCCGGAATCGTTGAACATCAGGATATTGGGCCGCGCCAAACCGCCGCAGTGCGGGCAGACTGGCGGCGCGTTTAGCAGCAGACACTGCCCCACATCCACTTCGGGCAAAAAGCCATCGGCTGGCCAGATGGCGTTGCAGCACGGCGCCATGCACTGCAGATGGGCAATCGAGCCGTGGCATTCATGCACAGAGTCCGCCGCGAAACCGGCTTTCTGGAACTGCCCGTCCACATTGCTGGTGAACACGCCCAGCCCCTGCGCTTTGGCCCGGCCCCAGCGCTTCAAAATGTCAAAACCGGCGTGCGGCTGGGTTGCGCGGTACAACTGCAGCCGGTGCCCGTAAAAACCCCAAGCGCGCCGCAGATCGGCGTGAAAAGCGTCGGGGCAGGCGATGCTGTAAAAATCGACCCGCTCACGCCCAAGCACGGGATAAGCTTTCCAGAATCCTTCCTTGCCCCGGAAATCGGGCAGGCCGGAATCCACGCCCATGCCCGCACCAGCGGCAACGATCAGGGCATCGGCCTGGGTGATCAACTCGGCGGCGCGTGCCAAGCTGGCGTTGTCAAGGCAATCATTCATGGGCTGGCTTTCTGCAATAGGGTTGTTCAAATCAACCCTCTGTTGTAACAGACCCAGGCCTTGCCTGCAGTGCGCCAAAACTCAGGCAGCGTCCTCATGAATGCACAGGAAGTTGCCTTCGGTGTCCTTGAACCAGGCGGCTTTTTCGGAGCCCAAAACGCAGACATGGTTGACGGTTTTGAGCCCCGGAAGGTCGTAATCCTCAAACACCACGCCGGTTTTTTCCAGCGCCGTGATCGCCGCACCAATGTTCTCGACCTGGAAACTGATCGCCGTATGTTCCGCCTTCGTGCCGCCTTCCTTGGGAAAAAGCGCAATGAAAGCGCCATTGGCGCAGGCATAGACAAACTTGCCATCCGGCTTCAAGCCCACAGGCTTTAAGCCGAGCATGGCTTCGTAAAAATTCCTTGCCCGGTTCATGTCCATGACAGGCATCATCGTGGTGATGGGGGCGCTCGATAGCATGACGTGTCTCCTCTTCGGTTGACCGAAAAATACTGCACAAGGACAACCCGCCGAAGGCCATCCCCAACAAGGTCACATGCGCAAACTTGCCGCCTGTACGGTGTAGCACCCGCCCGATCCCACAGCAAGGCCTGCTGTCATCCGGACATGGGGCTTACCCTTGACTTACAAACGCACGGTATCGGCGACGCGCTCGGCGCAGGCCTTGGCCTGCACGGCATCGCGCGCCTCGACCATCACGCGCAGCAGCGGCTCGGTGCCGCTGGCGCGGATCAACAGGCGCCCGCTGTCGCCCAGCTCGGCCTCGACGGCTTGGCTCTGGGCGGCCAGCGTGGCGCTGAGTTTCCAGTCCTGCCCCGGCTGGAGCCGCACATTGACCAGGGTCTGCGGAAACAGCACCACGTCGCTCAGCAGCTGGGCCAGCGTCTGCCCGCTGCGCACGCAGGCCTGCAGCACCTGCAGCGCGCTGATCAGGCCGTCGCCGGTGGTGTGCTTGTCCAGCGCCAGCAGGTGGCCTGAGCCTTCCCCGCCGAGCAGCCAGCCGCGCTTGTCCAGCTCTTCGAGCACATAGCGGTCGCCCACTTTGGCGCGGACAAACTCGACGCCCCTGGCTTTAAGCGCCACTTCGACGGCCATGTTGGTCATCAAGGTGCCGACCGCGCCGGGCACTTTTTCGCCACGCGCCAGCCGCTCGCTGACCATCAGGTAGAGCACTTCGTCGCCGTTGAACAGCCGCCCCTCGGCATCGACCATTTGCAGCCGGTCGGCGTCGCCGTCCAGCGCAATGCCGTAGTCGGCTTG
>JAPLPS010000374.1 GCA_026400075.1 Polaromonas sp.
TATCCCCCCCTTTGTTCGGGTTCTGTCCCCCCCCTCATTTGCCATCAGAAAGCGGCTTGCCCGGCTTTGCTTGCAGGTGCTTGCGCTGTGACTTGCTCGGGTCGCGGCTGACGTTGACCAGATCGCCGTGGGTGATTTCCCATGAGAACGCCTGCCCTACCTGCAGACAGGCTTCCACCAGCACATCGAGCGCCGGAATCAGGCTGTCGTTACGCCAGCCAAGGATGGCTTTGTTTCTTTCCGCATCGGTCTGGGTCTGTTCGCCGGTTGCGCTGCCGCACAGCTTGTGCAGCGTTTCCACCTTGAGCGGGAACGGGCAGGCGTGCGTTGAATAAAAGCCGTGCAGCCACTGCGCCAGCGGGTGGCCGCGCAGCGCCTCGCGCAGGCTCCAGTCGATCTGCGTCCAGCCTTCCCGGCCAAACATCACTTTCATGCGCGGGTTGAGCACCAGCACATAGCGCCCGCTGTCCTCGTCGCGGAAATACTCGTCCACCAGCGAGCCCGCGTAGGCATATGGGCCTTGCTTGATCTCCACCGTGTTCGCCGAGAGCCGCGCCAGCGCATTTTTCAGCCAGTCGCGGTCGCTTTTGCCGATATTCACGCCGCCTTCGCCGCCCCGGCCAATCAGCCGCAAAAAGCTTTTTTCGGTGAACTCGATGCGGTTGCCCAGCGGGGCCAGCCGCGCCAGATGCAGCGCGCCCTGCCACACGTCCAGGTCGGACTGATCCAGGCGCGGGCCGGTGTAGAGGATGTCGATGCCCTGCACGGACGCAAAAACTTCGCGCTCGACGTAGCGCCGCTTGCCGCGCTTGATGGCCCCGAACAGCGCCGAGCGCAGGATGCCGTTGGGCACGCCGCGCACGGCGTCGGGCCAGAACGGCAGCTGCGCGGGTGCGGCCAGGGCGCGCTCGGTGGTTTTGCGCCGGACGGCGTCGAGCAGGCTGCCCGCTGGCGTTTGGTCGGGCGCTTTTCGGTCACGGGCGTCACGGCAAGCCCGGATGCGCTCTTGCAGACGGGCTATTTCACCTTCGCATTCGGATTTTTTGGTTTCCAGCGTTTTGATCTGACGCCACAGCAGTTCCGTTTCGTGCTGACGGGCGGGCGTGTCTTCGCGCCGTTCGAGCGCAATCAGCCGGGCCTGGGCAGCAGTGAGTTCTTCTGAAATCTGCTTGGACAGGCGAATAAATCGGTCTTCACTGAGCACATCGGCATCGTGGCCTGATGACGGCTGGTTTGTTGAATCGGGATTGCTCATGTCTTTGGCCTTTTGCGTCTGGCTGGCTGGCGTCTTTTTTGCCGCACTTTTCAGTTTCGACTGCGGCCAGGCGGCCAAGCTTAGCAAAAGGTTGCGCGCCGCAGGCTTGAATGCAGCGCATTGGCATCCAGAATCGCCGTCTGGCGCCCCGAGCCATAGATCAATAGCCCGGATAGCCCGGATCAGCTTGCTTCAGTGAAACGTAATGGCCCGGCCGTCTTCCGGGCCAAAGCAGACGCTGTGGTCGGCGCAGACGCCGCAGGTGGGCGCCTTGCAAATCATGATGTCCTCGCGCTCGCACAGCTGCTTGTAGAAGAATTTCTTCCACTTCATGTTCTGTGTGTTGCGGGCGGCCAGCGCCGGAAACCAGTGGCCGATCAGTGCCGACAGCTCGTTGCGGGACGGCAGGCCCAGGTCTTGCCAGAGATGGTTTTGCCCCAGGCTGGCGCAGGCCAGCGCCCAGGCAATGGCGTCGCTGGCTTCTTTCGGGCCAGCGGCCGGGTCGGCGTGTTCGCGCAGCAGGCTGGCGACTTCCTCGATTTCGTCGCTGCGCGATTCGGTTCGGTTGGCGCCCGCCAGCACTTGCCAGTCCAGACCGAGCGCCAGATCGGCGCCGGGAAACCAGCGCGCCAGCAACTGGCGCGTGGCCTCGGCATCAAAGCCGGGCAAGGGCAGCAGGCGCTGGCCGTGGCGCTCGAAAGCGGCCGACAGCACGCCCGCCAGCGCCAGCGCCGCTGGCTCCTTGGCGTCGAGCGCGCAGGCGATCAGGACAGCGTGGGCGCCCATTGCTGTGCGCCTCAGACCGTCGCCGGGGCGTGCGTGTAGCACTTTTTCGGGCAGATTTTGGCGCAGGCGGTGCAGCCTATGCACAGCTCCTTGTGCGCAATCGTCATGACCTTCTTGTCGTATTCGCCGTCGTCATCATCTTCGTCCTCATCGACGCGGACATACTCGCCGTCGGCGTTCAGGCCGACAAGCTCAAGGACGCCGCGCGGGCAGACCTTGAAGCAGCGGCCGCAGCCTATGCACTTGTCCTCGTTCAGCGTTTCGACAAAAGTGGGCGTCCAGGTGGCGCCGCTGGGCATGGTGATGTTGAAGGTGGTCATGACATTTCCTGAGGATTTTCAGCTTGCTGCCGCAGCAGCCTCCTTGCGCGCCGCCATCAGCGCCGCGTGGGCGTCGTGGCAGCGTTGGGACACTTCGAGAATCTTTTCCCAGTTCGTGGGCAGATCCTCGGACAGGTCGTGCAGATCCATCTTGGCCTGCGTGGCGCGCGCGTTGAGTTTCTTCAGGCGCGCTTTGAGTTCTTCAGCATCGGCGCTCATGGCTCAGGCTCCGTACTGGGCGACTTCCGGGTAGGCCCGGATCATCGCGACGGCTTCGTCAAAGAACTTGCCGCCCGCGTCGGCCAGCTTGGTCAGCGACGGGAAGCCAAAGCGATGCACGTCGCGCAACTGCTTGTTCACCACCACCAGGCGCCCGGCAATCAAGACCATGCGGCCAAAGCCTTCGTGGCTCATCTTCATCATCGGCGAGACCATCTGGCCGGTTTCGCGCTCGATGGCCACGGCGATGGCGTTGTAGAAGATTTCCAGGTGCCACAGCGTTTCCGGGTCCGGGTCGCCGATGATGGGCAGGGCGCGGCGCTCTTCGGCGGTGTGCAGGTAGGGCTTGAGCAGTTCCAGATCGCTCTTGCCTTCCCAGGTGCCGTGGATATCCTGGGCGCGCATCTGTTTGACCAGCTGCTGCACAAAGGGCGTGGCCATCAGCGCGTCGTCGTTGGCGGGCGTGGCAGTAGTTTCAGTCGTGGCTTGTTCGGTCATGGGCTTACCTCGTCATTTTCAAAGTCAAAAGAGCGTTCGCTGTCCTTGGCCTGCGCCTTGCGCAGCCACGGCGGTGGCGTGCCTTGCAGCACCACCTGCAGCTTGTCCAGGATTTCCGCAATCGACTCGGGTTGCGGCACCTTGATCGGGTGAATCTTCATCGCCACGACGCGGGCCGCGCCGGAGCCGCCGATGGCCGCGACGTACAAAATCGCCACGTCCTTGATGGCTTCGAGCTTGGGCGCGAGCTTGTCCTCGTCGCCGTCTTCTTCGAGCTTGTCGCCAAACTCAAAGCTCTCGATGAAACTGTGGCCCTGGGCCGAGATTTCATAAACGACGATGCTCTTGGCCCAGCCGAAGTGCGCATCGACGCGCTCCTTGTCCTGGGTTGCGAAAGCGATTTTCATCAGTTGACTTTCCGAGAAACCCCGGCCTTCAGGCCGGGAAGGTGGAGGGCGACAGCAAAGCTGTCGGGCTGTTGGGTTTTCCTTTGGCTTTGTTTGACCATACGTATTTTTCCTGTGTTTAAAATGGGCTGCGCTGGACTTTGGCGATTACGCACCCAGTGCAAAAACTTGTATTTCTCCGTTTTTCCGTTGGCTGCGAGTGTTCTCGTGGTTCCGGCTGGCAGGTAGCAATACTCGAAGCCAGCGTGAAGTAAGGCGCTTGACAAATCAAGTGCCGGTTCCGGGCATGGAACTCCGTACTAGGGAATCCCCTTCCTTTAGGGGGAGGATGTCAAAAAGCACTCCTAGGGTTATCTCAAGCACTGGCCGCAGCCAGACGGGTGGGGGTGGGAAGCATGGTGCCACTGCCGCTGCCGCAGCAGCCAGCGCTGGGCGCAGCAGCGGCCGCCGCTTCGGGCGTCAGCGGCCAGTCACCGGCGTGGTGATGCTTGATTTGCTGAATCATCAAATTGGAAAACTCAAAAATGAAATCCATCGTGCCCCGGTAGCCGACCAGGCGCTTGTGCGCGTTGCCGATGCGGTCGAACACCGGAAAGCCGATGCGCAGCAGCGGCTTGTTCAGCTTTTCCGCCGCCTGGCGGCCGTGCGAATGGGTGATTAATAAATCGCAGTTCGCAGCCGCCGCGCCGTGTTCCAGGTCTTCCAGATCGCCCAGAATCACCTTTTCAGCAGGCAGCAAGGCGTGCGCCGCCGATTTGGTGGTGCTGACGCAGCAGCGCAGCTCGGCGCCCATTTCGTGCAGCAGGCTGCCCACGGCCAGCAGCAAGTCTGGCTCGGCGCCAATCGCCACCTTGA
>JAPLPS010000341.1 GCA_026400075.1 Polaromonas sp.
TGGAAATGGCGTTGGCGTTTTGAATGCGCAGACGCGGCAACACCAGCAGCGCCTTAATAAGTGTCGGCATCGCGCCCCTCCCGTTCTTCGGCTTTGATTTGTTCGTGCATCCGCTTGCGCCATTCGAGAAACTCGGGGTCGCCCATCGGCAGCGGGTCGCGCAGCTGGGCATTGAGCCAGTTAGCAAACGCTTCGCAGATGCGCTCGGTGGTATCCAGGGGCAGCGGTCGCTGCGAGGCGGCACAAGCCTGTGCCACGCCGTCGGGGTCAAGCCAGTGCTTGCTGGCACCGTCGAGGCGGCAGTCGGGCGTTTGGCTCCAGCCCGGCGCCAAAGCGCGCAATTCGGCGCGAAGCTGCAGGAATTCGTCAATCAGCGCATCGACCCATTCGGCACGGCGCTCGCGGGTTTGCAGATTGCGCGCCGGGTCGGATTTCAAAAAGGCCAGCAGCGCCTTGAGCGCCCGCCGGACTTCGGGGCGGCGGCTGTAGCGCGGAAACAGCGACTCGGTGTTGAGCAGCGGTTTCAGCTCCACCGAGCGCCAGACGGGCGGCAGCGAAGCGAACAGCAAATTGTTGCCGCGCCGCTCGCTGTTGAGCTGGCTGATGTTTTGCGGCTTGGTGCCGCCGAGCTGCTGCACGGCCAGTTGCGGGTATTCGCGCACCGGGCGTTCGCTGAAAAGACCGTCTTTTTTGGCCTGCCGGGCGGCTTTGGCGGCTTCGCTGAAGCGGTCGTCCTGCACCGTCAGGTAAACCCGGTGCGCCAGCGAACTGGCGTAGAGCGGGGCCAGCAGGTGGTAGCTGGCGTCGTCGTGCGGGTCGGTGCCGGTGCCGGTGAGCCAGTAAAGCTGCTTGGCCAGGGTGTGGGAAGTCGGTTTTGCGCACCGGGGAAGTTCAATCCCGGCGAAAGTTCGCATCCATTCGCCTGCTTGTTCAGGCTGACTGCTCAGCGCTTGCGCCAAATCGCTATCGTCAACCCGCATCAGTTCAAGCAGTGTTGAGCCTTGAAATTCCTGGGTCAGAAATCCGTACACATCAAGTGCTGCGGCATTGCCCGTCACATCGTCATCAAAGCTCTCGCCAAGAACATGGCTACCGACTAAGGCGTGGGCCGCAAGATTGCGCGGTGGCACATACAGGTTGGTGGCTTGATCAATTTTTGGATCGGGATGCGTCGCCTTCAGAACATGCGTAACTAGCTGAATTTGCTTGACCCGCTTTGCAGCGCTTGCGAGCCAATTTTCAGAGTTGAACGTATGGTGAAGTTCGGCGCGTTTTGGATCGTCGGGGGCGAGTTTGTCGAGCTTGCTTTCCAGGCGCTCTTCCAAGAAGCCTGAGATGAGCGAACGCAACTCTGCCTGACGATTTAGGGAAATCGTATGCATGGGAACCATTCAAAAATGTACGGCTGGATAGCCGCATATAAAATGTCCCAAGGCAATGCCTCGGGACGCGAATGTGACAAGCGATGCTTGCCGGAACTTATCTTCTGGTCATGTGATGTGTAGTCACATTCGTACCCTCCTTCGATCAACAACCTTGCTCGTAGGTGCCTCGGCCTCTCACTGCCTTTGGCGTTGCCATCAAATCCCGACAAGGTTGCCGCCTTGTCGGGATTTTTCTTGAATCATACTCTTTATCCTGTCAGCTGCGTTTGCAGCTGGTTAAAATTAACGATGTCGTGAGCAATGATAAACGAATCCAATGCAGATTAGCAACACCCAACCCTCGTACACTTTAGTGTCTGCCGAATAGGCAGCTCAGAAATGTCAGCTACGTTTGCAACTGGAGCAGGCTTTTTTACTGCCGAATAGGCAGCCCACATGAAGTCATCCATACTGCCGTCAGCAGGCTGGATGGCTTCATATTTATAGCACCCAGTGCTATAATTTTTCATGCACAGTAAAAGAGTTTTCAAAACAAAAACATTTGACCGCTGGGCAAAAAAGCTATTGAGTGACGATCTGCTTTGCGCGGCGGCACGCGACATTGAACAAGGCCGCTATGAGGCGGACTTGGGCGGCGGCGTCTGCAAAAAGCGAATTGCCGTTCCTGGGCAGGGCAAGAGTGGCTCGACTCGAACGCTCGTAGCCAAGCAACATCCGGGCGCCACCATCTTTTTGCTCGGGCGAGAGAAAAATGCGCCTGGCGCAGATTTCCCGGACGCCGTGGTCGAAGTGGTCAAGGTGATTGCTGGCAACTTGCATCAGCAAAGCCTGGAAAAACTCAATGAAATGACAATTTCTGGCGAACTCAAGGAGATTTGCAATGCGCAAAAAGGACAGTGAAGAAGCCCGCATGCTCAAAGAGATGCTGGAGACCGCGCAGGGACTCCAGGCACACGGTGTTATGTCAAAAGTGGACATGGCTCGCATTCGCACACTCTGCGAAGAGCCACCCGCCTACCCGCCCGAACGGGTTGTCGCAGTCCGCACAACCATTGCGAAAGTCAGCCAATCGGTGTTCGCCTCATTTCTCAATGTGAGCGTCTCCACCGTGCAAAAGTGGGAGTCGCCCACAGCGGACAAGCACCCCAGCGGGGCCGCCGCCAAACTGCTTCAGATCGTCGAGACAAAAGGGCTGGAAACTCTGCTCATCTAAAGCACAACAAGATTCGAGCTGTCGCTGGACGAAAACGCCACGCATCACCTGTACTTGGTAAACCCCAGCGCCGGGTGAAACCACCAGCCGTTGTCATACTTGGGCAGCGTCACGGTACCAAAACGCCGGGCGCAGTCGGCCAGCGGCATGTCCAGCTCGGTGGCCAGCGCCGTCAAGGCTTGCCAGTAATCGCTCTCGCCCCAGACGCTGATGCCGTGGCCCTGAACTGCTGTGTCGTCAATGCGGTGGTTTTGCGACTTGTCCACCTTTAAAAACACGGTGTCCCCGTGGCGGCCATTGGGCTTATCCATCAGCTGCACCAGCTCGTAATCGTCTTCGTCGTCGTTCGGGCGCAGCACCAGATCGACGCGCGCTATGGGGTCAAACCGAAACGGCTGCTGCTGCGGCAGCACGGCGGTCAGCAGCGCGTCGGCGGGCGGCAGACTCCACCAGCTGGCGGCGTTGAGCGGCGCGGGCGTGCTGGCTTGCGCCGAACCGCGCTGGCGCGTTCCGGGCAGCGGCGCAGGCGCGGCGGCAGCGGACTGAAGCAGCATCTGTTTGCCCATGCGGACGTGTTCCAGGTCCACCAGCCGGGCACGCGGCTGCAAGACGCCGGGCGGCGCGACGATGCGTGGCCTGGCGTCAATCACGCCGTTTGGCGCGGAAATGGCGCAGGTTGAAATCAAACACCCGCAGGTTTGGCGCCTGGCAGTCGCCCTCGCGGTGGCGGCGGATGCGCCCGGCCAGCTGGATCAATGAGCGCATCGACGAAGGCTCGACCACCGCCCAGTCGTAATCGTGGTCGCGCCCGACTTCGGTGACGGGCGAGCCGAGCACGATGAAGAGCTGGTCAGCTTGCGGGTAAGCGTCGAAGCGCTGGCGGATGCCGGGCAGGCCAAACACCGCGTCGCGCTGGCGGCGGTTCAGCGCCTGATCGAGCTGGCGCTCGATACCGGAGCGAATCAGCAGCGGAAACTGCGAGTGATAAACGCACAGGTGAATCTGCACGCCGTCAGGCGCGCCCAGCGCGTACAGCGCCAGCGCAACTTCCACCAACTGCTCAATGTTGGCCATGCGGATCAGGCCAAAACTGACGCGCTTGCCGCTGTGCGGATCGTCGCTGTGGTGCTGCGCGTGCAATTGAACAGCGGCGTCGCGGGCCAGTTCGGCAAAGCGGGCCGTGTGCTGCTCACGCTCGGCGCCCATGTCCAGCGCCAGCAATTCGTAGCGACGGCGCACCACGGCCTTGGCCAGCTGCTCGCAGCGCCGGGCCGCAAAATTCTGGTGCGCGGCGGCAAACCCCTGCGCGTCGGCGCAATCAGTTTGCGACTGGCTGAACTCGTCGAACCAGG
>JAPLPS010000201.1 GCA_026400075.1 Polaromonas sp.
GCGGCCACGGCGGCGTCGATGTCGGCGTCGTCCAGAATCACCATCGGCGCTTTGCCGCCGAGTTCCAGAATGGCCGGCTTGAGGTATTTGGCGCAGGTCTGCGCAATGAGCCTGCCGACCTTGGTCGAGCCGGTGAAGTTGACCCGGCGCACCGCCGGATGCGCGACCATCGCCTCGACCACGGCGGCGGCATCGGCGGGGGCGTTGGTGATGAAGTTGACGACGCCGGGCGGCAGGCCTGCTTCCTGCAGCGCTTCAATGATCAGGCCGTGCGTCGCCGGGCACAGCTCCGAGCCCTTGAGCACCACGGTGTTGCCGCAGGCCAGCGGCGTGGCAATGGCGCGCACGGCCAGAATCACCGGCGCATTCCACGGCGCCATGCCCAGCACCACGCCAGCGGGCTGGCGCACCGCCATTGCCAGACTGCCGGGCACGTTCGAGGGAATCACATCGCCGCTGATGTGCGTGGTCAGCGACGCCGCTTCGAGCAGCATGTCGGCGGCCAGATGCACGTTGAAACCGGCCCAGATACCGGAGGCGCCGGTTTCGGCCGCCATCGCTGCTGCAAAGGCGTCGCCCTTGGCTTCAAGCGCCTGCGACGCTTTCATCAGCAGCGCCCGGCGCTGGCCCGGCCCCATCGCCGCCCAGGCCGGAAAAGCCAGGGCCGCTGCTTCGACCGCCGCCACCGCGTCGGCGGGCGTGGCCGCTGGCGCACGCGTGGCCACCGTCTGGTCTAGCGGGTTGCGGCGCTCGAAAGTGGCGCCGTTGGCGGCGGGGCGCGGCTGGCCGCCAATCAGCATCTGGATATCGCTCATGTTGGGTTTCCGAAAAATTGCTATCGATTTATTCTAGGAATCGCAGGCTTTTTTGGCTTGTCCAGAAAGGCAGTTTGTGGATGACAAAAAGCGCATAGCGCCTAGGGTTTACCCCCGGATCGGCTAGGGTTTTCCGCAGATCGGGCCGGGCGCAGGCGCCAGATAATCGGGCCATGCCCCATAGCCAGATTCTCAGCACCGATGACTTTTCCGATGCCGAACGCGCACCCGCTTGGAGCGGCTGGATGTCGGCGCTGTTTGGCGGGCTCGACTGCGACCTGTATGGCGACAGCGTTTTTGACGGCCGCATCATCACCTCGCACGCGGGCGACGTGGTGATGACCCGGCTCGAAGCCAACCGGCACCGCGTGACGCGCAGCACCCGGCTGGCGCGCAGCAGCGACACCAGTTACCTGAAAATTGTTGCGCCTTGGCAGGGCAATGCGGCGCTGGCGCAGCAGGGGCGGCAAACCTGGGTACGCCCCGGCGGCTGGGCGATTTACGACACCACCGGCAGCTACGAAGTGGCCAACCCGGAGCGCACCGAGCACCTGATCGTGATGCTGCCCAAGGAGCAGCTGACCGAGCGCGGCCTGCGCATTGAGGCGCTGATGGGGCGCCATGTCGGCGGCAGCAGCGGCATCGCACGCGTGGCGTTGGAGACGATGCGCAGCATTTACCAGGAACTGCCCTTGATGACGCCTGAAGCGGCTCGGGGCGCGGGCAATCTGGTCACCGATCTGGTGCGCCTGTCGCTGCAGGAGCTGGCCGGGCGCGCCACTGCCACGACGCAGCAGCAGGCGCTGAAAGACCGCATCCGCGAATTTATCGGCCAGAACCTGCGCGACCCCGGCCTGTCGCTAGACCGCGTCGCCCAGGTGCTCAACTGCAGCAAGCGCCATCTGCACAACGCCTTTGCCGATGAGGAGGAAACGCTGGCGCATTACATCCTGCACCGGCGGCTGCAGGCCTGCATGCGGGATTTGAAAAATCCGGCCCAGCTGGCGCGCACCATCACCGACATTGCGTTTTCATGGGGCTTTAGCAACAGCGCCCATTTCAGCCGGGTGTTTCGCGAGCACGCCGGGCTGTCACCCAGCGAGTTCCGGCAGGCGGCGCTGTCTCACGCTGCCTGACCCGGCTTTCAAGAACCGCCTCAGTCTTCCAGCAGCGACAGGTCGCGCACGGCGCCCTTGTCGGCCGACATGACGAATTTGGCGTAAGCCTTCAGTGCAGCGGACACCTTGCGCGGGCGCGGCAGGGCCGGTTTCCAGCCCAGCGCATCCTGCTCGGCGCGGCGCTTGGCCAGCTCTTCATCGGACACCAGCACGTTGATCGAGCGGTTCGGAATGTCGATGCGGATGCGGTCGCCGTTGCGCACCAGACCGATGGCGCCGCCCGCTGCCGCTTCCGGCGAGGCGTGGCCAATCGACAGGCCGGAGGTGCCACCCGAAAAGCGCCCGTCGGTCAGCAGCGCGCAGGCTTTGCCCAGACCCTTGGACTTGATGTAAGACGTGGGGTAGAGCATTTCCTGCATGCCGGGGCCGCCTTTCGGGCCTTCGTAGCGCACGATGACGATGTCGCCCGCCTTGACCTTGTCGGCCAGGATGTTCGCCACGGCCTCGTCCTGCGACTCGGTGACGTGGGCCGGGCCTTCAAACACCATCAGCTCGTCATCGACACCGGCGGTTTTCACCACGCAACCGTCCAGCGCGATATTGCCGACCAGCACGGCCAGCCCGCCTACTTGCGAGAACGCATGGTCGGCTGAGCGGATGCAGCCTTCGGCGCGGTCCGTGTCCAGACTCGGCCAGCGCGCGGCCTGGCTGAAGGCGACTTGCGTCGGCACGCCGCCGGGGCCCGCCATGTAAAAGGTTTTCACCGCGTCGGACGGGTTGCGCATGATGTCCCACTGATCCAGCGCGTCTTTCATCGTCGGCGTGTGGACGGTCGGCACGTCGGTGTGCAGCTTGCCTGCGCGGTCCAGCTCGCCGAGGATGGCCATGATGCCGCCGGCGCGATGCACGTCTTCGATGTGGTATTTGTCGGTGTTCGGCGCGACTTTGCACAGCTGCGGCACCACCTTGGACAGGCGGTCGATGTCGGCCAGCGTGAAGTCAATTTCGGCTTCCTGGGCAATTGCCAGAATGTGCAGGATGGTGTTGGTCGAGCCGCCCATCGCAATGTCCAGCGTGATGGCATTTTCAAACGCCTTGAAGCCGATGGCGCGCGGCAGTACGGTCACGTCTTCCTGTTCGTAGTAGCGCTTGCACAACTCGACGGCGACACGACCGGCGCGCTTGAACAGCGCCTCGCGGTCGGCGTGGGTGGCGACGACGGTGCCGTTGCCCGGCAGCGACAGGCCCAGCGCCTCGGTCAGGCAGTTCATCGAGTTGGCGGTGAACATGCCCGAGCATGAACCGCAGGTCGGACACGCCGAGCGCTCGACTTCGGCCAGATCGGCGTCCGACACCTTGTCGTCGGCGGCCATCACCATCGCGTCGATCAGGTCGAGCTTTTTGAACTCCATCTTGTGCGTGGTCGGATTGGCCAGCTTGACCTTGCCCGCCTCCATCGGCCCGCCGGAGATGAACACCACCGGGATGTTCAGGCGCATGGCCGCCATCAACATGCCGGGGGTGATCTTGTCGCAATTTGAAATGCAGACCATCGCGTCGGCGCAGTGCGCGTTGACCATGTACTCGACCGAGTCGGCAATGATGTCGCGACTCGGCAGCGAGTACAGCATGCCGTCGTGGCCCATCGCAATGCCGTCATCGACGGCGATGGTGTTGAATTCCTTGGCGACGCCGCCCGCTGCTTCGATCTCGCGGGCCACGAGCTGGCCCAGGTCTTTCAGGTGAACGTGGCCGGGCACGAACTGCGTGAAGGAGTTGACGACGGCAATGATGGGCTTGTCGAAGTCGCCGTCTTTCATGCCGGTGGCACGCCAGAGCGAGCGCGCACCCGCCATGTTGCGGCCAGCAGTGGAAGTCTTGGAGCGGTAAACAGGCATGGGAAACCCTCTTGGTAGGTGCTGGAAAGGTAGGAATGTGCGCAGCCGCTGGGGGCTGGGCGGAACTGGCAATTATCGTTCAGGGGCGCCAGCGCGGCGGTCTGTGGGCTGGCTTGTCACTTGACGCGGGATGGCTGTTGGTTGTACAATTTCCTGTACAAACCAAGGAGAAAACGGATGGATGCCATTTCATATTCTGCTGCCCGTGCGCAGCTTGCCACGACGATGGACAGGGTTTGCAACGATCACGCGCCCTTGATCATCACGCGCAGCGGCCAGCAGTCGGTGGTGATGCTGTCGCTGGAAGATTTTTTGGCGCTGGAGGAAACGGCCTATCTGCTGCGCAGCCCGGCCAATGCCAAAAGACTGCTGTCGGCCATTGAACAGCTCAATGCAGGCGCGGGCACCGAGCGAAAGTTGATGGAATGAAAATAACCTTCGCCGATGCCGCCTGGGAAGATTATTTGTACTGGCAGCAAAATGACCGGAAAATGCTGGAAAGAATCAATAAGCTGATTAAAGAGGTTCAGCGTGAACCGTTTGCGGGGATTGGCAAGCCGGAACCGTTAAAACACGCGCTGGCGGGATTCTGGTCGCGCCGGATTACGGATGAGCATCGCATGGTTTATGCGGTGAATCATGATTCGTTGCTGATTGCGCAGCTTCGGTATCATTATTGATAATTTCATATATAAAACTTAACTCGGTGTCATCTGAGTTGGGTTTTATTTTTGTTGCTTTATCTAGGGCGCGTCATGAATTCGGCGTAAATTGTTTATAAATCGGAAATGTTGGGATTTTGATAATTTTAATTGTGTAAATTATTATCAACTTTTCTTAGTTACATATTTATTCGATCGCGCTGAATTTCAAACCTCCGAGTGTAGCAATGCATCATCAAGTCTCTATGTGTCTCATATGGTTCTCCTGCGTTGGCAGAAACCAAACCCAGTTCTTTGAACGAGGTTTTTTCCAAGAACTCACCATTAAGGCTTGACGCGAAGCGCATGAATCTTGATATGTAGCGATTTTCGTAAACATCCTGAATCTCAGCCTTTGCGAGGCAATGCAAATAATCCTCACACTCAATCATGAACTCTGACTCTTCCTCTAGTGATAGTTCGGGAAATATTTCGAAGTCTACTTTCCACTCCCCGTATAACCGAATTTGATGCCAAGCGTGATGATCCATTTTATGCGCACAAAGAAAGAACTCTAGTGGGGGCTTAAAAACAGATGATGGCAATACAAAATAATCAAATTTGGCGCCTGAGTTTTGCTCGATAAAGTAATGATATTCGGTGTCTGGGACAATAATAAATGCTACGTCATCGGTGGAGAAGGCTAAATCACGGTTAATGCGCCACTCTTTCTCCCATCGCATGTCATAAGCTCGCCCATATGCTTCGATGGAAAACGGTTCATTGAAGACCAGCCTCCGAATTGACTCACTATCTTCTTCGTTAATATATCTGACAGGCGTTATTCCGTTGCTTTGAAGAAAATCATGGAAAAATACAATACCATACTCTGATTGCCTTGCGTCGAAGTGCTTGCTGACTTCTAGGCGATTGCAATACGCAAAGCTGGTTGATTTAATTTCATCAGGAAAACACTTTCCTTTTTGAATTTTGTTGGCATAAAAACCCTTTGCATTTGCAGTAATTTTCATATTTTCAAGAAGGCTTAAAAATCTGTCTTTTGCGGAGAGTTTGTGTATCTCGTCCTTTGTGCGACCACTTCCGACTCCACTTTCATATCTACATGATGGGTCACTTATTATATGTAAAAATAAATTTACTTCGTAGTTCTTGTAGCGCTTTAAGATTTCATCGAAATCTTTTATTTTTGGCTCAAAAAGATGTTGCTCGATAAAGCTTATTTTTCCGTTTTTGATATCAATCATTTTGATTTTAGTGGATTAGTTATGATTTATCTTTGGCGACTCATGCCAAACTTAATGTGTATTTGGTGAGCCAATGCTACAAGGATTTATGATATATATCAGATGATTGTACGAAATTTTTCTTTTAAAGTAAAATTATTTATATTAAAAAATAGTTTTGGCAAACCTAAAGTCTAGCGGATGAACCCACTCCCGCCTACTCACCCCAAGGATTCAAAACCCCCACCCTGATATGCGAAAAATCCCGCACATTGCGCGTCACCACGGTAAACCCATGCTCGATAGCGGTGGCGGCAATCATCGCGTCGCGTTCGGAGCAGGGATCAGGCACATGCAGCGCGGCGCACACCGGCGCGGTGTTTTCGGTGAACGGCAAAATCCGGCCCGCAAAAGCGGCGCGCACGCCTGTCAGCCAACCGCGCAGCGCACTGCCTTGCGGCGGTGTGCGGCGCTCTAGCGCCTGAACGCCCATTTCCAGCTCCAGCACGGTGATGGCCGAAAGAAAAAGTCGGCTGCCCGGCTGCGCTGCCGTCCAGGCGCACACTTCAGGCGACTGTCGGGGCTTGCCATGTCGCAGTTCAGAAATCACATGGGTGTCGAGAATAAACATGGGCAACCCGCTCACTCGAACGAGGCCGAACGGCTCAGAAGGCGTTTCGTTTATTGCGTTTAAATTCTCGAAAATCGCTATACTTTCCTCTGCGGCTGCCCACCTGAACCGTGCGCACCTCGCGTTCCATCAACTCACCCAAAGATGCCCATGACCCGCGAAAACCTTCTGGAATCAGTGGTCAGTGACCACGAAGCTGAACTGGCCAAAGCGGCGCAGCGCTGCATCATGGCCGCGCTGGATCATTCCCGTGCGCCAAAAATCGTCCTGGTGGAAGAAGGCGGCGCGCCCGAAACAGCGCCCCGCATCGAACTGCCGCCGATGGCGCTGCGCGCGATTGCCGACCTGCTGGGCCTGATGGGGCAGCAGCAGCCCATCATGCTGATGCCGCAAAAGCATGAACTGACCACCCAGGAAGTAGCCGCATTTTTGAATGTGTCGCGCCCCTACGTGATCAAGCAGATCGAGCAGGGCCGCCTGCATTGCCGCAAAGTGGGCAGGCACCGGCGGGTTGAGTTTCAGGAACTGCTGCGGTTTCAGCAGCAGCAACAGCAGCACTCGGAAGAAGCACTGCAAGGCCTGAGCGATCTGTCCCAGGAATTGGGCTTGGGCTACTGATGTCGGGCTCAGGGCGCTACACCGCGATTCTGGATGCCAACGTCCTGTATTCCAGCCTGCTGCGAGACCTTTTGTTGAGTCTGGCCGCCGCCGGGCTGTACCACGCACGCTGGAGCGAGCGCATCAACGACGAGTGGACGCGAAACCTGGCCGCCAACCGGCCGGACATTGCCAGCCGAATCGGCCAGCTCCTTCAACTGGTCAATGCCAGCGTTCCAGACTGTCTGGTGGACAACTACGAAAGCCTGATTGGCAGCCTGGAACTGCCCGATCCTGACGACCGGCATGTGCTGGCAGCTGCCATTGCCGGGCATGCTGACGCCATCGTCACGGCCAATCTCAAGGATTTTCCGGCACAGGCGCTTGCACGCTACGGCATTGAAGCCCAGCACCCGGACGATTTCCTGATGAACCAGCTGGAGCTGCGCCCCTTTGATGCACTTGAAGTGATCAAACGGGTACGGGCCAGACTGCGCCAGCCCGCCCGTACAGCCGCCGAGTTCATCGACATCATTGAGAAAAACCAGCTGCCCCAGACAGCGCAGTATTTGCGGACACGAGCCGGACTGATCTGAGCTTGCCGTCTAAAATTCTTAAAAACAACATATATATCAATATTTTTCAAAAAATGCTAGCATAAACAGCATGTCAAAACGCTCCACCGCCATCGTTTCCATGCCGCCAGCGGTGCTCGCCCAGCTCCAGCAGCTCGGCGAGAACCTGATGATTGCCCGCAAACGGCGGCGCGAGTCGCGCAAGGCGTGGGCGCAGCGCATCGGGGTGTCGGAGCCGACGCTGGCGCGCATGGAGCGCGGCGACCCCAGCGTTGCCTTCGGGGTGTATGCCAGCGCCCTGTGGCTGCTGGGCCGGGCGCAGGCCATCCCGGAGCTGGCCGCACCACAGCTGGACTTGGGCGCGCTGGAGAGCGAAATCCGCGTCGCCAGCCTTCGCTCGGTGCGCAAGCCGGTGTCCGTGGCCGCCCGGCTGGACGCGCAGCCATGAGCGCGCCAGCGTTTGACCTGGCCTACTACCAACCGGCTGACATGCTGTATTTGTGGTGGCTGGCCCGGCCCGAGCAGCCGGTGCTGGTCGGGACGCTGCAGACGGTGCGCGCCAGCCGGGGCGTTTCGCTGCGCTACGCGCCGAGCTGGCTAAAGGTCGGCTTTGCGCTCAGCGAAGACCTGCCGCTGCGCGATGTGGAGTTCCTGCCCACAGGCAAAGACACGGCGGCAGGCGCTGTCGATGACGCCCGCCCGGATCGTTGGGGTGAGCGCGTGATCCGCGTGCTCGACAAGCCGCCGCGCCTGTCGCTGCTGGACTACCTGTTTTACGCGGGCGATGAGCGCTTTGGCGCGCTGGGCGTGTCCGTCTCCCGCGAAAGTTACAGTCCCCGGCGGCTGGGGCCGCTGCCGGATCTGGGCGATGTCAGCGCCTTTGCCGCGCTGGTTAGCCGCATTCTGGCGGGCGAGCCGCTGCCGCCCGTGCAGCGCCGCCTGATCGCGCCCGGCGTGACGCTAGGTGGTGCGCGGCCCAAGGCCTTGATTCAAATCGAGGGCGCACAGTGGCTGGTCAAATTTGCCGAGCCCGGCGATGACGTGGACACGCCGCTGATCGAACACGCCACGATGACGCTGGCCGCCACCGCCGGGATTCGTGTCGCCACGACGCGGGCTATTGCCCTGCCCCGAGGGCACGCGGTGGCAGTGCAGCGC
>JAPLPS010000277.1 GCA_026400075.1 Polaromonas sp.
GCTTCACATAGGTCTTGATCACGTCCGAGTCGATGGCTTCGAGCACGATGTTGGGCGTGAGCTGGCGCGAGGCAAAGGCGCGGTCGATGCGGGTGCGGCCGGTGAAGGACGGGTGGTAGGTGATCAGCGGGACCTTGGACAGGTCTTCGAGCGAGATGCGCTCGCGCTGCAACAGCGGGTGGTCGAACGGCAGCACCAGAACGTGCTGCCATTCGTAGCAGGGCAGGGTGACCAGTTCGGGGTAGTTCACCAGCGATTCGGTGGCCATGCCGATCTCGGCGGTCTCCTCGATCAGCATCTTGGCCACCTGGTCGGGCGAGCCCTGGTGCAGGCTGATATTGACCTTGGGAAAAACTTCGCGCAGGCGGGCGACGGGCTGGGGCAGCACATAGCGCGCCTGGGTGTGGGTCGTGGCAATCGACAGCGTGCCGCTGTCCTGCGCCGAGAACTGCTCGCCGATGCGTCGCAGGTTGCCCACTTCGCGCATGATGAGTTCAATGCTTTTGAGCACATGCTGGCCCGGCTCGGTGACGCGCTTGAGGCGTTTGCCGTGGCGGGCAAAAATTTCCACGCCCAGCTCTTCTTCGAGTTCGATGATGGCTTTGGAGACGCCAGGCTGCGAGGTGTGCAGGGCGCGGGCCGTTTCGGTGAGGTTCAGGTTGCGCCGCACGGCTTCCTGGACAAAGCGGAATTGATGAAGGTTCATATTTGGGTCAGCGCAATGTCGGCCATCAGCGCGATCAGCTGGGGGTTTTCTCCGACGGCGGGCAGCAGTTCAATTTCCAGGCCGGGGTGGGCCGCTTGCAGGCTTTCGATCAGCTCGGGCAGGTCTTCGCGGGCATGTTTGCCGACGCCCAGAAAGAGCGGAAACAGCCTTAAATGGCACACGCCAGCGGCGACCAGATCGGCGGCGGCTTCGGCCAGCGAAGGCGTGCAGAGTTCCAGGTAGGCGCACTGCACGGGCGTGCCGGGCTGGCGCGCGCGGATCTGTGCGGCCACGGCTTCAATGGGCGCGCGCCATAGCGGGTCGCGTGAGCCGTGGGCGAATAAAACGATGCCACGGGGGCTGGGGGCTGAAAGTGTCATAGTCAATTATCAGCGCTTGAGCACCAGCCAGCCAAAAGTCCCCAGCGACACCGCCATGTAGAGCAGTCCGGGTGTGGCGGCGGCCAGCCAGGGCTGCCAGTTGCGCAGGGTGCCGAGGTAGCCAAACACGTTGTTGAGCAGGAAAAAGCTGATGCCTATCATCACCCCGGTAAAGACGTAGCTGGCAATGCCGCCCGCACGGAAATGCAGGTAGGCAAAGGGCAGGGCCAGCATCACCATGACCAGGCAGCTGAGTGGGTAAAACACCTTGTGCCAGAACTCGATTTCATAGCGCTGGGCGCTTTGGCCGTTGGCTTTCAGATGGCGCACGTAGTTGAACAGGTCAATCGTCGCCATGCGGTCGGGTTTGAGCAGCGCCACCGAGATCATTTCGGCGCTGATGTCGGTGGGCCAGCGAAAACTCTCGACGGTGCTGCGCTTGATGTGGGCCTGCGGGGCGGCGCTGGCGCTGTCTGCGCCGCCCGCTGGCAGGGAAAATTCGGCCCGCGTCGCATGCAGCAGCAGCCAGTCCGCACGCTTGCCGAAGATGGCCAGCGGCGCTTCGGTGCTGGAGACGATCAGGCCCTTGCGGTTGAACTCGTAAATCTGCACGCCGCGCATTTCATTGTCCGGCGAGAGTTCCCGGACGTTGACGATGAAGTGGGTGTCCGCCTGCTTTTCCTTCAGCCAGGCGCCGGTCTGGCCCAGCGTGATCCGGTTCTGGTAACGCGCTTTGAGCAGCTGCGCGGCGCGCTCGCTGGCGGGCGCCACGTAGTCGCCCACGGCAAAGCTCAGAACCACAAACACCGCGCCCAGCCCGAGCAGCAGCTGCAGCGCCCGCCACGGCCCGAGCCCGCTGGTGCGCAAAATGGTGAACTCCGAACTCTGCGCCAGCCGCGCCATCACCACGATGGTGCCTATCAGCACCGAAATCGGCAGCAGCTCATACAGGTGGTTGGGCATCAGCAGCGCCACATAGAGCAGCGCGTGGCGCAGCTGGTAGGCGCTGGCACCGGCGATGGCGCTGCTGTTCTTGCCCAGGTACTGCAGCTCATCAACCAGGTCGAAAAACATGAAAAGTGCCAGAAAACCCAGCGCCACCAAAGCGATGGTGGCCAGAACTTCCCGGTAAATCAGGCGGCGTATCGTGTTCATGCAGCGCTCCCGAGCTTGAAAGTCCAGTGGTAATGGCGCTTGGCCAGCCAGCCCAGACTCAGCAGCAGCACGCCGCCGTGGAGTAGCAGCAGCAGGCTGCCAAAGCCGATCCGGCCCGAGAAAATCCAGCTCTGCCCCAGGTTGAGCAAGTTGTTGTACACCGCGAAAGCGAGTACCGCAAAAATCAGGTTGCCGCTGCGCCCGCCGCGTGGATTCGCGCCCGCCAGTGCCAGCGCCAGCACGACAAAGTTGGCCGCCGTCAGCGCCAGCCCGATGCGCCAGGCCAGCTCGCTGAGGTTGATCCGCGTCGGCTCCTTGAGCAGCGCGCGGGTGGACAGGCGATTGGCCTCGGGCTCGGAGGGGTTGAGCAGGCCGGTCTCGCCGATTTTCACGCCGTACTCCTCGAAATTGCTGACCTTGAGGGCCGTCTGCCCGACCTCGTTTTCAACGCGCTGGCCGTTCGAGAGCATCAGAAACTGCGCGCCGTCTTTTTGTTCGAGCCGGCCGGACTGCGCGGTGGTGATGGAGCTTTTGCCTTTTTCGGTGGCCGCAATGAAGACGTTGCTGCTCGACTGTTCGCCCGCCTGATGGCTGTCGATGAAAAACACCCGGTTGCCGCGTGACGATTCCTGGAACTGGCCCGGCGCGACGCGCTCCAGATCGCCGCGCTGCTGGTAGCGGCTTTGCATGTCCTTGCTCTGCTGATTCGCCCAGGGCCAGACAAACAGCGCCATCAGCGTGATGACCAGCAGCACCGGCCAGGAAAAGGAAAACAGCGGGCGCAGAAAACCCATCAACCCCTGGCCGCTGGTGAACCAGACCACCATTTCGCTGTCCTGGTACATGCGCGACAGCGTGCTGACGATGGCCGCAAACAGCGACAGCGTCAGCAGCGTCGGCATGCGCCCCAGCGCCGAGTAGGCCATGAACAGCACCACGTCCTGCGGATTGACAGCGCCGCGCGAAGCTTGACCCAAGGTGCGAATCAGCACGATGGTCATCACGATGGTGATCAGCACCACCAGCGTGGCGCCGAAACTGTGTGCCAATTCTTTACGAATTGAAGATTGGAATAACATTGACTGGGTAAACGCTTTTGTTTGCTTTATTTGTTGTAAGTTGGCCGACTTGCCGAACCCTGAATTATGGACTTTGAACTCAAAACACTGACTCTCGCCACCATTTGCAACGAAAAAGCGGATGCGCTCATCGTTCTTGTCCCCGAGGGGCTGGCCGCTGGTGATGATCCGGTCTCGGCATTGGCCGCGCTGGCCATCCAGTCCGGCGATTTTGAAGCCAAGCCCGGCAAGCTGCTGAGCGCTTACCGCACGGCGGGCATTGCGGCGCCGCGTGTGTTGCTGGCGGGCGTCGGCGATGCCAGCCCCAAGAGTGTACGCACCGCGCTGATCGCGGCGATGAACACCTTGAAAACCGGCAACGCCCAGCGCGCTATTGTCAGCTTCAACGCCTTGACCGAGTTGCAGCCTGAAATGGTTCGCGCAGCGGTCGTGGCTTGCAGCGAGGCGGTGTATGCCTACGCCACCACCAAGTCCAAACCGGCGCCGGTCAAACTGCAGCGCGTGCTGCTGGCGGTGGCAAAAGCGGCCAGCGTGAAAGCTGGTTTTGACAAGGGCGTGGGGCTGGTCAAAGGCATCGAGCTGGCCAAGGAATGGGGCAATCGCCCGGCCAACCATGCCACGCCGACGCTGCTGGCTGAAGCGGCTCAGGAACTGGCCAAACTGCCGCGCCTGAAAGTCGAAGTGCTCGGCCCTAAGGAAGTCGCCAAGCTCGGCATGGGTTCCTTCATGGCGGTGGCGCAGGGTACGGCCGAGCCTTTGCGCTTTATCGTGCTGCACTACGAAGGCGCAGCCAAGGCCGACGCGCCCGTGGTGCTGATCGGCAAGGGCATCACCTTTGACTCCGGCGGCATTTCGATCAAGCCATCGGCCGAAATGGACGAGATGAAATTCGACATGTGCGGCGCCGCCAGCGTGCTCGGCACTTTCCGCGCGCTGGCCGAGTTGCAGCCTTCGCTGAACGTCGTGGGGTTGATTCCGGCTTGTGAAAACCTGCTTGGCGAACGCGCGGTCAAGCCCGGCGATGTGGTCACCAGCATGAGCGGCCAGACGATTGAAATTCTGAACACCGACGCCGAAGGTCGTTTGGTGCTGTGCGACGCGCTGACTTACGCGGCCCGCTTCAAGCCCGCCGCAGTGATTGACATCGCCACGCTGACCGGCGCCTGCGTGGTGGCGCTGGGCGGCGTGCGCAGCGGCCTGTTTTCCAGCAACGAGGCGTTGGCCGGAGCGCTGGCCAAAGCGGGCGACTCGTCGCAAGATCTGTGCTGGCGCATGCCGCTCGACGACGACTACGCCGACGGGCTGAAAACCCATTTCGCCGATGTCGCCAACGTGGCCGGTCGGGCCGGTGGCGCGGTGACGGCGGCCAAGTTCCTGCAGCGCTTTGTCGGGGACTTCCCCTGGGCGCATCTGGACATTGCTGGCACCGCCTGGAAGGGCGGCGCCGCCAAGGGCGCAACCGGACGCCCCGTCGCCTTGCTGGTCGATTATTTGCTGGGCCAGGCGTCGGCGACGCTGCCACCCGTCAAGGCCACACCCAAGGCCAGGCCCGCGAAGAAAACCGCCCCAGCTTCCAAAACGCAGGCATGAGCCGGATTGATTTTCATGTCCACGTCAGCGACAAGCTGGCCTACAGCTGTCGCCTGCTGCGCAAGGCCTGCCTGAGCGGCGCGCGGGTGGCCGTGGTCGCTGAGCCTGAGGTGCTGGTGGCGCTGGACGAACTGCTGTGGCAGTTTTCACCGGTCGAGTTTGTGCCGCACTGCCGCGCTGGCGCGTCCGAAGCCGCGCTGGCCGCTTCGCCGATTGTGCTGAATCTGGGCCGCGATGTGCCGGCCGGGTTTGAAGCCTTCGAGCGCCTGATCGACGTGGTGGCCGCCGGTGACGATGAAGTCACAGCCGGGCGCGGGCGCTGGAAGCATTACGTCGCCCTGGGCCATAGCCCGGAAAAACATCAGCCTGGCCCCTCGAAGGGAGCGCCATGAGCGAGCTGCCTGTTCCCCTGCACCTGGTGCCGACATTGACTGACGTGGTCGGGCCGCAGGCGTTGGCGTTGGCCAGCGATGTTGTCGATGTTGTGTTACCGCCGCCACAGCCCCTGGAGGCGCAGCCCCCGGCTGCCGATTTTTCCGGCGCTGTTGCCGAAGCGATGGCGTTTTCCTTTGATCCCGAAGCGTTGATGCAGCGCCGTGTTTTGCAGCGCATTGAGCGCGTGCTGGAGCCGCGCTTGCAGCAGGTGGTGGATCGGGTCATTCTGGAGCACATGCAGGCGCTGGCGCCGCGTTTGCGCCAGGAGATTGACGCGGTGGTGCGTGAGACCATCGCCCAGGCCCTTGAGAAGGAAGCGCTGCCGTCATCGGCGCCGACCTGATCACTTCGGGAACGTCCCTATGGTGCGGGCCTGGAAATTGCGTTATTTTTAGTTTCGGCAAGCAGATAGTCTCATTTTTAACTGGAGTGTTTATGCAAAAGAACTTGAAATTGACCGTGGTGGCGACTCTCACAATGGTGGCGGGGCTGGCGGCTGCGCAAGATGCCGTGGTCAAAATCGGCCATGTCGCGCCCATGTCTGGTGCGCAGGCGCACTATGGCAAGGACAATGAAAACGGCGCCCGCATGGCCATTGACGATCTGAACGCGCAAGGCGTGATGATCGGCGGAAAAAAAATCAAGTTTGAACTGGTCGCCGAAGACGACGCCGCTGACCCGAAACAGGGCACGGCGGTGGCACAAAAACTGTGCGACGCCAAAGTGGCTGGCGTTGTGGGCCACCTGAACTCTGGCACCACGATTCCCGCTTCCAAGGTTTATAACGACTGCGGCATTCCGATGGTCACGGGCGCGGCGACCAATCCAAGTCTGACCAAACCCGGCTACAAGACCACTTACCGCATCATCGCCAATGACCTGGCGCTGGGCGCGGGGCTGGCAAACTACGCCGCTGACACGCTGAAACTGAAAAAAGTCGCCATCATCGACGACCGCACCGCTTACGGTCAGGGCGTGGCTGACGTGTTCAAAAAGACCGCGCTGGCCAAAGGCTTGACGGTGGTCGATGAGCAGTACACCACCGACAAGGCGACTGATTTCATGGCGATTTTGACGGCCATCAAATCGAAAAGTCCCGATGCGATTTTCTTCGGCGGCATGGACGCCCAAGGCGGCCCGATGCTGCGCCAGATGGAGCAGCTTGGCTTGGGCAAGCTGAAGTATTTTGGTGGCGATGGCATTTGCACCACCGAAATTGCCAAGCTCGCTGGCAGCGCCAAGGCGGTAAGCAATATGGTGTGTGCAGAAGGCGGCGCTTCCCTGGTCAAGATGCCCGGCGGCGAAGCCTGGAAAAAGCGCTACGACGCCAAATACCCCGGCCAGTACCAGATCTACAGTCCGTACACCTATGACGCGACCTTCGTTCTGGTGGACGCCATGAAGCGCGCCAATTCGACCGATCCCAAGGTTTATACGCCTGAGCTGATCAAAGCCAACTTCAAGGGCGTGACCACCACTATCGCTTTTGAGCCTAATGGTGAATTGAAAAACCCGGCCATCACCCTGTACATGTACAAGGATGGCAAGAAGACGGCCATGAACTAAACGTTCAGCGGCAACGAAAAAAGCCACCGAAAGGTGGCTTTTTTGCGGGTCTTGCGACCTTGTCAGACTTTGGATTGCCTGACTAATTATGGCGGAAGAGGCGGGATTCGAACCCGCGGTAGGTATAACCCTACGCACGCTTTCCAGGCGTGTGACTTAAACCGCTCATCCACCCTTCCGCGAAGTCTTCGATTATAGCAGTGCTACAGCGTGTTTTCGCATTTAAGGCTGGTTGGCCTGCACCATTTTCATCGCCGAGGCAATCAGCGCCGACACTTCGGTCATGTTGCTGGGCACGATCAGTGTCGTGGTGGCGTCGCTGGCCACCTTTGAATAGGCTTCGACGGCTTTTTCGGCCACCTTGAGCTGCACCGCCTGACTGCCGCCGGGCTGGCCAATGGCCATCGCGACCACTTCAATCGCCCGGGCGTTGGCCTGCGCCACCACCAGAATGGCGGCGGCCTCGCCTTGCGCGTTGTTGATGGCGGCCTGCTTTTCACCTTCGGAGCGGGCGATGGAGGCTTCGCGCTCGCCGGTGGCGATGTTGATCTGCTCCTGCTTGCGGCCTTCGGAGGCGGCGATCAGCGCGCGCTTTTCGCGCTCGGCGGTGATTTGCGACTGCATCGCGTGCAGAATTTCTTTAGGAGGCGTCAAATCCTTGATTTCGTAGCGCAGCACCTTGACGCCCCAGTTCAGTGCGGCCTCGTCAATCGCAGCCACGACCTGCGCGTTGATGATATCGCGCTCTTCAAAGGTCTTGTCCAGCTCTAACTTGCCGATGACCGAACGCAGCGAGGTCTGCGCTAGCTGCGTCACGGCCATGATGTAGTTCGACGAGCCGTAGCTGGCGCGCATCGGGTCGGTGACCTGAAAGTACAAAATGCCATCGACCTGCAGCTGGGTGTTGTCGCGGGTGATACAGACCTGGCTGGGCACATCGAGCGGGATTTCCTTCAGGCTGTGCTTGTAGGCGACCCGGTCCATGAAGGGAAAGACAAAGTTCAGGCCCGGCGTCAGGCTGCCTTTGTACTTGCCCCAGCGCTCCACCACCCAGGCATTTTGCTGGGGTACGACCTTGATACTGCGGATGACAAAAACAGCCGCCAGAACGAGGAAGACGAGTGCAATTTCAATTCCCATAAGAACTCCATTTTTTGATTAACGATGCTTTTGAAGAGGGGGCACGGGCGCCGGATGCGCGTGAGCCTACATTTTTTCAAGAACCAGCCGACTGCCGCGCATTTCCTTGATGCGGAAATTTCCAGCGGCTTGCGGCTCGTCTGAGTGGGCGGCGATGGCGCTCCACTGGGCGCCGCGAAATTTCACGCTGGCCGTGCCGTCAGCATTCCAGTGCCCGACGTGAACCAGCTCGCCGATGTCCAGATGCACATCCCGGTTGAAATGGGCCGGCAGGGCCGGATTTTTGCTGCGCTGCCAGTGCCAGGCGATCACCGCGCCGCCGCCGACGATGGCGGCAATGGCGATCTGCCCGGTCAGCCCAAAACCCAGGTGCGCCGCCAGCGCGCCAGCCGTCAGTCCCACCGCAAACATCAGCAGATAAAACGTGCCGGTTATCAATTCCGCCGTCACTGCGGCCCCTGTCAACAGCCACCAGACATTCGATGCACCCATGATTTTTCCTTTTTTCGGCGATACGCTACATTTTGAGGTAATTAGACACCAGCGCTCAAGTGTATTGACACAATACATCCTTACACTTCGCAGTCGTCAAAGAGGCTTCGCCTTCCCACCGTTCGGGCTCAACCTGTCTATGCCCCTGAGCGTTTTTCCATGCCCTCCGACAGGTTCAGGGCAATTTTGAACTGCTATACATAACGCCATGAAATTTCGCTTTCCGATTGTCATCATTGACGAAGACTTCCGCTCCGAAAATACCTCAGGACTGGGGATTCGCGCGCTGGCCCAAGCCATCGAGAGCGAAGGTTTTGAAGTGCTCGGCGTCACCGGCTACGGCGACCTGTCGCAGTTTGCGCAGCAGCAAAGCCGCGCCAGCGCCTTCATCTTGTCGATTGACGATGAAGAATTCACGCCGGGGCCAGACCTGGATCCGGCCGTGCTGAACCTGCGCAACTTCATCGAAGAAGTGCGGCGCAAAAATCTGGACGTGCCGATTTACGTCTATGGCGAGACCAAGACCTCGCGCCACATTCCGAACGACATCCTGCGCGAGCTGCACGGCTTTATTCACATGTTTGAAGACACGCCCGAGTTCGTCGCGCGTCACATCATCCGCGAAGCCAAGAGCTACCTCGAAGGCGTGCAGCCGCCGTTCTTCAAGGCGCTGCTCGACTACGCCGATGACGGCTCTTACTCGTGGCACTGCCCCGGCCACTCGGGCGGCGTCGCTTTCCTGAAAAGCCCGGTCGGCCAGATGTACCACCAGTTTTACGGCGAGAACATGCTGCGCTCGGACGTGTGCAACGCCGTCGAAGAACTCGGCCAGCTGCTCGACCACAACGGCGCCATCGGCGCCAGCGAGCGCAACGCGGCGCGCATCTTCAATGCCGACCACTGCTTTTTTGTCACCAACGGCACCTCGACCAGCAACAAGATGGTCTGGCACCACACGGTGGCGCCGGGCGACGTGGTCGTGGTGGATCGCAATTGCCACAAGTCCATCCTGCACGCGATCATCATGACCGGCTCGATTCCGGTGTTTTTGAAGCCGACGCGCAACCACTTCGGCATCATCGGGCCGATTCCGCAGAGCGAGTTCGAGCCGGAAGCGATTCGCGCCAAGATTGCCGCCAATCCTCTGCTCAAGGGCGTGAATGCAGCCAAGGTCAAGCCACGCGTGCTGACGCTGACGCAATCGACTTACGACGGCGTGCTCTACAACACCGAAACCATCAAGGGCATGCTCGACGGCTACATCGACAACCTGCATTTCGACGAAGCCTGGCTGCCGCACGCCGCGTTTCACCCGTTCTACGGCACCTATCACTCGATGGGCAAGGATCGCATCCGGCCGAAAAATGCCGTGGTCTATGCCACGCAGTCGATTCACAAGCTGCTTGCCGGTATCAGCCAGGCCAGCCATGTGTTGGTGCAGGACTCGCAAAACGTCAAGTTAGATAGGCACCTGTTCAACGAGGCGTATTTGATGCACACCTCGACCTCGCCGCAGTACAGCATCATTGCCAGCTGCGACGTGGCCGCCGCCATGATGGAGCCACCCGGTGGCACCGCCTTGGTGGAAGAGAGCATTGCCGAAGCACTAGATTTCCGCCGCGCCATGCGCAAGGTGGACGAAGAGTATGGCGACGACTGGTGGTTCAAGGTCTGGGGACCGGACAAATTGGCCGACGAAGGCATCGGCAAGGCCGCTGACTGGATCATCAAAGGCGAGTCCAAGAGCGCAAAGGCCAACTGGCACGGCTTCGGCAAGCTGGCCAACGGCTTCAACATGCTGGACCCGATCAAGTCGACCATCGTGACGCCCGGTCTGGACCTGAACGGCAAGTTCGCCAAGACCGGTATTCCCGCTTCCATCGTGACCAAGTTTTTGGCTGAGCACGGCGTGGTGGTCGAGAAGACCGGCCTGTACAGCTTCTTCATCATGTTCACCATTGGCATTACCAAAGGCCGCTGGAACAGCATGTTGACCGCGTTGCAGGAGTTCAAGGACGATTACGCCAAGAATCAACGGATGTGGGGGGTGTTGCCTGAGTTTGTGCAGATTTATCCGCGCTTCGAGAAGATGGGTTTGGCCGACTTGTGCCACCACATCCACCAGCTGTACGCCAAGTTCGACATTGCCCGCCTGACCACCGAGGTCTATTTGAGCGATCTGGTGCCTGCCATGAAGCCCAGTGATGCCTACGCGCACATTGCCTTGCGTAAG
>JAPLPS010000096.1 GCA_026400075.1 Polaromonas sp.
CAAGGCTGAAAAGCGTGGCGCCTCAACGGGCCGGGGCGCCGCTGACGCGCCAGACAGCGTTGCCGACATCGTCGGCCACCAGCAGCGCGCCGCGCCCGTCCAGCGCCACACCGACCGGCCGTCCGTAGGCATGGCGGTCGGGGCTTAAAAAACCCGTCAGCACATCGACCGGCAGGCCGACAGGCTGGCCCTTCACGAAAGGCACAAAAACCACCTTGTAGCCGCTCAGCGGCTTGCGGTTCCAGGAGCCGTGTTCGCCGACAAAAGCGCCGCTGGCCAGCGCGGGCGCCAGCGCCTTGCCTTGCGCAAAAACCAGCCCCAGCGGCGCCACATGCGCGCCCAGCGCGTAGTCGGGCGCCAGCGCCTGCGCGACTAACTCGGGCCGGGGCGGCTTGACGCGCTGATCGACATGCGCGCCGTAGTAGCTATACGGCCAGCCGTAAAAGCCGCCGTCTTTGACCGATGTCAGGTAGTCGGGCACCAGGTCGCTGCCGAGTTCGTCGCGCTCGTTAACCACCGTCCAGAGCGCGCCGGTTTCGGGCGCCCAGCCCAGGCCGTTCGGGTTGCGCAGGCCGCTGGCCAGCAGCCGGTGGCGGCCCGTGGCGATATCGACTTCCCAGATCGCGGCGCGGCCGGTTTCGGCGGCCAGGCCGTTTTCCGCCACATTGCTGTTCGAGCCGATGGTGACGTAGAGCTTGGTGCCGTCCGGGCTGGCGAGGATGTTTTTTGTCCAGTGGTGGTTGATCGGGCCAGCGGGCAAATCGAGCAGCTTGACCGGCGCCGCCGTGATGCGCGTCTGTCCGCTCTGGTAGGGAAAGCGCAGCACCGCATCGGTCGTGGCCACATACAGCGCGTCGCCCACCAGCGCCATGCCGAAAGGCGAATTCAGGTTTTCCAGCAGCACGCTGCGGGTTTCGGCCCGGCCGTCGCCGTCGGCGTCGCGCAGCAGCGTGATGCGGTTCGCCGAGGGCACGGCGGCGCCGACGCGCTGCATCACTTTTTTCATGAACCAGCCCTTGATGCCTTTGCCGTCTTCGGGCTTGGGCGGCGCATTGGTTTCTGCCACCAGCACATCGCCGTTGGGCAGCGTGTAAAGCCAGCGCGGATGAGCCAGGCCGGTGGCAAACGCCGTCACCGCCAAGTCGGCCATCGGCGTCGGCATCCGCCCTTCGGGCCAGCCCTGCGCCGGGGCGATGTTGACCGTCGGAACCAGGTCGGCGCGCGGCGGCGGCAACACCGGATGCGGCCCCATGCCCGCCTCCGGCGCCAGCAAGGCGGTGTCGCCGCAGGCGCCCAGCGCCAGCGTACAAAGCAGAGTCGCCAGAGCGCCTCTGAGAAGATGAAAAGAAACCCGCTGTGTTGGCATCAGAAATCCTTTGCGTTCAAACCCTCAAGCCTTGCGCGCCAGCGCGTTCGGCCTGCCAGAAGCGCCAGTGTGTTCCTACGCAGCGCCGGATGCTGTCAGCCGGGCATGCATAGCACCGTCAGCCATTCGCGCCTTGCTGTCAGGCGGCATGAGCCAGGCCAAAGCGCCACGCCCGAGGCAGCAGCGCTCGCGCCTAAATCTGCACCCGCGTTCCCAGCTCAATCACGCAGTTATTGGGCAGGCGCAGAAAGCTCACGACGCTGCTGGCGTTGCGCGACAGCGTCCCAAACAGCGCTTCGCGCCAGTGCGCCATGCCCGTGCCTTGGGGCGTCGGCACGATGGTTTCGCGGCTCAGGAAGTAGGAAGTTTCAAACAGGTTGATGGCCAGCCCCTGGGCGCGGCAGAGTTCCAGCGCCTGCGGCACGTCCGGCGTGTTTTTAAAACCGTAATTGACCTCGACTTTCCAGAAACCCGGCACCAGCGGCGTGACGTTGACGCACTCTTCGGCGGGAATCAAGGGCACCTCATGAAACACCACGGTGAGGATCAGATTGCGCTCATGAATCACCTGGTTGTGCTTGAGGTTGTGCAGCAGCGCCTGCGGCACCGTGCCGGGGTTGGCCACGGCGTACACCGCCGTGCGCTGGGTGCGGTGCAGGCTTTCCTGCGCCAGGCTGGTGATGAAGGGCAGCAATTCCGGGTCGTTGCGGCGGATGCTCTCGATCAGCAGCTCACGCCCGCGCTTCCAGGTCGCCATCAGCAAAAACAGCCCCAGACCGAGCGCCAGCGGAAACCAGCCGCCCTGCCAGAACTTGAGCGCGCAGGCCAGCACCAGCACCGTATCGAGCGCCAGAAAAAACCCGGTCGCCGCCAGCGCGGCAGACAAGCGGTAGCCCCAGCCGTGGCGCAGCACAAAAAAGGTCAGCACCGTGGTGATCAGCATCGTCATCGTCACCGCGATGCCGTAAGCCGCCGCCAGCGCCGACGAGCTGCCAAAACCGACAACCGCCAGCAGCACGGCGACCAGCAAAATCCAGTTGACCGCAGGCATGTAGATCTGGCCCGCCTCCAGCGCCGAGGTGTAATGCACCTGCATGCGCGGCAGCAAGCCAAGCTGAATCGCCTGCTTGGTCATCGAGTAGGCGCCGGAAATCACTGCCTGCGAGGCAATCACCGTCGCGCAGGTCGCCAGCACCACCGCCGGAATCAGCCAGGCCTGCGGGAACATCCGGTAAAACGGGTTTTCCAGCGCCGACGGATCGCGCATCAACAACGCGCCCTGGCCCATGTAGTTCAGCGCCAGCGCGGGCAGTACCAGGCCCATCCACGCGAGCTGAATCGGCTTTTTGCCGAAATGGCCCATGTCGGCATACAGCGCCTCGACGCCGGTGAACGCCAGCACGATGGCGCCGACCGCGACAAACATGTGCCAGCCCTGCCCATACAAAAACAGGATGCCGCGCCAGGGATTGAAGGCGGCCAAAATGGCCGGCTGCTGCGCGATTTGCACAAAACCGGTCAATCCGAGCACGCCAAACCAGACCACGATCACCGGGCCAAACAGTTTGCCCACCAGATCGGTGCCGTGGCGCTGCACCATGAACAGCCCGACCAGCACGCCCAGCGAAATCGGCAGCACATAGGGCTTGAGCACCGGCGTGATGACCTCCATGCCCTCGACCGCGCTGAGCACCGAAATCGCCGGGGTGATGACGCTGTCGCCGTAAAACAGCGCCGCGCCGAGCACGCCGGTCAGCAGCAGCGCGGTGCGGCGCGCGGGCGTCTTGCCAGCGGCCTGAACCGCCAGGGCCGTCAGCGCCATGATGCCGCCCTCGCCCCGGTTGCTGGCGCGCAGGATCAACAGCACGTACTTCAGCGTCACCACCATCATCAGCCCCCAGAAAATCACCGACACGGCGCCGATGACATGGGCGGCGTCCAGCGGGATGCCGGTGGCCGGGCTGAAGACTTCCTTCATCGTGTACAGCGGGCTGGTGCCGATGTCGCCATAGACCACGCCGATGGCGCCCAGGGTCAGCGCGGCCAGCCCCTGTTTTTCAGGTTTTTCATGCATTGCAGTCAATCGTTGGAGAACAGGGCGCCACTGTCACCGATCCGGCATCAGGAACGCATAAGGAAAAATGCTCAGGCGTCGGCCAGCCGGTAGCCTACGCCGGTTTCGGTCAGCAGATGCCGGGGCTCGGCGGGGTCGCGCTCGATCTTGGCGCGCAACTGGCCCATGTACAGCCGCAGGTAATGCGTGTGCCCGGTGAACTCGGCGCCCCAGACATCGGCCAGCAACTGGCGGTGCGTCACCACCCGGCCCGCGCTGCGCACCAGACGCGCCAGCAGCTTGAACTCGGTGGGCGTCAAATGCACCGGCTCGCCTGCGCGCTGGACCCGGTGGGCGGCCAGATCAATGTGCAGGTCGTCGAGCGCATGCACCGTCACGGCGGCGGCCAGCGTCGTGCCGCGATGGCGCAGCGCGACGCGGATGCGCGCCAGCAGCTCGGCCACGCTAAAGGGCTTGGTCAGGTAGTCGTCGGCCCCGGCGTCGAGCAGCGCGATTTTCTGCGCCTCCTGATGGCGCGCCGACACCACGATGATGGGCACAGACTGACGCTGGCGCACCTCGCGCACCAACTGCTCGCCGTCGCCGTCAGGCAGCCCCAGATCAAGAATGACGACATCGGGCGGCGCGTGGCGCAGCAGCGCACGCGCTTCGCTCAGCGAGGCGGCGGTCTGAACCTCAAAGCCCTCCACCGACAGCGACGAGCGCATCAGCGAGCGGATTTCACGGTCGTCCTCAACCACCAGCACGCGCAGCGTCATAGCAGCTCCCTGGTCAGCGGCTGGGCTTCTATCGGAAAGCTGGCGCGAAAGCAGCTGCCGCCGCCAGCGCGGCGCCTGAGCGTCAGCTGCCCGCCATGCGCCTGCGCCACAGCCCGGCACACCGCCAGCCCCAGTCCGGCGCCCCGGTGGCCGGACTGCTCGCCACGCGCATAGGGCTCGAAAATGGCTTCCTGATCCGCGTCGGCCACGCCGGGGCCGCGATCCTTGACCTCAATGAGCAGCGCCGCCTGGTCGGCACGCACCGTCAGGTTAATCGGGCCATCGCTGTATTTGAGCGCGTTGTCGAGCAGATTGCCGAGCATCTGGGCCAGCAGCACCGGATCGGCCTTGAGCAGCGGCAGGCCGGGCGCGACGCTGGACTTGATGCGCCGCGCCGGATCGCGCTGGCGCACGCGGGCCAGCACGGCGCCGACAATTTCCTCGACGGACTCCCAGTCCCGGCGCAGCGCCTGGGCCGAACTGGAGAGCCTGACGAACTGCAGCGTGTTTTCCGTCACCTCGCTCAGGTAAGCGGCTTCATTGGCGATGCTGCCCAGCAGCCTGTCCTGCTCGGCCAGCGAGAGCCGCTCGCGCTGCGTCTGCAAGGACGAAGCCGCGCCGACAATCGCCGCCAGCGGCGTGCGCAGATCGTGCGAAACGGCGGCCAGAAAAGTGCTTTGCAGCTGATGGCGCTGCGCTTGGCCTTGCGCGGCCTGCACCGAGGCGGCCAGGCGCAGCCGCCACAGCGCCTGCACATGCTCGCGGCCCTCAGTGTCGGCGGCCTGCGCCGGACGCACACAGGCGGCGCCGACGATAGGGCCGCCATCTCCCAGCGGCAGATACCAGGCATTCAAACCCGGCCAGCGCCCGGTGCCGGGGCCGAGCACCGCCGCCTCGCGCACGCAGCAGCGCAGGCCGTCGAGCACCGCGTCCGGCACGCCGCTGTTATCGGGCAGGGTCTGCGCTTCGTCGGCCAGCACCAGCGTGCAGGGGCCAGCGTAAGCGGCATCGAGCACTTTTTGCCCTTCTTCCAGCACCTCGGCGGCCGACGCGGCGCTGACCAGCTCGGTGGACAAGGCCTGCAGCTGGCGCGCACGCTGCTCGCTTTGCCGGGCGGCCTGCGATTCGCGCCTGACGCCCGCCGCCAGATGGCTGATCACCAGCGAAACCCCGAGCATGGCCGCGAGCGCGACAAAAAGCTCGCGGTTTTCCACCGCCAGCGTCCAGCGCGGCGGCACAAAAAAGAAATTCAGCGCGCTAACGCTGCCGACCGCGCACAGCACCGACTCCAGGCGCCCGAGCTTGTAGGAAGCAATCACCACGGCCAGCACATAAACCATCGCCTGACTCATCAGCGTGACATGCTGGTCCAGCGCCATTGCGCACAGCGTCGCCGCCACCAGCAACGCCAGAACCGACAGCCAGCCGCTCACGCGGGCGCTGCGGCGGGCGCTACTGTTTTCATACGGGAGAGGTGTATTCGTCATGGCGTCAGCGTAGCAGCGGCGGCATCAGGATCGTATAAGGAGGCGCGCCGCCCGGCAGGCCGTCCTCAGCCGGGCGCGCAGCAGGTCGTCAGGCATGCACGACGGACGGCACCTGCGCCCGGCAGCGGCTGCCGCCCAAAGGAGACAAGTGCCGCGTGTTTTTTGACAGCCACGCACAGGTGGCGCGGCGCCTAAAAAGCCGTCGTCTGGCGCAGCGTGTCCGGCGGCAACTGGTCGATTTCCACCAGCACGCGGGCCAGGCTGCGCCCGGCCGCCGCCAGCAGCGCCCGGCCTTTGTCAGCGGTGGCCGCCGCCGCGTTGCCCGCCGCGCCGTGCGGGTTGTAATCCTGCATCTGCCAGGCCAGCTTGGCGCTGCGCCCGTCGCCGAGCAGGCTGAATTTTTCAGCCCGATCTTGCGAGGTGGAATGGAAATTTTGCGCTTTCGCCATATCGACCAGCTCGGGCCTGAGCGCCAGCATCATCCACGTTTCAATGTCGCCCGCGAGGATGCCGAACCGGTGCTCGACGGCGCTGAACTGCGCCGCCACCGACGCACCCGCCTCGTCGAGCAGCGGCAAATTAAACCAGTTGACGCTGTACACCAGCATGCCGAGCCGGGCGCGCAAATCGCGCGCCACCACGTCCAGCAGCCCGACCTGACCGCCGTGCGAATTAAACAGCACCAGTTTATTCACGCCGGTAGCCGCCACAGCCTCGGCAATTTCCGTCCACAGCCGGATGATCGTTTCGGCTTTCAGCGTCAGCGTGCCGGGAAAGCGCGTGTGCTCGGGGCTGAAACCGACCGCCTGCGTCGGCAAAAACAGCGCGGGCAAATCATCCGGCAGATGCGCCAGCGCGGCGGCGATCACGCCCTCGGCCAGCGCCGTATCGACGTTCAGCGGCAGGTGCGGGCCGTGCTGCTCAATCGCCGCCACCGGCAGCACGGCGATGCAGCGGGGCAGATCGAGCCGGGCAAAGTCGGGGCTTTTCAGGTCGGCCCAGAAGCGGGGCAAGGCGGTGCAGGCAGGTTTTTTGATCGTCATCCGGGTATTTTCCAGCGGCGCCAGCCCGGCCAGTGGCCTGCCAGAGAATTTTTCAGACGGGATTCTTGCGGAAACTCTCAACACCGCTCTTGAGCTTGTCCAGCGAACGGCTGAACGACTCCTTGAACTGGCCCCAGGACTCCAGCGTGGAAGTCGTCAGCTCCGTCAGGCGCTGCTCAGCCTCGGCCAGATCGGCTTCGAGTTTTTTGACTTCCTCGCGAAGCTTGGCTTTGGTCTGGTCGCTGGACGCTTCGGCTTTTTCCTTGAAACCGGCAATCGCCGCCTTCAGGTCGTCCAGTTCCTTGCGCGCCGACTGGGTGAACTCGCCGCGCTCGCGCTCCTTGTCCTCGGCGCTGACCTGGCCTGAGGCCGCAGGCGGCTTGATTTCCGGCTGGGGCTGCTTGAATTTGTCGCAGGAAACGCCCGCCAGAGCCGCAACCAGAGCCAGCCCGATGATTGACCAGGATCTTTTCATGATGAAACCCTCTAAAAAAATGAGGGCGACCTGAACATTGACTCGCCTGACGCCAGTCACAGGCCACCCGCCGACACTGCAATCTAGCGGCGGCCCGACCCGGCCATTTGCGCCACATCAATCGGCCCACGAATGGCCGCTGCCACGCCCGGCGCGGCCCAGCGGGCAGCCAAGCACCCGACCACCAGCCCCTCAGGCCGCCGCTGCGGCCTTTTGAACGGCGTCGCGGTGGCTTTGCTGCTGGCTTTGCTGATTTTGCTGACTGACATGGCGGCTTTGGCGTTGCGCGCCGCGCTGGCTGGCCCCGGCGGACGCAGTTTGGCGCTCGGCGCCCAGCAGTTCGGCCAGACAATGCGGCCGCCCACGCGCGCCGCTGGCGCGGTAGTCCAGCAGCAACGCAGCGCGCACCTCATCTGCCGCCAGAGCGCGCACGGCGGTGAGATGCTCAAACAGCACATCGACCAGCTTTTCCGGCGCGAATTCGTGGGTTTTTCCAGTCGTTTGCCACAGCCAGTCGCTGAAGGCCAGAAAATTCCAGAAGGCCGATGCGGCGACCAGCCCCGGCCCGGATGCCTGGACAGTGGCCAGTTGAGCTGGCGCTGGCGTGCCCAGCAACAAGCCGAGCGCCGCTGAAAACCGCCCCGAATTGGCCAGCATTTCCCAGTAGCGCGCAAAGCGCTGAATGCGCTGCATCGCAACAAAATCAACCGCGCCGGTCTGCAAAATCGTGTACGGCGGCTGCGGGTCATAGACCATCGCAAAGTCCGCCGTGTGCCGGGCAATTGGCGTGCCGCGCAGGCGCTTCAAGATGCCAAACTGGATTTCATGCGGCCCCAAGCTGTGCAGCCGGTCAAAGCCCTCGGCAAAGCTCGCCAGCGTCTCGCCGGGCAGGCCGAAAATCAGGTCAGCATGGACATGGGCCTGGCTTTCATTGACCAGCCAGCGCAGGTTCTCGGCGGTTTTGTCGTTGTCCTGCCTGCGCGAAATGCGCTGCTGCACCTCGGGGTTAAAACTCTGGATGCCGACTTCAAACTGCAGCGAGCCGGGCGGAAACTGCCCGATCAGCGCCTTGAGTTTTTCATGCAGGCTGTCGGGCACGACTTCAAAATGTACGAACAATTCCGGCGCGGCCCCGGCAGCCCCGGCAGCGCCCGCCGCGTCTTTTATGCGGTCGAGGAAAAACTGCAGGATGCGTACCGAAAAATCCACTTTCAGATTAAACGTGCGATCCACAAATTTGAAATTACGGGCGCCGCGCCGATACAGCGCGTCCATTTCGCCCATGAAGCCGTCCAGCTCAAAGGCCCAGGCGGTCTTGTCCAGCGAACTCAGGCAGAACTCGCACTTGAACGGGCAGCCGCGCGAGGCTTCGACATACAAAAGGCGCTTGGCCAGATCCTGCGCCGTGTATTCGTTGTAAGGCAGCGCCAGTTCGCTCAGCGGCGGCTGTTCGCCGGGGATGATTTTCATCAGCGGCGCCGGGCCGTCCAGCAGGGCGCGGCACAGTTTGGGAAAGCTGACATCGCCCCAGCCGGTGATGACGTGGTCGGCCAGGCGGCAGATTTCCTGCTCGCCGGTTTCAAAACTGACTTCCGGCCCGCCGAGCACGATTTTGATGTCCGGGCGCAGCGCCTTGAGCAGGCGCACCAGCTGCGTGGTTTCGACGGTGTTCCAGATATACACGCCCAGGCCGATTACGCGGGGCGCCAGCGCCAGCAGCTCTTCGGCGATCTGAATCGGGCGCTGGCCTATGGTGAATTCGCGCAATTGCGTGCGCGCGCGCAGGCCGGGGCCGCCGTGCAAGTCCATATTGGCCAGCAGGCAGCGCAGGCCCAGCGAGGCGTGGATAAATTTGGCGTTCAGCGTGGCTAGAACGATGGCGGGCGGGGTGACGGCGGGGAGGAAATCCATGCCGCCATTATCAAAGCAGGCGGCAGGCGTTACTGCTCAGTCGCAGCCAGCCCGGCCTGCGCCTGCTGTTTGCCAAACTCTTGGCGAAAACGCTTGCGCACAATGGCGGCGGCGTGGCGGCGCTGTTCGTCGAGCGTGAACGGGCGCAGCGGCGGCACGGCAATCGGCTTGCGCTCGTCGTCAATCGCCACCATCGTGAAAAAGCAGCTGTTGGCGTGGCGCAGCACCTGGGTGCGGATGTTTTCCGCCAGCACCTTGATGCCCACTTCCATCGACGAGGTGCCGGTGTGGTTGACGGAGGCCAGAAACGTGACCAGCTCGCCGACGTAAATCGGCTGGCGAAACATCACCTGATCCACCGACAGCGTGACCACGTAGCTGCCCGCATAGCGGCTCGCGCAGGCGTAAGCCACCTGGTCGAGAAATTTGAGAATCGTGCCGCCGTGAACATTGCCGGAAAAATTCGCCATATCGGGAGTCATCAGCACCGTCATCGTCAGCTGGTGCGCGGGAAAAGTCATTGAATGCTCCATGATGGGATTGAGCGGGCGATTTTAGCCAGCGCCCCGCAAATTGAGCGGACGCCTAGCAAGAGTCTCTGCCACTATCATCAAGCGGTTGACATCCTCCCCGCCCTAAAGGACGGGAATTCCCACTGCTGGCGTGCCATGCCCGGCACGGGAACCAAATTTTTTCAGAATATTTTTAGCCGCATTCACATCCCTATCATGCGCACAGCCACAGTCCGAACAAACCCAATTCCTTATTCCAAGGTCTGCGATACTTCTCGGCCTCGAATCGGGCAGAGCGCCGCAATCCGAGCAGACTTGGGAGCTAAACGCTTCGTTCACTTCTTCAAACCACGCGCCATGCTTAACAGCCTTGTACGCCAGTTGAGTTCGGAAGGACGACCAGCCCGCATCCAGAACGGACTTCGCCATGCTGGTCTTGGCGAGTCCGGCGGCGTTGACATTGCCCACCGCGATGTAGTCAAACTCGCGCACGATGCGGGTGCTGAGTTTGTGGTGAAAGTCGTTTCGCCGGTTTCCTATTTGCGCGTGAATCGTTTTCACGCGCTTTTTCTTGCCCGCCCGTTGCGCCACGGCCAGCGCTGCTTCTGCGCCCCGGTAGATGCGCTGCGCCCCAATCTTCTCGCCCGTGGACAGGGTGGCGAAGTCTTTCAACCCCAGGTCAATGCCGACGCCTTTGAGCGGCTGGCGCGTCTCAGTCGCGCAGGCCACATCAATCACGATGTTCAGGAACCAGTTGCCCCGGCTGTCGCGGGAAAAGTTGCTGCCGTCCTTGGTTTTTCCCTCGGGCAGCGCCCGGCTGTGAAAAATGCGAAAGGTGTTACCCACAAAGCGGAAGGCGTCGCCCTCGCGCTTCAAGTCGCGGCCCTTGAACGGCACCCAGCCGAGAGACTTTTTACCCCGATAGCGCAGGTAGGGGCGTTTCTTCTGGCTGCGCGATTTGGCGTACTGCTCACAAACTGCGTTCACGGTGCCAGAGTGCAGGCCAAGCTCTTTGCTGCTGCCAGCGGTGAGTTTATTCAAATCAAACCCGGTGTGCCAGCGCCGCCCAAAGCGCAAAGCATCTTTTTGTCGGTCGTTGCAGTAGTTCCAGACAAAGTTGCAGGCCCGGCTTTGCTTGTTCAGCAAGCCGTTCAGCGATTTCACCCGGTAGCGATAGACCAAGATCATGCCGGACATATTAGCAGTGCTTCACAAGCAAAAACAAACCCCGAACGCTTTGCGCTCGCCCTCTGCCTCCCCGGTCTGAAGGCCGGGGTTTCTCGGGAACTCTGATGACCAGCCCCAAACTGAATAACGATGCGCCCTAGAAATTCAACCGGCGATTCCTTCTTTGCCTGGGACGGCGACACGCTGGTGGTCAACATTCTGGGCAAGCCCAGCGCCAGCAAGGACGCCATCGGCAAGCCCAAGGGCACGCAGCTCAAGATCAGCGTGACCGCCGCGCCGCTCAACGGCAAGGCGACGGATCACATGGTGCGCTTTCTGGCGCCGCTGTTTGGCGTGGCCGTGGCCGACATCGAGGTGGTGTTCGGTCAGGAAAACGTCAACAAGCAGCTGCGCATCAAGGCGCCGAAAAAACTCCCGTCGATGTTCACGCCGCCGCCCCAGCCGGAACTAAAGGCGCCCGCGCCGCTCAGATCACGATGAATTTCCAACGTTTTGTCACGACTCTTTGTTTTATCGCCGCCTGCGCGCTGCCTGCGGGGGCTGGGGCGCAAAGCGCTCTCCTTAAAACCGGCAGCGCAGCGGGCAGCGCGGTCATCAGCACCGCGCAGGTGCGCGCCGAGCTGCTGGCCTGGGCGCCCGAGGGCGTGGCGCCGGGCAAGCCGGTCTGGCTCGGCCTGCAACTGGCGCACCAGCCGCAGTGGCACACCTACTGGAAGAACTCCGGCGACTCCGGCTTGCCGACGCAGTTTGAGTGGCAACTGCCCGCAGGCATCACGGCAGGCGAAATCGCCTGGCCGACGCCGAAAAAAATCCCCATCGGCACGCTGGCCAATTACGGCTACGAAGGCGCGGTGCTGCTGCCGGTGCAGTTGACGATTCCGCCCGGCTTCAGCGCCGCCAAGCTGGACGTGAAACTGAAAGCCGCGTGGCTGGTCTGCCGCAAGGAATGCATTCCGCAGGAAGGCGATTTTGCGCTGAGCATTCCGGCGCACAGCTCGACGGCGGCCAGCGGCGCGCTGTTCCAGGCCGCCTTTGATGCCACGCCCAAATCCTTGCCAACTGGCGCCAGCCTGATTGAAATCAGCGGCCAGACGCTGAAGGTGTCGCTGGCCGGTCTGCCCGCCGCGCTGCAAGGAAAAACGCTGGCGCTGTTCCCGGAAACCGCCAGCGTGGTGGAACCGGCCGCTCCCTGGCAGCAACGCTGGCAAGGCGCGCTGTGGACGGCGCAATTGCCGGTGTCAAGCCAGCGCAGCGACAGCCCGAATCACCTGCCGCTGGTAGTGACGCTGAATGACACCGCTTACCGCATTGACGCGCCGATTCGGGGCAACTGGCCCGCCACCGCCGCGCCCGCCGTGGTCTCGCCCGCGCTGGAAGCGGCGCTGAAGGCGAATGCGGCAGCGCCAGCACCGGCCAGCGCGCCCACGCTGGGCCTGTTCGCCGCGCTGCTAGGTGCGCTGCTGGGCGGCTTGGTGCTGAACCTGATGCCCTGCGTGTTTCCGGTGCTGGCCATCAAGATGGTCGGCTTTGTGCATGTGAAAGACCAGGCCACGCGCCTGGCCACCGGCCTGGCTTACACGGCGGGCGTGGTGCTGTCGTTTCTGGCGCTGGGCGCGCTGCTGCTGGGCCTGCGGGCGGCGGGCGAGCAGCTCGGCTGGGGTTTTCAATTGCAAAACCCGGCGGTGGTGGCGGGACTGGCGGCGCTGTTCACGCTGCTGGGGCTGAACCTGGCCGGGCTGTTTGATTTCGGCAATATCCTGCCGCTGCGCGTGATCAACCTGCAGGCGAAAAATCCCGGCATCAATGCGTTTTTGTCCGGCGTGCTGGCCACTGCCGTGGCTTCGCCCTGCACCGCGCCGTTTATGGGCGCGTCGCTGGGTTACGCCGTGGGCTTGCCTGCGGTGCAGGCGCTGGCGGTGTTTGGCAGCATCGGCCTGGGCATGGCGATTCCTTATTTACTCGCCAGCGCCGTGCCCGCCGTGGCCCGAGCCATGCCGCGTCCCGGCGCCTGGATGGTGACGTTCAAGCAGCTGATGGCGTTTCCGATGTTCGCCACCGTCGTCTGGCTGGTCTGGGTGCTGGGCCAGCAAAGCGGCATCAATGGCGTCGGCGCGCTGCTGGCGCTACTGGTGCTGCTGGCGCTGGCGGTCTGGTCGCTGGGCCTGCGCGGCCTGCCACGCCGGGTGCTGATGACGGTTTCAATCGCGCTGTGCATTCTGGGGCTGTGGGCCATCGGCCCGAATATCACGACGGCGGCCAGTCTGCCAGCGGCGGCGTCTGACGTGGCCGCTGCAGGCACCGCTTCAGCAACAGCCCAGTCGCGCTGGCAGGACTGGCAGCCCGGCCGCGTCAACGAATTAACAGCAAAAGGCCAAAGCGTGTTTGTCGATTTCACCGCCGCCTGGTGCGTGACCTGCCAGTACAACAAAAAAACCACGCTGGCCAGCGCCGAGGTGCTGGCCGACATGGCGGCGAAAAACGTCGCCCTGCTGCGCGCCGACTGGACGCGCCGCGAC
>JAPLPS010000056.1 GCA_026400075.1 Polaromonas sp.
GCCAGCGCCTGCACGATCAGCCGTCCGCCCAGCGCCGCCAGCTTGTCGTGCAGCGTGGCGGTGGTGTCAAGCGCGGCGCCGCTGTGGACGATGGGGACGGCCTCCACCAGCAGCATGTCGCCGGTGTCCAGACCCGCATCCATCTGCATGATGGCGACGCCGGTCTGCGCGTCACCGGCCTGGATGGCGCGGTGAATCGGCGCGGCGCCACGCCAGCGCGGCAGCAGCGACGCGTGGATGTTCAGGCAGCCGAGCCGGGGCGCGTCCAGCGTCCACTGCGGCAGGATCAGGCCGTAAGCGGCCACCACCATCACGTCGGCCTGCGCGGCCTCGATGGCGGCGCGGGCCGCTTCGGCGTCTTCCGGGTATTTGCCGTCCAGGCGCAAACTTCTGGGCTGGGCGACAGGGATGGCGTGGCGCTCGGCCCACTGCTTGACCGGCGAGGCCTGCAGCTTCATGCCGCGCCCGGCCGGGCGGTCGGGCTGGGTCAGCACCAGCGGGATTTGATGACCGGCCGCCTGCAGCTGTTCCAGCGCGACTCGGGCAAATTCGGGGGTACCGGCAAAAATGACGCGCATGGGAATCCTGAAAGCGTTAAGCGTTTAGCGTTGGCGGGGGGCGGCGTCGCGCTCTTCGTCTTTTTTCTGCTTGACCATTTTGGCCTTGATGCGGTTGCGCTTGAGTGGCGACAGGTAATCGACGAACACCTTGCCCATCAAGTGATCCATTTCATGCTGGATGCAGACCGCCAGCATGCCCTCGGCTTCATGGGTCTGGCGCTTGCCGTCCAGGTCTAGCGCCTCGACCCGCACGGCCAGCGAACGCTCGACGCCGTCGTAAATGCCGGGCACCGACAGGCAGCCCTCTTCACCCAGACGCGTCTCGGCGCTGGCCCAGACGATTTCGGGGTTGATCAGAACCAGCGGCTGGTCGCGTGTTTCGCTGGCGTCAATGACGATCAGGCGCTCATGCACATTGACCTGGGTCGCGGCCAGGCCGATACCGGCGGCCTCGTACATGGTGGCGAACATGGCGTCGGCCAGCTGGCGCAGGCGCGCATCGACAGCCGCCACCGGTTTGGCAACCTGCTGCAGCCGGGGATCGGGGTAACGGAGAATGGTAAGTAGAGTCATGGAGGAAGACATAAGAAGTCGCTATTTTCGCCACTTTCTCGGATTTTTGAACGCCGCCATCGTCCCATAAGCGCCGAATCGTTGCTTAATCAAGGGCTTGGGGTCAAAATCGCCTGACGTTTCGGCCGGTCACTCACTCTCACAGACTCAACCCGCTTCAAGATGCATCTTCAATTTTTTCGTTTCAGCCCTGTTCCGTTCGCAGTAGCCGCCCTGCTCGGCGCTTTCTGCGCTGGCTTGCAGGCCCAGAATTTCCCGGTCACCGCCGCCCAGCAAAACACCGCCGACCAGGCCGCGCGCAGCGGTGTGGCGCTGTCCGATCTGGCGCCCCAGGCGCCGGACAGCTACACCGTCAAGTCGGGCGACACGCTGTGGGGAATTTCCGGCATGTTCCTGAAAAGCGCGTGGCGCTGGCCCGAGCTGTGGGGCATGAACCGCGAAGACATCCGCAACCCGCACCGCATTTATCCCGGCCAGCAGCTGTTCCTTGAAAAATCCAACGGCCGGGCCACGCTGAGCACGCGCCGGGGCGCAGGCGGCAGCGGCGGCCAGCCCGGCAATACCGTGCGGATTTCTCCGCACACCCGCACCTCGACCCTGGCCGACTCGGCGCTGCCGACGCTGTCGCCCCAGAGCATTGAGCCGTTTCTGGCCGAGCCGTTGATTGTCGATGCGCTTGAATTTGCCACGGCGCCCCGGATTGTCGCCACCCAGGAAGGGCGCGTGCTGCTCAGCCGTGGCGACCGCGCCTATGCCAGCGGCGACTATGCCGATGGCAGCACCGGCAAGACCTTGAGCACCGGACAGGGCAAGCCCTTTAACTTTCGCGTGTTTCGCAATGCCAAGCCGCTGAAAGACCCGACCACCCAGGAGATTTTGGGCTATGAAGCCCAGTACGTCGGCCAGGCCGAGCTGGTGCGCGGCGAGTCCAGCACCGAAGTCCAGGAAAAAGACGGCGAGCGGCACAGCGAAAAAGTTCCGGCCACGATAGACATCGTCGGCAGCAAGGAAGAAATGCGGATCGGCGACCGCCTGATGCCCGAGCCGCCGCGTGAACTGCGCAACTACGTGCCGCACGCGCCGTCCGGGCCGCTGTCCGGCCAGATCGTTTCGGTCTATGGCAGCGCCGTGGCCATCGTCGGCAGCAGCCAGATTGTGGTCGTCAACCGGGGCAGCCGCGACGGGCTGGAGCGCGGCCATGTCATGGCCATCCTGCAGGACGGCCAGCGCATGCTGGACAAGACCGACAGCGCCCGCACGCCGATGAAGCTGCCCAATGAGCGCAACGGCCTGCTGATGGTGTTTCGCACCTTTGAAAACCTGTCCTACGCGCTGACGCTGCAGGTGACGCGTGGCGTCAAGGTGGGCGACCGCTTTACCAACCCGAATTGAGTTGTTGACACGGCGCCGCTGAAGATTTTGATGGACACCCAAGAGCTGCAAGCCTGGCTGCGCCTGACGTTGACGCCCGGCGTGGGCAACGCCACCGCGCGCAAGCTGCTGGCCGCGTTCGGCTCGGCGCAGGCGGTGTTTGAGCAAAGCAGCCTGACGCTGCGCCAGCTCGGTTCAGAAAAACTGGCCAGCGCGCTGCAAACCGAGCCGCCCACGCTGGCCGCGCTGCTGCAAACCACACGCGACTGGCTGCAGGCTGGCAGCAACCGGCGCATCGCCACGCTCGGCGACGCCGCCTACCCGGCCGCGCTGCTCAACATCGAAGACCCGCCGCTGATGCTGTACATGCTGGGCACGCTGTGTACATGCACCGACACGGCCGCCACCCTCGCCCGCAGCCTGGCCATCGTCGGCAGCCGCAATCCGACGCCGCAGGGCGAAAGCAATGCACGCCAGTTTGCCAAAGCCTTTGGCGAAGCCGGGCTGTGCGTGGTGTCAGGCTTGGCGCTGGGCATTGACGGCGCGGCCCACGACGGCGCGCTGCTCGGCGGCGGCGAGACGATTGCCGTCGTCGGCACCGGGCTGGACCGGGTTTATCCCAAAAAACATCTGGCGCTGGCGCACCGCATCGCCCGCCAGGGCATGCTCATTAGCGAATTCCCGCTGGGCACGCCGCCGCTGACGGCCAATTTTCCCAAGCGCAACCGGATTATTTCCGGCCTGAGTCTGGGCACGCTGGTAGTCGAGGCGGCGCTGAAATCGGGCTCCTTGATCACCGCCCGGCTGGCGGCCGAGCAGGGCAAAGAGGTGTTTGCGATTCCCGGCTCGATTCACTCGCCGCAGTCACGCGGCTGCCACGCGCTGATCAAGCAGGGCGCCAAGCTCGTCGAAGTGGCGCAGGATGTGCTCGAAGAGCTGCGGCTGACGCCGGTCGGCGCTGACCGTGACGGCGGCGATTTTCCCGACAGCGGCGCTGCGCCCGGTTTGCTGGACGCGGCAGACGGCGCCGACCCGGACGACGCAGACGACGCGCCACCCGGCGGCCCGCAAAGCGCGCTGCTGGCGGCGCTGGGTTTTGACCCGGTCAGCCTGGACGCGCTGCAGGCGCGCTGCGGGCTGGCCACAGCCCAATTGCAGGCGCAGCTGCTGGAACTGGAGCTGGACGGAGCGCTGGCGCGCCTGCCCGGCGGCCTGTTCCAGCGTCTGGCGGCGGCGTGAGGCTATCTGCGCTATATTGGATGCATGTTTGAAGTTCTGGTCTATGTTTACGAAAATTACTGGCAGGGCGCCGCCTGCCCAGAGCCGGATCGGCTCGGCCGCAAGCTGATGGCCGCTGGCTTTGAGGCGGAAGAAATCCAGGACGCGCTGGTCTGGCTCGACGGCCTGAGCGCCGCTGCCCAGGGCACACAAATCGACCTGCTGGTCAAGGCTTGCAGCGACAGCGCCGGGCTGGTCGGCGTCGCGGCGGGCATCCTGCCGCAATCGAGCCACAGCCTGCGGGTTTATTCGGTGGCCGAGCAGATGCACCTGGGCGCGCAAAGCCTGGGTTTTGTCAGCTTTCTGGAGTCTGCCGGCGTGCTGCCGCCGCACATGCGCGAAATCGTCATGGATCGCGCGATGGCCGCGCCGGGCGACCCGGTCACGCTCGACGACCTGAAAATCATCGTGCTGATGGTGTACTGGAGTTTCGGCCAAGAGCCCGACGCCTTGGTGCTCGACGAGCTGTGCGACGACTCGCAGGGACGCCTGGCGCACTGAGCGCCACGGGCGCAGCCACAACGCGCCCAGCGCGCCAAATGCCCGTTTAGCCCGGCCCAGACGCGGCCAAAAAACCCATGCCGAAGGCGCCTCCCAGAAATCGACGCTAGCCCAGCAGCCGCTCAGGATTGGCGTCGAGCTTGGCCAGCGCCTCGCGGGTGGCGCGCACTGTCAGCGCTTCGTCCTCGGTGGGCACCAGCAGACCAGCCTGCAGGTAAGCAGCCAGACGACGCATCTGAATCAAAAAATTGCGCCCGTCCGCCGCGACGAACAGGTGCAGCTGCTTGCGCTCGCTGCACCAGACAAACTGCACCTGGCTGAGCGTGCCGTTGTGGTCCAGGCTAAACCAGCTGCCCAGCTGCAGCTCTTTCGCCCAGCCGCGCATCACCTCTGTCGGCTGGCTGCCGCCATTGGCAATCACCTCGGTATGGGCGGCGTCCAGCCCGATCATCGTGATCAGGCTTTCGGTGTCCAGCGGCAGGTCGCCGACATCCTCGTCGGATAAATAGTCTTCCAGATTCATCAGCCGCTTGGCCATTGCGTTGACCTGAACCATCGAAATCGCATCGTTTTTCGACATGAAGGCGTCGCTGAGGATCTCGTTGATGATCTTGATTTGCGCGTCCTGCGCAGCCAGGTCCAGCCCGAGCAAAGCCATGCCTTCGCGCAGGCGCTGCAATTGCCGGGGAAGCTCGGCAATGACGCGGGCGCGGTCGCCCCGGTTCGGCTTGGCACTGGCCGCCCAGACCAGATCGGAGGCAGCCTGCTTGAGCTGCAAAGTCTGGGCCTGCTGCGGGCCGTTCTTGATGGCAGCCATCGCCAGCACTTCGGCCCAGATCTTGAACAGGAATTCCTGTATTTCTTCGCGCACCGGCAGACCATCGAGCATCTTGCGCATCTCGATGGTGTACTGGATGGTCATCGTTTCTCTTTGCTCGATCTGCTGGGCCACGCTGACCACGCGCGCGGCGCTGCCCTGCTGGGACAGGAATTTCGACAGGAATTTGTCAAACTCGTCATAGACCAGTTCAAACACGCGGCGCCCGGTTTCCGGGTACTGCTCAATCACCTGAACCACCCGCTTGACCTCGGCCTCCAGCGCGCTGCTGACGGTCACCTCCTCAAAACCAAGCACGCACGAGCCCATGCGGTCAATCAGCTGGCGCGCCGGATGCTGCAGCGAGCCAAAAAACTCGGGCTCTGAAATCGCCAGTCGCAGCACCGGCATTTGCAGCCGCGCAAACCAGACGCGAATGGCGGGCGGAATCCTGTCCTCGGCCAGAATGCTCTGGAACATCAGGGCGACGATTTCAATCGTCGCTCTTTCCGAGGAGGTGGTGCTGGCCTGCTTGAGCGCGCTGGTGCGCAGCCGTATCGCGCCCAAAGCCTTGTTGACATCGAGTTGATCCATCGGCTCCAGATCCTGGCGCTGGCTCAGCCAGCCCGGCTCCGTGGCGCTTTCGTCAGGGCGCTGCAAGCGGCTGATCGCCTGGGCCAGCTGGGACGATGCCGGACTGGCGCGCGCCTCGTCAAAACCGGCCACCTGGCTGCTCAGCATTTGCTTGAGACGCCCGATCACACCCTGGGCGCGCAGGCGCATGCGCCCCAGCGGCGTAGCCTCCGCCGCCGTGCGCGCTTCATCCAGGGCTGTATTGGCGGGACTTGGACTGGCGGCGGGCGCGGGGACTGGCGGGTTGCCGAGCGGCGGTTTGGGGGCTGGCGCACTGTCGATCAGCGCGCCGCCTTCGTCGCTTTGCAAAGGGCTGCTGACGGTCAACGCGGGGCGTTTTTCCACGGACGCGGCCAGCACCGCAGGCACGCTGGGGGCAGATTTTTCAGGCAGTTTTTCGAGCGGGGCCGACAAGCTGGTCAGCGGCATGTTGGCGCTCACCGCAGAAGGCGTGCGCCGCACCAAGGGCCGCAGATCAATCTCGGCCATCACGCCTTGCTGGATCAGGAATTCATTGGTCGCGTGGTAAATCTCCTGCATCTGCGTGGCCAGCGTTTTCTGAACCATCTCCTGCACCTTGAGCCAGATGAACACCGTCAAACCGGCCTGCGTCCACTGATCGACCAGATGCCGCGTCAGCACCTCGGGCCGGAAAATGTCCTGCCGGTTCAGCTCGGACAGCGCTTCGAGGCTCTGGATGCGCAGGCGCAAGTCGTTGAGCTCCCAGCTCGCCATGTCGAGCAGGCGCAGCGCCAGCCGCGAGGCAATGATGCGGTGCTCGACCGCCTCATTGCCCAGCAGCTCTAGCGTGGCCGAACTGCTGGGCGTGGGCGCCGCCTGCTGCGCAGGCAAGGACAGCTGCCCGGCCCAGGCGCTGACCGTGCCGCGCACCCACGGCGCGCTGCTTTTCTGGAACAGCAAAAAAGCATCGGCCATCGCCTGCATTTTGGGCGCGCTGTCCGGCTGATCGGCCATCAGCGCGAGCATCTCACTGATGGTTTTGGCCAGACCCGGCAACAGGCGCACCGAGCGCTGGACAAACAGGGTTCTGGCCTGCTGGGCAACTGCGCTGAACCTGGGTTGACTCGGGGGAGAAGGCACGGCCAGCTTCAAATAAGAATTAAACGGTGACTACACCGCAGCGCCTGCGTTCGGATCGTTCGGATCGTCTTTTCTGGCGGGCGCCTTGATCAGGTCTTCGCGCTTGATGCCCAGCCACATCGCAATCGCGGCAGCGACAAACACCGATGAATAAATGCCAAACAAAATGCCGATGGTCAGCGCCAGCGCAAAGTAAAACAGCGTCGGGCCGCCAAACAGCAGCATCGACAGCACCATGATCTGGGTCGAGCCGTGCGTGATGATGGTGCGGCTGATGGTCGAGGTAATCGCGTTGTCGATGATCTCCACCGTGTTCATCTTGCGGTAGCGGCGGAAATTCTCGCGGATACGGTCAAAAATCACCACCGACTCGTTCACCGAGTAGCCCAGCACGGCCAGCACGGCCGCCAGCACCGGCAGCGAGAACTCCCACTGGAAAAAGGCAAAGAAGCCCAAAATGATGACCACGTCGTGCAAGTTGGCAATGATGGCCGCCACCGCATATTTCCACTCAAAGCGAAAAGCCAGGTAGATGACGATGCCCAGCACCACCATCGCCAGCGCTTTCAGGCCGTCCTGGGCCAGCTCTTCGCCGACCTGCGGGCCGACGAATTCGGTGCGGCGCAGCGTCACATCGCTGCTGGCAGCTTTCAGCGCGGCCAGCACCGTGTCGCTTTGCTGGGCGGTGCTGACGCCCTTCTGGGCGGGCAGGCGGATCATCACATCGTGCGAGGTGCCGAAGTTTTGCACCTGCACGTCTTTCAGACCCAGGCTGGCCACGGTGTCGCGGATTTTCCCGACATCGGCGGTCTGGGTGTAGTTGACTTCCATCAGCGTGCCGCCGGTGAACTCCACCGACAAATGCAAACCGCGCGAGAACAGGAAAAACACCGCCAGCGCAAAAGTCGCAAAGCTGATGACGTTAAAGACCAGGGCGTGCCGCATGAACGGGATATCGCGCTGGATTTTGAAAAATTCCATCTGGGAACCTTAAAGAAAGAAACTCAGGAAAAAGAGGCTGCGGGGCTTATTTCGCCACCGCGTCAGCGTCGGGACGCCACACGGTGCCGATGGACACCGTCTTGAGCTTTTTCTGGCTGCCGTACCAGAAGTTGACCAGGCCGCGCGAGAAAAACACCGCCGAGAACATGCTGGTCAAAATGCCGATGCAATGCACCACCGCAAAACCGCGCACCGGCCCGGAGCCAAACGCCAGCAGCGCCAGACCGGCGATCAGCGTCGAAATGTTCGAGTCCAGAATCGTCGCCCAGGCGCGCTCATAGCCCGCGTGAATCGCCGCCTGCGGCGATGAGCCGTTGCGCAATTCCTCGCGAATGCGCTCGTTAATCAAGACGTTCGAGTCAATCGCCATACCGAGCGCCAGCGCCATCGCCGCCATACCGGGCAGCGTCAGCGTCGCCTGCAGCATCGACAGCACCGCCACCAGCAACAGCAGATTCACCGCCAGCGCGATGCCGGAAAACAGGCCAAACAGCATGTAATAAGCCGCCATAAAGGCCACGATCACCGCAAAACCCCAGGTCACGCTGTGAAAGCCCTTGCTGATGTTTTCGGCGCCCAGCGTCGGGCCGATGGTGCGCTCTTCGATGATGTCCATAGGCGCGGCCAGCGAACCGGCGCGCAGCAGCAGCGCCAGGTCGTTGGCTTCATTGACGCTCATCGAGCCGGAAATCTGGAAGCGGTTGCCCAGCTCGCCCTGAATCACCGGGGCGGTCAGCACCTCGCCCTTGCCCTTTTCAAACAGCAAAATCGCCATGCGCTTTTTGATGTTTTCGCGGCTGGTGTCGCGCATGATGCGCCCGCCCTTGGCGTCCACCGTCAGATCGACCTTGGGCTGCTGGCTCTGCGAGTCAAAGCCGGGCTGGGCGTCGGTCAGGTTCTCGCCGGTCAGGATGACCTGCTTCTTGACGATGACCGGCTGGCCGCTGCGCTCCAGAAAGCGCTCGGTGCCAAACGGCACCGGGCCGCTGCCGCTTTCGGCGGCGCGGGCTTCGGCGCTGTCTTCGACCAGGCGCATTTCCAGCGTCGCGGTGCGGCCCAGAATGTCCTTGGCCTTGGCCGTGTCCTGCACGCCGGGCAGCTGCACGACGATGCGGTCAGTGCCCTGCTGCTGGATCACCGGCTCGGCCACGCCCAGCTCGTTGATCCGGTTGTGCAGCGTCAGCATGTTTTGCTTCAGCGCCTGATCCTGAATGCGGCGCGTGGCGTCTAGCTTGATGCTGGCGGTCAGCTTGAACTCGCTGCCGTCCGGCGTCTCGACCATTTGCAGGTCCGGCATTTGCTCCTGGATCAGGCTTTTGGCCGACGCCAGCGTGGCCGCATCGCGAAAGCGGATTTCAATCGCCTGGCCATTGCGGGCAATGCCGCCGTGGCGCAGGTCTTTTTCGCGCAGCGCCAGGCGGATGTCACCGGCGAGCGACTCGGCGCGCTTGGTCAGCGCCGCCTGCATATCGACCTGCAGCATGAAATGCACGCCGCCGCGCAAATCCAGGCCCAGGTACATCGGATTGGCGTTTAGCGACTTGAGCCAGTTTGGCGAGCGCGACAGCAAATTGAGCGCCACCACATAAGCCGGATCGCCCGCCTCGGGCGTCAGCGCCTTCTGGATCGCGTCCTTGGCCTTGAGCTGGGTGTCGGTGTCGCCAAAACGCGCCTTGATCGAGCTGCCTTCCAGCGTGATGGCTTCGGCGCCAATCCCGGCGGTTTTCAGGGCCTGCTCGACCCTCGCCAGCGTGGCCGTATCGACCTTGATGCTGGACTTACTGCTGGAGACCTGAACGGCCGGTGATTCACCGAAAAAATTGGGCAACGTGTACAGCGCTGCGATCAGCAGCACGGCCACGATAAGGGCGTATTTCCAGACTGGATAACGATTCATGAGAAGGCTCTATTCCTTATTTGGCGCTGCTGATGGCGCCCTTGGGCAGCACCTGCACGATGGCGCTGCGCTGCAGCTGCACTTCAACGCCGGGGGAAATTTCCAGGCTGACGTAGGCATCGCCCAGCTTGGTGACCTTGCCGAGCAGGCCGCCGCCGGTGGCGACTTCATCGCCCTTGACCAGCGCGTCGATCATCGCGCGGTGCTCTTTTTGCTTTTTCATTTGCGGGCGGATCATCACAAAGTACAGCACCACAAACATCAGCACCAGCGGCAGCATGCCGGTGAGCGTGGACATCATGTCGCCGCCAGCGGCGGGAATGGCTGGCGCAGTCTGGGCAAAAGCGGAAGAAATAAACACGGCTGACTCCAAAATATTCAAGTAATGACAAGACACGCGCTCAAACCGCCACGCGGGAGCGAAGACTGAATGATTGTATGCGTGGGCGCCCGCAAGCTGACCAAGGGCTTGCGGCTCAAGCGGCCTGCGACTTGCGCACCGCCGCTGCCTGCCGGAAAGACGCCATCAGCGCCGCCCACTGCAGCCGGGCCGCCGCCAGATGGCGCGCCTTGACATGGCCATAGCCTTTAATTTGCTCGGGAATCCGGGCGATTTCCACGGCAATCGCATGGGTTTCAGGCGTCAGGCAGACCAGCAGTTCTTCAAGGCTCGCCCGGTACTCGTCAATCAGCGCACGCTCGGCGCGGCGCTCTTCGGTGCGGCCAAACAGATCAAAAGGCGTGCCGCGCAGCCCCTTGAGCTTGGCCAGCAACCGAAAACCGCTCAGCATCCACGGGCCGAACTGGCGCTTTTGCAGCTCGCCCTGGTCGTTTTTCGCGGCCAGCAGCGGCAGCGGCAGCGGCAGCGCCAGATGGTAATTCAGCGTGAAATCGCCCTCAAACATGCTGCTCACCTTGTCCGCAAAGCCGGTATCAAGGTGCAGCCGCGCCACTTCGTACTCGTCCTTGTACGCCATCAGCTTGAACAAATAACGGGCCACGGCTTCAGCCAGCTGCGTTTTGCCCAGCGGCGCTTCGGCGGCGCGGACTTTTTCGACAAACGCCAGATAGCTTTGCGCGTAGGCGGCATTTTGATAAGCCGTCAGAAAAGCCACGCGCCGGGTCAGCATCTCGACCAGCGAGGGCTTTTTGACCAGCCGGATCACCTGCGCCGTCTGAAACAGCGCCTGCACCGCGTTGAGGTCATGCGCGCAGCGGCGCCCCCATTCAAACGCGGCGCGGTTGTTCTCGACCTGCACGCCGTTGAGTTCAATCGCCCGCGTCAAGGACGCATGCGACAGCGGCACCCGGCCCTTTTGCCAGGCAAAACCGAGCATCAAAGGATTCGTGTAAATCGAGTCGCCCAGCAACTGCACGGCGACCTGTTCGGCGTCAAAGCTGGCCAGCGCGTCGTTGCCGACGGCGGCACGCACCGCGCTGTCGCAGTTGCCGCCGGGAAACTGCCAGTCGGGGTTGGTGACGAACGCCGCCGTCGGCGCGCCGTGCGAGTTCATCGCGACAAAGGTGCGGCCCGGCTGCATCGTCGCCAGCGTGGCCGGGCTGGCCGTGACAATCGGGTCGCAGCCGATGACCAAATCGGCTTTGGCGGTATCGACTTTGGTCGTGTAAATGGCATCCGCCCGGTTGGCAATCTGGATATGGCTCCAGGTCGCGCCGCCTTTTTGCGCCAGGCCGCCCGCGTCCTGCGTGACCACGCCCTTGCCTTCAAGATGCGCGGCCATGCCCAGCAGCTGGCCAATCGTGATCACGCCCGTGCCGCCGACGCCGCCGACGACGATGCCCCAGGCGTTTTCAGTGACCGGCAACACCGGATCGGGCAGCGGCGACAGGCTGGCCAAATCGCCTTTTTTCTCCTTTTTCGGCTTTTTCAGCTGGCCGCCTTCGACGGTGACAAAGCTCGGGCAAAAGCCGTTCACGCACGAATAATCCTTGTTGCAGCTGTTCTGGTTGATCTGGCGCTTGCGGCCAAACTCGGTTTCCAGCGGCTCGACGGACAGGCAGTTGGACACGACGCCGCAGTCGCCGCAGCCTTCGCAGACCAGCTCGTTGATGACGACGCGTTTCGCCGGATCAAGCAGCGTGCCGCGTTTGCGGCGGCGGCGTTTTTCGGTGGCGCAGGTCTGGTCATAAATGATGACGGTCGTGCCTTTTAGCTCGCGGAACTCGCGCTGCAAGTGATCAAGCTCGTCGCGGTGATGCACCGTGATGCCGGGCGGCAGGTTATTCATCAGCTCGGGGTGGCCGGTGCGCGCCGGACTGCCGGGCGCTTCGCTGTGCGTGCGGCCGTGGTATTTGTCCGGCTCGTCGGTGACGACGATCAGCCGCGTTACGCCCTCGGCCT
>JAPLPS010000106.1 GCA_026400075.1 Polaromonas sp.
CACGCCGTACAAGGAAGGCTTGATTAAAAAGTGGGGCATCAAAAAGTTCAATCTGGATGATTTGTACGTGCGCTTTTTCCGGCTGGCCGAGCGGCGCATTGCCGAGCGCGGCGGGCGCGGCGTGGTGTGCTACATCAGCAACTCGTCGTATGTGCGCGAACCGTCGTTTGTCGTCATGCGCGAGCATCTGGCAAATAATTTCGACCGCATCTGGATTGACAACCTGAACGGCGACAGCCGCGAAACCGGCAAAACGACGCCCGACGGGCTACCCGACCCGAGCGCCTTTTCCACGCCCTACAACAAGGAAGGCATCCGCAAGGGAACGGCGGTGGCTTTGCTGGTCAAGCACTCGCCCGCCACGCCGATTGCGCCAGCGTCAAAGCGAATTCCGAAGAGTGCGCCAACGCCGCCCGTCCAAGTGCTTTACCGCGACTGGTGGGGCGCGAAAAAACGCGATGATTTGCTCAAAAGTTTGGAAGAAACTGACCGCGACGCGCATTACGCCGTCGCCAGCCCGACGGCGGGCAACCGCCACAGCTTGAAACCGATGGATGTCAGTTCGGCTTATTCAAGCTGGCCGACGATTGCAGACCTTTCCGCCGTTGTGGGCTATCAAGGTCTCAGCGAAGACCGCCGCAAAGCCCTGTTCGCGCCCAGTAAACAAGTTGTGGTGGAACGGCTTCGGCGATACCTTGACGCCAGCATCTCTTGGGCAGACTACAAAGCCAGTCCAGACGCGATTTTGATTCACGATTACGTTGATTTTTCGGCGGAAGCCGTTCGCCAAAAAGCGTTGCTCACGCTCACATTCTCGGAGACTTCGGTCTATCCGTATGCGGTTCGTCCCTTTGATAACCAGTATTGCTATTGGTCAGAACTTCGCCCGTTGTGGCGGCGCCATCGTCCTGACTTTGCCGCCCAAGTCAAGGCAAAGCAAAATTTTCTCGTGACACGCGTCAAAGGGGGAAACCGGGATGAAGGATCACCCTTGTCGTTTATTTCCGGCTTTTGCGACTATCACTACCTGCCGCCGAATGCGTCCGCATTCCCTTTGGGTTTGACGCAGAAAAAGACGGGGGACACGCAAGAAGACTGGTTTTCTGACGCGACGGCCAACCTCTCGCCCACCGCCCGCGCCTACCTCGCCGCCCTCGCCCTGCCCGACCCGGACACCGACCCGGCCACCGCCGAACTGATCTGGATGCACGCGCTGGCCATCGGCTACAGCCCGGCCTACCTCGCCGACAACGCCGACGGCATCCGCGAAAACTGGCCGCGCATCCCGCTGCCCGCCACGCGGGGCGCGCTGCTGGCCTCCGCCGCGCTGGGCCGCGACGTGGCCGCGCTGCTCGACACCGAAACGCCCGCGCCCGGCGTGACCAGCGGCACGATTCGCACTGAACTCAAAACTATTGCCGTCGTCAGCCGCGTCGGCGGCGGCGCGCTCACGGCGGCTGAATTTGCCCTGACGGCAGGCTGGGGCAGCGGCGGCCAGGGCAGCATCACCATGCCGGGCAAAGGCAAAACCGAGCCGCGCCCGCCCCAGCCCGGCGAGCAGGCTGCGGCGCTGGGCAGCGCGCCCACGCTCGACGTGTACCTGAACGCCACCGCCTACTGGAAAAACGTGCCCCAGCCGGTCTGGGATTTCACCATCGGCGGCTATCAGGTGATGAAAAAGTGGCTCAGTTACCGCGAACAACGCGTGCTGGGCCGCGCCCTGACGATGGCCGAAATCATGGAAGTCACCGCAATGGCCCGGCGGCTGGCCGCGCTGGTGCTGCTGCAACCCCGGCTCGATGAAAATTACCGCGCCATTGTGGCGGCGACGTGGGCGCCGGGAGCTGCGGCGGTGTTTGACCTGCTGGCGAGCCTGCCGGCGGATTTCATGGCCGATGGCCGCGATGACACGCCGACGCTTTGAACGCCACTCTGCGGGGCTTGATGTATAAACATTCCCGGCATTGATACCAATTTTTTCTGGAGTTTCACATGGCTATTGCACACGCTGCATCCGGGCAACTGATTGACGTTCAACCGCTGGCCAGCCAGCTTTGTGACGCCCGAACAGTCGCGCTGTTCAAATCAAATGAGCTTGAAATGATGCGCTTGGTCATGCCTGCGGGCAAAAGCATGCCAGCGCACGAGGTCAAGGGCGAATCGACGATTCACTGCCTGGAAGGCGAAGTCGAGCTGCGCATGAACGGCCAAACCCAGCGCATGCAGGCGGGCCAGCTGGTCTGGCTCGAAGGCGGCGTGAATCACGCGCTGACGGCGGTGAAAAATTCGTCGCTGCTGGTGACGATTTCGCTGCGCAAATAAAGCGCCAGCACCGGTACACGCTGAATCAGCGGCCCGGTGGCCTCTTTTCAGCAGGCGCAGTCCAGCTCCGTGGTCGGCTCGCGCTCCATCAGCATGGCCACGGCCTGCGCGGGCTTCAGCTGGCCGTCGAGCAGCGCCACCACCTGGCGCGCAATCGGCATATCGACGCCCAGGCTGGCGGCGCGCTGCACCACAGTGCGGGCGCAGTAAACGCCCTCGGCGACATGGCCCAGCGACTGCAGCACTTCGGGCAATGACTTGCCTTGGGCCAGCAGCAATCCCACCTTACGGTTACGGCTCAGGTCGCCGGTGGCGGTCAGCACCAGGTCGCCCAGCCCCGACAGCCCGGTGAAAGTCTCGGCGCGTGCGCCCAGCGCCACACCCAGCCGGGTCATTTCGGCTAACCCCCGCGTGATCAGGGCGGCGCGGGCGTTCAGGCCCAGTTGCAGGCCGTCGCACAGCCCGGTGGCAATCGCCAGCACGTTTTTAACCGCCCCGCCAACTTCGACGCCGACGATGTCGTCATTCGCATAAACGCGCAGGCTCGGGTTGTGAAAGGCCGCGACCAGCGCCTGGCGCACCTCGGCGTGCTCGCTGGGCCGACAGCGGCGTGGCCAAAATGATGAGGTCTTGCCCGTGGAGCGCCTGCGCCAGCGAATCCTGGCCGCCCTGCAGCAGCAGCGACTCCGGCAGACTGACGCCGGACAGATAACGGCTGTTGGCCCGCCCAGCCTGCATGGCAGCGATAAGCGCTGCATCACGCGCCCAAAGGGTAACTTGATGCCGGGGCTTGCTGGCATCGTGAGCCTGCGCGGCATTGACGGCCAGCGCGGTGCCCCAGGCGCCCGCCCCGAGAACGATAATTTTCATGGCAAAAAAACCGCAGGACGCCGCGCAGGGCGCCCTGACGGCGATCAGGCGAGGACTTGAGGCGCCTCGGGAGCCGATGCCGCCGCGTTAGCCTGCTGCTGCTCGTACATGGCCTGGAAGTTGATTTCCGCCAGATGCACCGGCGGGAAACCGCCGCGCTGGATCACATCGGCCACATTGCCGCGCAGGTAGGGATAAACGATTTGCGGGCAGGCAATGCCGAGCAGCGCGCCGAGTTGCTCTTCGGGCATGTTGCGCAGCTCGAAAATACCGGCCTGCTTGGCTTCGACCAGAAACACCGTCTTGTCGCCAATTTTGGTATGCACCGTGGCGGTCACGGTCACTTCAAACACGCCTTCGGCGACCGGCTTGGCATCCACGCCCAGCTGAATTTCGACGCCGGGCTGCTCGGGGTTGAGCAGGATTTCGGGCGAATTGGGCTGCTCCAGCGACACATCCTTCAGATAGACGCGCTGGATTTGGAAAACGGGGTCAAGATTGGTATCGGCCATGAGGTTTTTTTCTTTCGTCAGGAGGCTAAAAATGGGAAGTTGGCAAGGCCTGCGCCGGGCAGGCTGAAAATCATTATCTCAGGCGGCGGCGCCCAGCAAAGGCAGCAAGCCGCCCGCTGCGTCGAGCGCCATCAAGTCATCGCAGCCGCCGACATGGGTGGCGCCGATGAAAATCTGCGGCACGCTGGTACGCCCGGTGAGGTCACGCATTTTCTGGCGCTCGCCGGGCAGCAGATCGACGCGGATTTCATCGAGCACGGTCACGCCGCGCTGGGCCAGCACGCGCTTGGCCTGAATGCAGTAGGGGCAGGTGCCAGTGGTGTAGATTTTGACGGTTTGCATGGTTCAGGCTTTTTCAATCGGCAGATTGGCTTCTTTCCAGGCCTTGAGGCCGCCGCTCAGCGACTGGGCCTGTTCGTAGCCGAGCTTTTTGGCAATCGCCACCGCACGGCCCGAGCGCATGCCGCTGGCGCACACCAGAATCAAGGGCAGCGTCTTGTTTTTGACGGCGCCGGGCAGCTTGGCTTCGAGCTCGCCGAGCGGAATGTTTTTCGCGCCGGTGATGTGACCGGCGGCAAATTCGGCCGTCTCGCAGACATCGACGACCACGGCTTTTTCGCGGTTCATCAGTTGCACGGCATTGCTCGCCGAGAGGTCGCCTGCGTTCATGCCGCCGGTGATGGCGGGCCACATCAGCATGCCGCCCGAGGCCAGGGCGATTGAAATCAGCATCCAGTTATCGATCAAGAATTTCACGTTCTACCTTTGGTATGTTTTGTCACTCAAGCGGTGATTTTAGAATGGAGGCAGAAACTGGCCATTCGGCCATTTTTTATTCCTTTTCACCTTCCTTTCAAACTGCCTCACCATGTACAAACTCGTGCTCATCCGCCACGGCGAATCCAGCTGGAACCTTGAAAACCGCTTCACCGGCTGGACCGATGTTGATCTGACCGACACCGGCATCGCCCAGGCCAAAGGCGCGGGCCAGCTGCTCAAGGCCGAAGGCTACGATTTCGATGTGGCCTACACCAGCGTGCTCAAGCGCGCCACGCGCACGCTGTGGCATGTGCTGGACGAAATGGACCGCACCTGGCTGCCGGTCGAACACAGCTGGCGCCTGAACGAGCGCCATTACGGCGCGCTGCAAGGCTTGAACAAGGCGGAAACCGCGAAGAAATTCGGCGACGAGCAGGTGCTGGTCTGGCGCCGCAGCTACGACACGCCGCCGCCAGCGCTGGCCGCCGACGACGAGCGCTGCGAGCGCGCCGACCGCCGCTACGCCGACCTGGCCACCGAGCAGGTGCCGCTGACCGAATGCCTGAAAGACACCGTGGCCCGCGTGCTGCCGTTCTGGAACGAGGCGATGGCGCCCGCCATCAAGAGCGGCCAGCGCATCGTGGTGGCTGCGCACGGCAATTCCATCCGCGCGCTGGTCAAGTACCTGGACAACATCTCGGACGACGCCATCGTCGGCCTGAACATTCCCAACGGCATTCCGCTGGTCTATGAGCTGGACGAAAACTTGAAGCCGCTGCGCAGCTACTACCTGGGCGACAGCGAAGCCGCCGCCAAGGCCGCCGCCGCCGTCGGCGCGCAAGGCGCAGCCGTTGCCGCTTGAGGCCAGTCCGGCTCAAGCCTTGACAGCCAGGCCATCGGCGCGAACGCAGCCCGGTGGCCTGAAGCCAGCCCGCCGTCATGACGCTGTTCTTTTGTGAACAGGCGTAAAAAATCGCCCAGAATCTGCTGGCTTTCCGGTATTTCTTCCGCTCTAGCGCAGCAGGCGGGGGAACTGTCACGGCGCATCTGACTCCAAGGTGTATATTGCCCCGATACGAGGGAGCCTTGGCTTCTCAACAGGTTTAGGAAATTACTTTATGGGTCAAAAGCTCAAAATAGCAGGCTGGATTTCAATTGGCGCCTTGGCCGGAGCGCTCACCACGACGCAACTGCAGGCAGTGGCGCGGGGCGGTATCGCGCCATTGCCGCTTGAAGAACTGCAGCATTTGGCTTCGGTTTTTGGCATGGTCAAGAGCGACTATGTCGAGCCGGTGGACGAGAAAAAACTCATCACCGACGCCATTTCCGGCATGGTCGCCAGCCTGGATCCGCATTCGGTCTATTTCGACAAGAAGTCTTACAAGGAATTCCGCGAAGGCACGTCGGGCCGCTTTGTCGGCGTCGGCATTGAGATCAGCCAGGAAGACGGGCTGGTCAAGGTGGTCTCGCCGATTGAAGGCTCGCCCGCCGACCGCGCGGGCCTCAAGCCCAACGACCTGATCACCCGCATCGACGACACCGCCGTCAAAGGCCTGAGCCTGAACGACGCGGTGAAAAAAATGCGCGGCGAACCCCAGACCAAGGTGGTGCTGACGGTGTTCCGCAAGGACGAGAACCGCACCTTCCCGGTGACCATCATCCGCGAGGAAATCCGCACCCAGTCGGTGCGCAGCAAGGTGATTGAACCCGGCTACGCGTGGATCCGCTTGAGCCAGTTTCAGGAACGCACGGTTGATGACTTTGTCACCAAAATTGACCAGATTTACAAGCAAGAGCCCAAGCTGAAGGGCTTGGTGCTGGATTTGCGCAACGATCCGGGCGGCCTGCTCGATGCAGCGGTGGCCATTTCGGCCGCTTTTCTGCCGGAAAACGTCACCGTGGTCTCGACCAACGGCCAGTTGGCTGAAAGCAAGTTCACCTACAAGGCAGCGCCCGAGTTTTACTTGCGCCGCAACGGCAGCGACCCGCTGAAAAGCCTGCCCGCCGCGCTGAAGACCGTGCCGCTGGTGGTGCTGGTCAATGAAGGTTCGGCCTCGGCCAGCGAAATCGTCGCCGGTGCGCTGCAGGATCACAAGCGCGCCACCGTCATGGGCGGCCAGACTTTCGGCAAGGGCTCGGTGCAAACAGTGCGCCCGCTCGGCCCCGACACCGGCATCAAGCTGACCACGGCGCGCTACTACACGCCGAGCGGCAAGTCGATTCAGGCGCGCGGCATCGTGCCCGACGTGATGATTGACGAGACCGCCGAGGGCAGCCCGTTTGCCGCGCTGCGCACCCGCGAGGCCGATCTGGAAAAGCACCTCAACAGCGGCCAGGGCGCCGAAGTCAAGGATGCCAGCCGCGAAAAAGCCCGCGAGGAAGCCTTGAAGCGGCTCGAAGAAGAGTCCAAGAAGACGCCCGAGCAGCGCCGCCCACCTGAACTCGGCAGCGACAAGGACTTCCCGCTGGCTCAGGCCATCAAGCGGCTCAAGGGCCAGCCGGTGCTGGTCAGCAAGACCGCCGTGGTCGAGACGAAAAACGAGAAAAAAGACAACTAGGCCGCAGCGGCCCGGCGCTGACGCCGCCATGAAGCGGCTGCAACCCACAGCCACAACCCAGCCGGACGTTTACCCCAAGCGTCCGGTTTTTTCTTTTCCTTTCCACTTTTTGTTTACCCCATGAACGACGAACAGCTGCTGCGCTACTCGCGCCATATCCTGCTTGACGAGATCAGCATTGAGGGCCAGCAACAGCTGCTCGCCGCCCATGTACTGGTGATTGGCGCGGGCGGGCTCGGCTCGCCGGTGGCGCTGTACCTGGGCTGCGCCGGTGTCGGGCATCTGACCCTCGTCGATCACGACCGGGTCGAGGCGACCAACCTGCAGCGCCAGATTGCCCACAGCACGGCGCGCATCGGCGAATTCAAGGCGCATTCAGCACAAAAGGCGGTGGCCGCGCTGAACCCCGATGTCCGCGTCACGCCCGTCACCGAGCGCGCTGACGAGGCGCTGCTGGAGCGGCTGGTGCCGCAGGCCGATCTGGTGCTCGACTGCACCGACAACTTTGCCACCCGCCACGCCATCAACCGCGCCTGCGTCAGGCACAAAAAGCCGCTGGTGTCGGGCGCGGCGATTCGCTTTGACGGCCAGATCGCGGTGTATGACCCGCGCAGCGCTGAATCACCCTGCTACGCCTGCGTGTTTCCAGAGTCAGAGCGACTCGAAGAAACCCAATGCGCCAGCATGGGAGTGTTTGCGCCGCTGGTCGGCATTGTTGGCACGGTGCAGGCGGCCGAGGCGCTCAAGCTGCTGTGCGGCATTGGCCAGCCGCTGACGGGTCGGCTGCTGCTGCTTGATGGCCGCAGCATGCGCTGGGATGAAATGCAATTGCAGCGCCACAGCGGCTGCACCGTTTGCGGCAAAGCGCAACAGTAGGAAACAGCCTACAGATAGAAGTAGAAGCCACTGGCACAATTCCTTGGCAATGCCAGATACATTAGGAAACAAGGTGGGTCGAGATTTCTTGATTCTTGCCGTCCGTCGTGGCTGGACCTTGCGTTACCTGGACTTGAACCGTGAGACTCAAAATCTATATCGTTGAGGACAACCCGACCATTCGAGAGAACCTGATTGGAACGCTCGAAGAACTCGCGGGCGCGACCGCTGTCGGGATGGCGGAAACCGAAAACGACGGAAAAGCCTGGCTGACCGACCGCCAGCAGGAGTGGGATCTGGCGATTGTCGATTTATTCCTCAAGCAAGGCAGCGGCCTGGGCGTTCTGGCCGCTTGCCGGGATCGGCCTGCGCGGCGCAAGGTCGTGGTGCTCAGCAACTACGCCACGGCGGACATTCGCCAGCGCTGCGCCCAGTTGGGCGTGGACGCGGTGTTTGACAAATCCAACGAGATTGACGGGCTGGTCGATTTTTGCCTGCAGCAAAGCAGCGCTCAGGCTTGAGCGCCGCCGGGGCGCGGTCAGTCGATCAGCTTGTTTTTCAGCGCGTAATAGGTCAGGTCGCTGTTCGAAGCCAGGCTCATCTTTTCCATCACGCGGGTGCGGTAGGTGCTGACGGTCTTGACGCTCAGCGACAGCGCCTTGGCAATGTCGCCGGCCGTTTCACCCTTGGCCAGCTTCAGGAACACCTGAAATTCGCGCTCCGACAGCTGCTCGTGCGCGGTCATGCCTCTGGGCCTGCTCAGCTGCTGCGCCAGCAGTTCGGCCACCCCCGCCGTGATGTAGCGCTTGCCCAGCGAAATCACGCGGATCGCATCGACAATTTCCGACGGATCGCACTCCTTGTTCAGGTAGCCGCTGGCGCCCTGGCGGATCAGGTTGACCGCGTAATGCGCCTCCGGATAGCCGCTGAGAATGAGGATGCCGACATCGGGCGCCTTGGCCCGGATCATCGCCAGCGCGTCGATGCCGCTCTGGCCCGGCATGGACAAGTCCATGACCAGGATGTCCAGCGGCACGTTGCGAATCAGGTCAATCGCCTCGCGCCCGCTGGCGGCCTCCCCGACCACGCGCAAGTCCACATGATCCGAGAAAAACTGCTTCAGCCCCGAGCGAACGATAGCGTGGTCATCCACAATTCCAATTTTTATCACGTAGTGTCCCTGTCTTTCTTTGAGAGTGTCCGGCAGGGTGATTTAAAAAATACTTTCAAATCAGCCACCAGCATTGACTCCAAGCGTCCATTATTGAAGAGTTGTCACTTGAAGTGCGTAACGGAGTTTTGCAGTGAAGAAACTGACCCTACCCAAAATGCTCATCAGCCTGACGCTAGCCGTGCTGGCGGCCGCTGCCCTGATCTTTATCAACGAGGCCAGTTTCAGCCAGTCCACCGAGGCGGCCAGCCAGATCGAAGCGGCCCAGCAAAACCGCAGCGCCGTCAACAAGCTGGTCCAGCAGATGCTCAACGCCGAAACCGGGCAGCGCGGCTACCTGCTGACCGGCGATGCGCGCTACCTGGCCCCCTACAACACGGCGACCGCCGACATTCAGCAGAACCTGGCGCAGCTGCGCGGGCAATTCGCCCACGACCCGAAGCAGCTCGCCGACTTCGACGTGCTGTCGCAACATGTGGCGCGCAAACTGGCCGAACTGGATATGACCGTGCGCATGCGCAAGCAGGGCAATGAAGCGGGCTGGAAGTTTGTGCTGTCCACCGACGTGGGCAATGACCAGATGGAGGCCATCCGCGAACAGTCGGCGAAACTCGCTGCCAACAATACCTGGGAAATGGCGCGGGGACAGCGACAAATCAAAAGGGCGCTGCTGCTCTCGCGCATCGGCATTACCGCGACGGCGGTCGGGGCGGTGCTGGCTTTTTGCATCTACCTGTGGCAGACCAAGGCGCGGATGGACTCCGGCCTGCGCGAGCAGCAATCCCTGGCGTCCGAGCGCGACCGGCTGGAAACACAGGTGCGTGAGCGCACCGCCAGCCTGGCCGAGCTGGCCACGCACCTGCAAAATGTCCGCGAAGACGAGCGCGGCCACCTGGCGCGCGAACTGCACGACGAGCTGGGCGCGCTGCTGACGGCCGCCAAGCTCGACGTGGCCCGGATCAAGTCGCGCCTGGGCCCGCTCCAGCCGGAAGCCGCCGAGCGCCTGGAGCACCTCACGCGCACCCTGAACAGCGGCATTGCCCTGAAGCGCCGCATTGTCGAAGACCTGCGCCCGTCCTCGCTGTCGCACCTGGGGCTGGTGGCCTCGCTGGAAATTCTGGCGCGTGAATTCGAGGAGCGCTCGGGCCTGAGCATCAGCACCGAGCTGGAACAAGTCGAGCTTGGCGGCTCGGCCCAGCTGACGGTGTACCGGCTGGCCCAGGAGTCGCTGACCAACATTGCCAAATATGCCAACGCCAGCCAGGCCCAGATCAGCCTGCGAAACCTCGATGGCTACATCGCCGTGACGGTCAAGGACAACGGCCAGGGCTTCAATCCGCAGCATGTCGGCCCGAGCCGACACGGCCTGACCGGCATGCGCCACCGGGTCGAGGCGGCCGGCGGAAAACTCAGCATCATCAGCACCGAAGGAAAAGGCACCGAGATCGGTGCGATTTTGCCCAAGCCCATGTAACGCGTCCTCCTACAGCAAGCGCCACCTGAACCCTGACAGCACAACAAGCACTCATCCAATGAGCAAAAAATCCCTCACTGATTAAGCTGAAGAAAGGGATAGTTTTAATAGCGAGGAGATGGATATGCTGCATTATTCAGTTGTTTTTCTGGTGATTGCCCTGATTGCGGCGGTGTTCGGCTTTGGCGGTATCGCGGCAGGTGCTGCCGAGATTGCGAAAATACTTTTCGTTATCTTCGCTATCATGGCCATTGTCAGCTTCATCGTGAGCCTGTTCAGGGGCCGCTGAAACGCTCAGAGGGCGCCAGTTCTCTTTTTACTTCCAAAAAATCTTTAACCCGACTGATATCAGGGATTTGCCATGAATACCGCCAACAACGATGTGATACCCACGCTTCGCCAAGCTTCCGACGACTTGGCTCAGGGCGCCAGTCAGGCGTCTGAATCGACACACGAATATGCCCGCCAGGCGCTGGACAAGGCCGAAAACCGGCTGCGCCAGCTTCGCGGCAATGTCGATCCAGTGGTGGACATGCTCGCCTCCAAAGCCCAAAAAATGGCCCAGCACAGCCTGGATCTGGCCTCCGAAGCCAAGGAACGTGCCGAGCAGTCGCTCAAGCGCGCCGCTGGCGTGACCACGCGCTACGTGGCCGAGCAGCCGGTGCGCTCCATCCTGATTGCCGCCAGTGTCGGCGCAGGCGTGGCGCTGCTGGTGGCTGCAGCGCGTCAGCGCAGCCGCAACCGCCCTAAAACCCGCTACTGAAAAATCCCCCTCGCCCCCCGCACTTCCTGCTCCACGCCCAACCTGACACCCATTTATGCTGCACCCGCTTTTCTCCACCCTTGTCCAGCGACCCGATCTGGTCGTGGATCACCTGTCAGCCTATGGCGAGCTGCTCCACCAGGAAGCCGCTAGCGCCGGGGCCGAGTTGCTGGCGCGTTTCTGGGCGGGCCTGGTGGCGGTGCTGGCCTGGTTTGTATTTTTGGGTCTGGCAGGCACGGCGCTGATGCTGGGGGTTTTGCAAAACCAGTTTCACTGGGTGCTGCTGGCCGTGCCGGGCGCTCTGCTGGTGGTCTCTGTCACCGCCACCCGCATGGCCATGAAGCCGCTCAGGCACGAACGCTTTGCCGAGCTGAAAGCGCAAATTAAAAACGATACCCAGGCCTTGCGCACCATCGCGTAAGCCCCTCACTCCCGTCATTTTCGTCACTTCCGCAAAAACATCCGGCATGTCCCTCCTTACAGAACTCAGCCCCCAGGAACGTCTGGCCATCAGCCGCAAGGCCTTGGTGCGGCATATGAGCCGCCACCGCCGCATCGAGGACAACGAAATGGGCCTCGACCCGGAGAGTGGTGCGCTGCCCGCCATCGGGCCCGCGTCTTCTGGTCAGACCTGGCGCATCGTCAAATACGCCATGCGCAACTGGTGGTATCGCCATCCTGCCAGCGCGGTGGTGGATCTGGCCGAGCCTCTTTTGCACGACTACGCGCAGGCGCATCCCTTCAAGCTGCTGCTGATTTCGGCCGGAGCGGGCGCCGCTGCGGTCGTGCTGCGGCCCTGGCGCATGGTGTCGGCAGGCGTGCTGCTGGCCGCTCTGAAATCATCCGGGCTTCCCGGCGCCCTGCTCTCGGGGGCGCCGCGCAGCACGCCCCCGCAACCGTTTGACAGCCCACCCTCGCCGCCATAAAACCAGGGCGACAAGGATGCCAGCCGTCATTTTCAGTGCCTTTCCCTTTCAACCGACTTCAAAGGAATATCCCATGAAATACGTTCGCGCCATTGCACTCGCAACCCTGGCTGGCATTACCCTGATTGGCAGCGGCTGCGCGGTGATGCGCGGTCAGGAAACGACCGGCTCCTATGTGGATGACTCGGCCATCACGACCGCAGTGAAAGCCAAATTTGTTGAAGACCCGACGGTGGCGGCCTCCTCGATCAGCGTGGAAACGCTCAACGGCACGGTGCAGCTCTCCGGCTTTGCCAAGTCAAGCGCTGAACGCAATCAGGCGGAAAACATTGCCCGCAGCGTCAAAAACGTCAAGGGCGTGCGCAACGACATCGTCGTGCGCCCCTGATTTTCCGGCGGGCGACTGAAGGCGGTCGCCTGCTCAGGCGCGGCCCATGATGGCGGCGGTCGCCATCAATTCTTCCAGCAGCGCCAGCGACACCTTGCCCGAGGCCGCATACGGGTCAAGCTCGGCTTTTTCGGAATACTTCAGCAAAATCGAATGGTTCAACTTGAGCAGGTTGACTTGGCCCATCGTCCAGCCGCCAAAGCGGCGTTCCGAAATTTCCTCGTAGTCCAGCAGCACCACATCCTTGTGGCGCAGGTCTTTCTGGATATGGCCGTACAGCGCATTCACCGCCATGCGCCCGCCTTCAATCGCCTGCAGAAAAATCCCGCCGCCATAGCAAAGAATGCCAGTGATGCCGCTGGCCGGGTTGTGCTGGCGCGACTGGACCAAAATCGCCTCAATGGCCTCGGCGCTGGTATCCACCACGCGACTGGCATAGAGCAAACGTACCAACATAGCGTAATCCTTTGAGCTTTTTCAGCGCGGAATGAGGGCCAGAAACTCGCGCCGCAGCGTCGAATCCTTCAGAAAAACGCCGCGCATCACCGAGTTGATCATCTTGCTGTCCATGTCCTTGACGCCGCGCCAGGCCATGCAGTAGTGGCTCGCTTCCATCACGATGGCCAGGCCGTCGGGCTGGGTTTTTTCCATGATCAGGTCGGCCAGCTGAACTACGGCTTCTTCCTGAATCTGCGGGCGCCCCATCACCCACTCGGCGAGCCGGGCGTATTTGGACAGGCCAATCACATTGGTGTGCTCGTTGGGCATCTCGCCAATCCACACCTTGCCGATGACCGGGCAAAAGTGGTGCGAGCAGGCGCTGCGCACGGTAATCGGGCCGACGATCATCAGCTCGTTAAGGTGCTCGGCATTGGGAAACTCGGTGATCGTCGGCGCATGCACGTAGCGCCCCCGGAACACCTCGTTGATGTACATCTTGGCGACGCGGCGCGCGGTGTTGCCGGTGTTGTGGTCGCTAGCCGTGTCAATGACCATGCTGTCGAGCACGCCCTGCATCTTGACTTCGACCTCGTCGAGCAGGCGCTCAAGCTCGCCGGGCTGAATGAACTCGGCAATGTTGTCATTGGCATTGAAACGCTTGCGGGCCAAGGCCAGACGTTCACGAATCTTGACGGAAACAGGGGTGCCTTCGTCGGCAGTGTCCTGGGGGGGCGTAGAGGATGTCATAAGCATGCGTGATATTACCAGTCAGCTCTTTTAAATAAATTCCTGCCTTGATAAGGCTTGCCAGCCAACACGTCTTTGTCAACGAGAATTAACCGCTATCGAATAAATAGCAAAATCTACCGCCCTGCTGTCCAGCTCAATAGCGCTGTCCGGTCACGAACAGGGCCAGCCGCATCAGCGCGTAAGCCAGCCAGCCACGCAGGCGCTGCCCCAGCGGGCGCTGGCTGTAAACCGCCGGGTCTATGCGCGTGCCGTGGCAGGCCATCGCCTGCTGCAGCCGGGCGCGCAGTTCGTGGGCAAAAGCGCGGTCTTGCACCACCACATTGGCTTCGCGGGCCAGCAGCAGGCTCAGCGGGTCGAGATTCGACGAGCCGACCGTGGCCCAGCGCCCGTCAATCACCGCCACCTTGGCGTGCAGAAAGCTGGCCGAATACTCGTGAATCTCCACCCCGGCGGCCAGCAGCGCGCCATAAACTGGCCGGGCCGCGTGGTACTGCATGAAGTATTCGTACTTGCCCTGCAGCAGCAGACTCACGCGCACGCCGCGCCGCGCCGCGCCAATCAGCGCACGGCGCAGCTTGCCGCCGGGCAAAAAATAGGCGTTGGCAATGATGATTTCCTCACGCGCCTGGCCAATGGCCTTGCGGTAAGCGCGCTCTATGCTGCTGCGGTTGCGCAGGTTGTCGCGCAGCACCAGGGCCGCCCGCCTCAGGCCGGAGCCGCCGGGCAGCGGCGCCAGCCCCGAGGCCGGATAGTCCAGCGGCTCCGCCTCGGTGCGCGTGCCGTGGCCGGCCACCCTGAAGCGCTCCCAGGCCGCGCCCAGATGCCGCTGCCGGGCGCTGTAGCCCGCCTGGACGCGCCACCACAGCAGCGCCATCGCCTCCGTCGCCTCAGCGGCCAGCGGCCCGCTGACGGCGACGGCAAAATCAAAGCGCGGCGCCTCCAGCGCGCCATGATTCGGGTCGTAAAAATCATCCAGAATGTTGATGCCGCCGCAAAACACCACCTGCCGATCCACCACGCACAGCTTGCGGTGCAGGCGGCGCCAGCACTCGGGCGCCAGCAGGCCCAGACGGCCAGTCAGCGGCGAGTACACGACCCACTCAACCCCGGCATCGGCGAACTTTTGCTGCCACTCGACAGGCAGCGGCTCGGAACCAATCGCATCGACCAGCACCTGAACCGACACGCCGCGCCGCCCGGCCCTGAGCAGCGCCTCGGCCACCTGCGTGCCCGCGCCGTGCAGGTCAAAAATATACGTCTCCAGCTGTATCCAGCGGCTGGCCACGTCAAAAGCCTGGATCAGCGCCGGAAACAAGGCCTGCCCTCCTTCAAGCAATTGCAGCGTGTCGGGCGGGCGAAGTGGAGTCATGCAGCAACGGCGCCGGTTCAGACGTTAAAGCGCGGCAGCAGCAAAATTGCCTCGGCGTTGGAGCCAGAAAAGCAGGCGTCAGCCGCCGCCAAGTGCGGCAACCACTGCCAGGCCACATGCTCGCGCGGACTGAGCGTGACCGGGCAGGTGGCGGGCAGGCGCAGGCCCCAGACATGCTCGGTGTTGCGCGTGACGCCGGGCGCGTAGCGGTGGCGCCAGATCGGGTAGATGTCATAGACATTGCAAATGCCCCAGTCCTGCAGCTCGCCGTCGCTGGCCTGCAGGCCGGTTTCCTCCTGCAGCTCACGCAGCGCTGTTTCGCGCCAGGGCTCGTCTGGCCAGTCTTTGGAACCCGTCACGCTCTGCCAAAAGCCCGGCGACCCGGCGCGCTCGATCAGCAACACCTCCAGGCCGGGCGTGTAAATCACCACCAGCACCGACTCGGGGATTTTGTAGGGGCGGGGTTCAGTGCTCATGCACGTTATGTTAGCGGTGCGGGGGTGCGCGGTCTATTGATGGCGGCCCTTGCATGACCAATGCGCTTTGCATGACCAGCGGCTGAGATAGCGCAACTACAAATAAGACTTGCGCCCCAAATAAACGTAACTACAATAAAATGATATGCCGAAACTTAAAGCCGGAACCATCCTGCCAACATCCCCAGAGGATGCCACCATCACCGCTGCGGCGATGGCCGACCCTGACGCCATGCCCTTGACGAATGCACAGTGGCAACAGGTCAAGCCGCTGGCGCGCCGTGGCCGCCCGCTGGGCAGCGGCACCAAAACGCAAGTTACGCTGCGTCTGGATACAAAAATCATTCAGAAATTCAAGGCATCGGGCGATGGCTGGCAAACCCGCATCAATGACGCCTTGAAAAACTGGGTGCAAAGTCACGCCTGAACGGAGACTGTATGAGCAAAGCATTCGACAGCATTAAGCGCGGCCTGCTGCAAGCCGCTGAACACGCTGGAGGCCATGCGCCGCAGCCGGAAAACCAACGCTTCGCCAGCGTCTGGGATGCCTTGGCAGACACGCCTGAGCAAGCCGCCCGCATGAAGGCCCACTCTGCGCTGCGGATGGCCCTTGAAGCCGAACTCGTAGCCTACCCCGTCGCCATTGAACCCGGAAACGACACGACCGCTTGGGGGGCGGTTGTTCCTGACCTGCCCGGCTGCTTTTCGGCGGGCGACACGCTGGAAGAAGCCATGATTCAGGCTGAAGAAGCCGTGACCGCTTGGATTGAAGTCGCGCTTGATGACGGGCAAGATATTCCCACGCCCTCCCACATTGAAGCGTTGCGCGCCGCCCATCCTGAATTTGAGGGCTGGCTGTGGGCGCTGGTGAAGATTGACCCGGCCATGCTGGATAACGCCGTGGAGCGCGTCAATATCAGTCTGCCACGCCGCGTACTGCGCCGCCTGGACGCCCGCATCGCAACTCGCCGATCAGCCAGTGTTAGGCTGCTATTCGATTGACGTGTTTAAACAGGGGTGAAGCGAGTCGACGGAGATATCTTCGCTTGAAGCGCGGCGATAATTTCCTCCAACTCGATACGCGCCTCCGCCTGAAGCCCGAGGCAAATACCAATTCCATCGGCGTCAGTGCTTAAACGCGAAACCATTGAAAGGCGAAAGTCTTTCGACTCCACCCGATTCATGCTGTATGCATGAAGGTGCATTGAGTCACCAATACGGGCAGGATTTTTCAAGTGATCAAACTTGAATTCCTTTTTCATATAGGTAAGCAATTTATCTTGAATCACTAGCACCAGCTTCTTATGCACATGCTCAAAAGTTTGAACCTTGTGATGCATCTGCACAAGAATTGTCTTTGCTGTCATCTTCCAATTCATGCCATATGGCTTGTCGGATTTTTCACTATCGTCAGCACGGTCAACATTGAGTTTTTTTAGAAGCCGCTGGCGTTCAGGCCACACTGTGCCAGTGGTGTCAAGGGTTTGAAGTTCAATACCTACAAAATCCTTGACTTTTCCATCCCGCGCCGAAACGAGGAAGTAATCAACACTGCCACCCGGAATTGAAACCTCGGAGACTATGTGCAGTTCATTACCAGGTTCATGAGTCGTCAACAAATGAAAGCAGTCGGTAAAAATTTGTCCGCGCTCAATGAGCCGCTTAGGGCAAATAATTACTGGCTCAGGCTCTTTTCCATAAAGCACCGTGCAAGTGCCAATCGAAATTCCGGGGTCAGATTTCCGCACCTTGTAGCACCGCTTATTGGCGTAAATACAGTGTTGCTCTTTGACAACCTGCATCCAATCTACGGATGGCTTTTGTGTAGACAAGCCAAACAGTTCAACGACATTATTCATATAAGCAAATCACACCTTTCTTGCGTTAGTTCCAAATAGCGGCACGAAATGTCGATCCCCACAGACTTCCGACCAAGATTACGCGCAGCCACAAGGGTTGTGCCAGTTCCGCAAAAAGGGTCTAGGGCAATTCCGCCAACTGGGCAAGTTGCCATTAAAGGCAACCGACACAGGTCAACTGGGTACGGCGCAAAATGTGTTTCACGGCGTTGCGTATCTTCTGGAATGATGTCCCATACATCAAACGGCTTGCTGCCCTTCGGGTGGTACTTGAGAAAGTAAAAGCCTTTATCCCGGAGTTCCTTAGCTCGCCCTGAAACCTTTTCACTATCAGAATGAGTCGCCCGCTGCTGCCCACGAATTACCATCCGAAAATCTGAAACATTACCAGAAGACACATCGGCCAGCATTTTAGCCAGCGCATTGAATGCCGCTTTTCTTTCCGCATCAGACAGCGCCGTCGATAACTCAAGCTGCCTCTTGTACCGGACACCAGAAACACCCGTGGCAGAAATAACTGAGCCATTTACGATCTTAGCTTCACGCGGCTTTGATCGAATAGCGTCAGCGTCGTAGTAATAGCCCTTTGCCTGCTTTACAAAATGGAAGACATTTTCATGAACATTTCCAAGGCGATCCTTGCTATTGTCCATACCTCCTTTAAGCTTGTTCCAGATAACGCTATTGCGTAGCGTCCAGCCTTGGTTATCGGTCAATTCAAAAGCTACGCGCCAAGGGATGCCAATGAGCCCCTTATTACTATAGGTGTCCCCCAAATTCAACCAAAATGAACCTGTTGACTTCAAAATTCGCTTTACCTCGAAGCAGATTGCAGAAAGGTCTTTTACAAAGTCGCGATAGTCTGCTTCAAGTCCAATGCCTCCAGCTTCATATTCTCGCTTCCCCCAGTACGGCGGAGAAGTCATAACAAAGTCGATTGACTCGGCGGGTAGCCGCTTGAGCACCTCTAAAGCATCGCCAGCGAGCAACAAAGGTTGAATCCCTAGCCCTTGCTGATATGAACGGAATGCGGCAGCATGATCGGCAGAAACGATGAGAGATTCAACGCCCACATGGCCCGCCAGTGCAGCCCTATTTGGAGAGCCTTCTGACGGCGTAGCCTGATGCAGTTCAAGCGACATTGAACGCTCCAAGCCTGACGATTCTTAAATGCATCGGAATTCCTTTTAAGCCTTATCCAACCCGCAGAGCTATTGCTCAAACTTCGCCCCACCCCTGCTCAATTGCCCACTCACCCCCCATCTGCCCCAGCAAGCGCGTCAATCACCACCTGCACCGACTCGGGAATTTTGTAGGGACGGGTTTCAGAGAGCCTGAACCCCATGTTAGCGGCGCACGGCGTAGGACGGAAAAGAAAAAACCCGTCAAGAACAGCCTTAGCAGGGCCATCGCTTACGGGCTTTCCAAATCTTGGTAGGGCGTCACGGACTTGAACCGTGGACCAAAGGATTATGAGTCCTCTGCTCTAACCAACTGAGCTAACGCCCCCTCCGGCGCTGATTGTAATGGCTCTACTTGCTGTGACTGAGGGCGTTGCTGACCAGTTTGGACGTGATGTCAACAATCTGGATCATTTTTTCGTAGGGCATGCGCATCGGGCCGATCACGCCCAGCGTGCCGACGACGCGCCCATCGACCTCGTAGGGCGCCGTCACCACCGACAGCTCCTGATACGGAATCACCTGGCTCTCGCCGCCGATGTAGATGCGCACGCCCTCGGCGCGGCTGGAGACATCGAGCAGGCGCATCAGCTGCGCCTTTTGCTCGAACAGGTCAAACAACTTGCGCAGGTTGCCCATGTCGCTGGAAAAGTCGCTGACGGCCAGCAGGTTGCGCTCGCCGGACACCACCACCTCGTCGCGGGACTCGATGGCTTCGGAGCTGACCAGCACGGCCTCCTGCATCAAGGTGGCGATTTCGCCGCGCAGCGCTTCGACCTCGTTTTTCAGGCGCTCGCGCACCTCTTCCATCGCCATCCCGGCGTAGTGCGAGTTCAGGAAATTCGACGCCTCGGTCAGCTGCGAGGCGCTGTAGTCGGTTTCGGTGAAGATGACGCGGTTTTGCACGTCGCCGTCGGGCGAGACGATGATGACCAGAAAACGCTTTTCCGACAGGCGCAAAAATTCAATATGCCGGAACACCGAAGTGCGGCGCGGCGCCATCACGACGCCGACAAACTGCGACAGGCTAGACAGCATGTGCGCCGCGTTGCTGATGACTTTTTGCGGCTGGTCGGGCGCCAGCCGGGGCGCGCCGAGCGGGCTGGAAAAGGTGTGCAGGTCGCGCTGCGAAGTCAGCATGGTATCGACGAACAGCCGGTAACCGCGCGCCGTCGGAATGCGCCCGGCGGAGGTGTGCGGGCTGACGATCAGCCCCAAATCCTCCAGGTCGCTCATCACGTTGCGGATGGTGGCGGGCGAGAGTTCCAGGCCGGACGCCCTGGACAGCGTGCGCGAGCCAATCGGCTGGCCCTCGGCGATATAGCGCTCTACCAGCGCTTTAAGTAACAAACGGGCGCGGTCATCAAGCATGCCTGCATTCTACGGAATGCTTTGCAAGGATGTTGTGATGTAATTTGCTGATGCAATCGCAATTCCGCCATGTCGCCCTGATCGGCAAATACCAAGCCCTGAGCTCCCGCTCCATCCTTGAAGATATTGCCCATTTTCTCGGCTCACAGCGCTGCGATGTCGCCATTGAGCAGGATACCGCCAACAACACCAGCTTGAGCCACTACCCGACGCTCGATGTGGCGGGCATCGGCAGGCACTGCGACCTGGCGCTGGTGGTCGGCGGCGACGGCACCATGCTCGGCGTTGGCCGCTTGCTGGCCGAGTTTGGCGTGCCGGTGGTCGGCATCAACCAGGGGCGGCTGGGTTTTATCACCGACATCGCTTTTGAAGACTACCAGGACACGCTCAAGCCGATGCTGCGCGGCCACTACCAGGAAGACCGGCGCTTCATGATGAAGGCCCAGGTGATGCGCGCAGGCGAGTGCGTGTTCAGCGCCACCGCGATGAACGACGTGGTCGTGAACCGGGGCGCGACTTCCGGCATGGTCGAGCTGCGCGTCGAGGTCGATGGCCGCTTTGTCGCCAACCAGCGCGCCGACGGCCTGATCATTGCCACGCCGACCGGCTCGACGGCTTACGCGCTGTCAGCGGGCGGGCCGATGCTGCACCCGTCGATTGGCGGCTGGGTCTTGGTGCCGATTGCGCCGCATACCTTGTCGAACCGCCCGATTGTGCTGTCCGACAGCGGCGAAGTCGCCATCGAAATCGTCGCCGGGCGCGACGCCAGCGCCAGTTTTGACCAGCAGTCGCTGGCCAGCCTGCTGCACGGCGACCGCATCACGGTGCGCCGCTCCGAGCACCAGATGCGCTTTTTGCACCCGCTGGGCTGGAGCTACTTTGACACCCTGCGCAGAAAACTGCACTGGAATGAAGGCGGAGGCGGCGCCTGATTCATGAGCCTGAAAAGCATTTCCCTGCGCGACTTTGTCATCGTGCGCGAACTGGAGCTCGATTTACAGCAGGGCTTCACGGTGCTGACCGGCGAGACCGGCGCTGGCAAATCGATCCTGATTGACGCGCTGCAGCTGGCGCTGGGCGCCCGAGCCGACGCAGGCGTGGTGCGCGAAGGCGCGCCGCGCTGCGACATCAGCGCCGAATTTGACCGCCCCGCCGCGCTGGCCGACTGGCTGGAGCAAGCCGGTTTTGAAGCGGGCGAGAGCCTGCTGCTGCGCCGCACAGTCGATGCGCAGGGCAAGAGTCGGGCCTGGATCAACGGCAGCGCCGCCACCGCGACCCAGCTCAAGGCGGTTGCCGATCAGCTAGTCGATATTCACGGCCAGCACGCCTGGCAAAGCCTGACGCGCCCGGAGGCGGTGCGCGGCCTGCTCGACGCCTACGCGGGCCTGTCCATCGACGCGCTGGCGCTGCGCTGGCAGCAGTGGCGCCTGGCGCAAAAAACCCTGGCCCAGGCGCAGCAGGCGCAGGACAGCCTGCAGCACGAGCGCGAGCGTCTCGCCTGGCAAATCAGCGAACTGGGCAAGCTCGCGCCCGGCGAACACGAATGGGACGAGCTCAACGCCCAGCACAGCCGCCTGTCGAATATCCAGGCGCTGCGCGACGCAGTCCACACCGCCGTCGATGCGCTGCACGAAGCCGACGACAACGCGGGCGCCCTGCTCGGCCGCGCGATGACAGCGCTGCAAAGTCAAGCCGCCATAGAGCCTGAATTCAAAGAAGTCCTGACGGTGCTGGGCGCCGCCCAGGCGCAGCTGGAAGACGCCGTGCATTCGCTGCGCGGCTATGCCCGGCACGCCGAGCTGGAGCCCCAGCGCCTGGCCGAACTCGACGAACGACTGGCCCAGTGGGTCAGCCTGGCACGGCGCTACAAGCGCCAGCCCGCCGACCTGTACGCGCTGCTGCAATCGTGGCAGGCCGAACTGGCCCGGCTCGACCAAGCCGCCGATCTGGCCCAGCTGGAACAAAACGCCGCGCTGGCCGAGTCGGCGTACCGGGACGAAGCGCAGCAGATTTCCCTGTGCCGCACCCAGGCCGCGCCGCGCCTGGCCCAGGCGATCACCCAGGCGATGCAGGGACTGGGCATGCAGGGCGGGCGCTTTGAAGTCGTGCTCAATCCGCTGGAGCAGCCCGCCCAGCACGGGCTGGAGCAGGCCGAATTCCGCGTCGCTGGCCACAGCGGCAGCACGCCCCGGCCGGTCGGCAAGGTCGCTTCCGGCGGCGAGCTGTCGCGCATCGCGCTGGCCATTGCCGTGACCACCAGCGAGCTGGGTCAGGCGCAAACGCTGATTTTTGACGAGGTCGATGCCGGTGTCGGCGGCGCCGTCGCGCAGACTGTGGGGCGGCTGATGCACCAGCTCGGCCAGGATCGGCAGGTGCTGGCGGTCACGCACCTGCCGCAGGTCGCCGCTTTTGCCGACCAGCATCTGGTCGTGGCCAAGCGCAGCGACCAGCAGCAGCCCGTCAGCACCGTCGCGCCGGTCAGCGGCGCGCAGCGGGTGACTGAAATTGCCCGCATGCTCGGCGGTGAGCGGCTTTCCAGCACCACGCTGGCGCACGCCACAGAAATGCTGGCGCAATGTCCTTAAAAATCGTATCAAACACACATCAGGCGCACAGCATGGAAATGATTTTGATCACCGGCATGTCCGGTTCCGGCAAATCGGTGGCGCTGCATGCGCTGGAAGATGTCGGCTACTACTGCGTGGACAACCTGCCGCCGGAGCTGCTGCTGCCCTTTGTGGCGCTGAAGCGCCCGGACAATGCCCCCAAGGTGGCCATTGCGATGGATGTGCGCAGCGCCACCTCGCTGCCGCTGGTGCCCGAGCAACTCAAGCAATTGCAGGCGCAGGGCGTGAAGGTGCAATCGCTGTTTCTCGATGCCAACGCCGAAACCCTGGTGCGGCGCTTTTCTGAAACCCGGCGCCTGCACCCGCTGTCGCGCATCGACGCCACCGACCAGAACCGGGCGCTGATCGACGCGATTGAGCTGGAGCGCGAGCTGCTGGCCGAAATGCGCGAGCAGTCCCATGTGATTGACACCAGCATGATCCGCTCCTCGCAGCTGCAGGGCTACGTCAAATCGCTGATCGCGGCGCCCCGGCACCAGCTGACGCTGGTGTTTGAATCCTTTGGCTTCAAGCGCGGCGTGCCGCTGGATGCTGACTATGTGTTTGATGTGCGCATGCTGCCGAACCCGCATTACGAAGCGGGCCTGCGCCCGCTGACCGGGCTGGACGCGCCGGTGGCTGATTACCTCAAGACCCACGCCGAAGTGGACGACATGTTCCGCCATATCGAGCAATTTATCAGCCACTGGCTGCAAGCGCTGGTGCGCGACCACCGCAGCTATGTGACGGTGGCCGTCGGCTGCACCGGCGGCCAGCACCGCTCGGTGTATCTGGTGGAAGCGCTGGCAGCGGCCTTCAGCCAGCAGTGGACCACGCTGAAACGGCACCGGGAACTCGACGCCCTGACGGCGGCAAGCCGGGTTTAGGCCGGAGCGTCCTGCAGCAGCTTGCGAATCGGCGCGGGCAGGCCTAGGCCCGGCCAGGCCGCCGCGCTGAACCAGGCGCCCGAGCGGGACACCGAAGTCATCGCCTCGGGCAGCGGCTGATCGGCGCCGAAACCGGCAATCCACGGCGCCAAGTGCAAATCCTTGTGCGTCAGCACATGCAGAAAATGCGGCAGCGCCTGCAGCGAGCCGTCCAGAGTTTCCGGCAAAACTGCCTGCAGCGCCGCGTCGCTGTCAAACACCGGCAGGCAGTACAGCCCGCCCCAGATACCCGCGCTGGGGCGCTTTTCCAGCCAGACCGAGCCATCGGGCTTTTGCGCCCACAGCAGGCTCAGCGCCTGGGCGCTGCGCTTGAGTTTTTTGGTTTTGACCGGGTAGCTTTCGGGCGCGCCGCTGGCGCTACCCACGCACAGCGCCTGCACCGGACAGAGCAGGCATTGCGGCTTGCGGCCGGTGCAGACGGTGGCACCCAGATCCATCAGCCCCTGGGTGTAGCGCGGCATCGCGACGGATAAATCCTGCTCCGGCAGCAGCGCTGTCGCCAGCTGCCAAAGCGCTTTTTCATTCGCGCTTTCAGCCAGATCGGCGGAAAAACCCAGCACCCGCGTCAGCACCCGCTTGACGTTGCCGTCCAGAATAGCGACGCGCTCGCCAAAGCAAAAAGAGGAAATCGCCGCCGCCGTCGAGCGGCCAATGCCGGACAAAGTTTGCAATTGCAGCGCTGAGCGTGGAAACTCGCCGCCGTGCAGCGCCACTACGTCTTGGGCGCAGCGGTGCAGATTGCGGGCGCGGCTGTAGTAACCCAAGCCACTCCACAGCGCCAGCACCTCATCCTGCTCAGCCGCCGCCAGCGCGGCCACCGTCGGAAAGCGCTGCAGGAATCGGGTGTAATAGTCCAGCACGGTGGCGACTTGCGTCTGCTGCAGCATGATTTCGGACAGCCAGACACGGTACGGGTCGCGGGTGTTTTGCCAGGGCAGGCTGTTGCGCCCGTGGCTTTGTTGCCAGCGCACGACTTCTGCGGAAAACGCCGCAGCCATGTCGGGCTTGAGCGCAAACGGGCGCAGCGCCGGTTTTTCCAGTGCCAACGCTCAGGCCGCCTCGGTCAACAGCGCCTTCACGCCAGCGCTGCCATTGGCGGCTACAGGCGGGGGAAAGTTGCCCAGAAAAGGCTGGGTCAGTTCCGTCAGTTTCGCATCCAGTTCGTTCAGCGACGCTTCCAGATCGTCAATTTCAGCAATGCGCTCATCGAGCCCCGAAGCGGCCTGCTGGATGCGCTCTATCGCCTCCAGCCGGCGCGCAAAATTGCGCCGCCGCTCACGCAGCTGGGCGTCGAGCTGCGACGAGGCCGACTTGTTCCACAGCTCGACCTCGCTGAGCGCCGTCTCGTAGACCACCCGCAGGCGCGTGCCCAGCGCGCGCACCAGCCGCTCCGTAAAAGCGGCCTGGGACAGCCTGAGCGCATTGCCCAGCCCGAGGTATTGCAGATGGCTGCGCTCTATCAGATCCAGGTCTTCCGCAAAACGGGTCACATCCGGCTCTTTGGGCGCCTGCAGCGAAAAGTTGAACTCGGAATTGATCTGACGGAAAGACGAATTCAGCATGGTCTGGATTTCGCCAGTCAGCACCTGCACGCTTTTGAGCCCTGCGCGCAACTGCGCAAAGGTGTCGCCGTAGGTCTTTTTCAGGCGCAGCTTGATGCCCGGCTGCTTCAGCGCGGAGACCAGCTCGCTCAGCTCGGCCTTGAGTGTCGGCGTGCTCAGCAGCGTGACCACTTCGCGCAGCAGTTTCAGATGCACCGAGCGCACCGCGTAGATACGCGCGCCGCTCGCGTCGAACTCGGCTTTTTCCTGCTCGATGCGCAGGCGCATCTGCTTGATGACCGAGACGTTTTTGCCGCGCAGGCCGCGCAGTTCCATCATCTGCTCGGACAGGTCGCGCCTGCGCACATGAATAGACCGTCCAGCCTCATTTTTAAGTTCGGCAATGCCGGAGATGACCGCCATTTGCAGGATTTTCTGGCGCTGCCCCATCACGCCCTCGCCCAGCGCCTGCTCCAGCGCTGGCAGCTGGCTGGCCTGCAGCAACGCGTCGTCGCCGGTAACCTTGGCGACGAGCCCCTTTTGGGCTGACACGGCAATCACCTTGGCGACTGGCAGGCCCAGTATCTCGGCCGAGGTGACGCGCTGGTTGTTGATTTGCGCCTGCACCTGCTCGGGCGTGCTGAGCGCGTCCCACAGGCTGTCGATCTTGTTGAGCACCACCAGCCGGGTGTCACCGCCGTCGGACGGGGGCACCAGATGTTCGCGCCAGATGGCCAGATCCGACTTGGTGACGCCAGTGTCGGCGCCCAGAATAAAGACCACCGCATGCGCCTGGGGAATCAGGCTGACGGTCAGTTCGGGCTCGGCGCCGATGGCGTTCAGGCCGGGCGTATCGAGAATGACCAGCCCCTGCTTGAGCAGCGGATGGGCGATGTTGATCAGCGCATGGCGCCATTTGGGCACTTCCACCAGCCCGTCGGAGCCGACGGGCGGGTTGTCCTCGGGGTGGCTTTCATTCCAGAAACCTAACGCCTTGGCATCGTCCTGGGTGACGTAGCGCACTTCGGCGACTTTTTCCATCATCTGCGCCAGCTGCACCGGGTCGTTCACGTCCAAATCGACCTGCACCCATTTTTCAGGTGCCTTGCGCCACTCCATCAGCGCTTGCGCCTCCAGCCTAGTCTCGATAGGTAGCAGGCGCAGGCAGGGCGGCACGTCCGCGTCATAGCCCAGCTCGGTCGGGCACATGGTGGTGCGCCCGGCCGTTGCCGGCATGATGCGGCGCCCGTAACCGGCAAAAAAGATGGCGTTGATCAGTTCGGATTTGCCGCGCGAAAACTCTGCGACAAAAGCGACCATGACCTTGTCGGCGCGCACCTGCGACTCCAGCAAAAGCAGCCGCTCTTCAACGGCTGCATTCATCAGGTCGTGGTCGCGCATCCACTCAGCGAGTACCTTCAGGTTTAATGCGAATTCGCGCCGCCAGACACCGTGCTGATCAAATTGTTCGTTGAAAGACATGCTCTGCCGTAAAAATAGTATCGGGCCAATATAGCACTGGCCGCCGCAATTACCAATGTCGCAGCGACACAGTGCTCACGCTTTTTGACAACTGACACAATAAAAAGTCGAACGCTGGCCCTGGCGCATGCTTTTGACCGGCGCGGCGCACACCCGGCAGGGCAGGCCAGCCCGGCCATAAACCTTGGCGTCAAGCTGAAAATGTCCCGCTTCGCCCTGGGCGTTGGAAAAATCCCGCAACGTGCTGCCGCCCTGGGCCACCGCCTGCGCCAGCACCTGCTGGATCGCGCCGTGCAGCAAGGCCGCGCGCGGCTTGCTGATCGCGCCAGCCTGGGTCGTGGGCCGGATGCCCGCCAGAAACAGCACTTCGCAAGCGTAAATATTGCCCACGCCGACCACCACCTGCCCGGCAAGCAGCAATTGCTTGATCGGCGTTTTGCGCCCCTTGAGCGCCTGGTGAAACAGCGCGGCATCAAAATCCTCGCCGAGCGGCTCGACGCCGAGGTGGCCGAGCAGCTTTTGCGCGACCGGGTCATGCTCCGACGCGGCATAGACCACCGCGCCAAAGCGCCTCGGATCGTGCAGGCGCAGCGTGCCCTGGCTGGTG
>JAPLPS010000395.1 GCA_026400075.1 Polaromonas sp.
CGCCGCGTCCTGGCAGCCATCGGGCAACGCCACGTCCAGGTCGCTGGCCTCTTTGCGAAACGGAAAATTCTTTTCGCCGTGCAGCGACAGCGTGAACACGCTGGCGTCCCCGGAAAAAATGTGGGCCGTGCCATTGCCCTGATGCACATCGAGGTCAATCACTGCCACCTGCAGCGGCGCGCGCGCTGGGCCACGCTGGCGCGCCCATTCGGCCTGCATCAGCCGGGCAGCGACGGCGGCGTCGTTGAAGACGCAAAATCCGCCGCCCTTGTCGGCGTAGGAATGATGGGTGCCGCCCGCCAGATTGGCCGCGATGCCTTGGCGCTGCGCGCCCGGCGCCAGCCCCAGCGCCACCCGCGCCGCAGCCACTGTCGCGCCCGCCGAGCGCCGCGCCCGCTCGGACATGCCGGGACTCCACGGAAAGCCGATTTCGCGCTGCGCCGCTGGCGCCAGCGTGCCCTGCGAAATGGCCGCTATATAAGCCGGGGTGTGAACCAGCGCCAGCTCGCCATCGCTGGCAGCGGGCGCCTGCGCCATGCACACCTGCGGACACTCATCGACCAGGCGGTCGCGCAGCAGCTTGTATTTGCCCATCGGAAAGCGGTGCCCGGCAGGCAGCGGCAGCACAAAATTGTCAGCATAGAAAGCTTGCAAGAGACAGCGCCCCAAGAAAAATAAAAAATCGCGCAAACCATGCGCGACACAAGAGATTGTGAACGGATCCGCAAAACCTAGGGGGCCGCGTCTATATAGTCACACACAGCGGCAAAAAGCTTGCAATGCAACGAGTTTCTTCTATAATTTGTGGCATGTTGCAGTGCAGCAATTTGACGCAAAGCAACTATTTACCGTCAACTAATTAAATTCAATGGAGATTCCCCCATGCTGACCGCAGAACAAATCATGGCCGCCCACAAAGCCAACATCGAAACTCTGTTTGGCCTGACCCAGAAAGCCTTTGAAGGCGTTGAAAAGCTGGTCGAGCTCAACGTGCAAGCCACCAAAGCAGCGCTGGCCGAAAGCGCCAACAATGCCCAGGCCGTCATGAGCGCCAAAGATGCACAGGAATGTACGAAATCGCCTCGTCCGCCGGTGCTGAACTGAGCAAGACGTTTGAAGGCCAGGCCGCCGATGCCAAGAAGCAGTTCGCCGGTCTGGTGGACAGCGCCACGCAAAATGCGCCAGCCGGTTCCGAAGCCGCCGTGTCGATGATGAAAAATGCCATGAGCGCCGCCAGCACCGCCTACGAGTCCGTGCAAAAAGCAGTCAAGCAAGCTGGCGACATGGCCGAAACCAACTTCAACACCGCCGCTGAGTCCGCCACCACCGCCGTCAAAACCGCGACCAAAAAGCGTTAATTCCTGTTGAACCGGCGGCTGCCCTGCAAGCCGCCCAGTTTCAGGAGTCTGCTAAACGAGTTGTCTCCTCGGTTCCTTCTAGAAATTAAGTTTTCAAGGTTCCGATTAAGCCCAGTCTCACGATTGGGCTTTTTTTTGTCCAAAAATTCTTGTGCCCCGAGCGCCAGCCGCCCGGCCTTCCCCAGAACGCCGGGCTTTTTGATCGGTCATAATTGACGTTTACGTAAACGTCAATTCTTGGTTTTTCTCAACGCAAAGGAAATATTTCATGGAAATCGCAGGCAAAGTATTTATCGTCACCGGTGGCGCATCCGGGCTGGGTGAAGGCACGGCGCGCATGCTGGTGGCCAACGGCGCCAAGGTCGTGATTGCCGACATGCAGGCCGAAAAAGGCCAGGCCATTGCCCAGGAACTGGGTGCAGACAACGCCGCTTTCGTCAAGTGTGACGTGAGCCAGGAAGCCGATGGCCAGGCCGTCGTCGCCCAGGCCGTGTCTATGGGCAAGCTGATGGGTCTGGTCAACTGCGCCGGCATTGCGCCGGCTGAAAAAGTCGTTGGCAAGAGCGGCGCGCACACGCTGGCCACTTTCACCAAGACCATCACCGTCAACCTGGTCGGCAGCTTCAACATGATCCGCCTCGCCGCCGAAGCGATGAGCAAGAATGAGCCAGAAGCCACCGGCGAGCGCGGCGTAATGATTTCCACCGCCTCCGTCGCCGCCTACGACGGCCAGATGGGCCAGGCCGCCTACAGCGCCTCCAAAGGCGGCGTGGTCGGCATGACGCTGCCGATTGCCCGCGATCTGGCGCGCAACGGCATCCGCAACATGACGATTGCGCCCGGCATTTTTGGCACGCCGATGATGTTCGGCATGCCGCAGGAAGTGCAGGACTCGCTGGCCGCCTCCGTGCCCTTCCCCTCGCGCCTGGGCACGCCGCAAGACTACGCCAAGCTGGCCAAACACATCATCGAAAACGACATGCTCAACGGCGAAGTGATTCGGCTGGACGGGGCGATTCGCCTGGCACCGCGCTAAAAATTTCCCGCTGACAAGCCCAAGCGCCGCCTGCAACGGGCGGCGCTTTTTCAATAGCAGGCTGCGCCGCCAAAACAGCGTGCAGCCGCTGCGCTTGCGCTCACCAGCTGGGCAAAGCAAAATGATTTAAGCGCCTTCCCGGAAAAAGCCAGCGCAAGACGCCTCAGTCCCGTCAGGCTTACCATCGCATCCATCGCCACCGTCCGGGAAACACCATGAAACGCCTGTTGACTTCTGCGGCCCTGGCCGCCCTGCTCGCCGCCTGCGCCAGCGCGCCCAGCCCCGCCATCAAAACCGCCAGCTCCGCTGCCGCCACCCAGCCCGAAGGCACCTCCGGCTTCAGCCCCAAACCCGGCTGGGCCACAAGCCGCTTTGCCGTCGCCGCCGCCAATCCGCTGGCCGCCGACGCGGGCTACCAGATGCTGAAAGCGGGCGGCAGCGCCATCGACGCGGCCATTGCCGTGCAAATGGTGCTGGCGCTGGTCGAGCCGCAGTCCAGCGGCATCGGCGGCGGCGCGTTTTTGCTCTACAGCGATGGCCGCAGCGTCCAAGCCTTCGATGGCCGCGAAACCGCGCCTGCCGCCGCCGATGAAAAACTCTTCCTCGGCGCCGACGGCAAGCCGCTGGCGTTTTACGACGGCGTGGTCGGCGGTCGCTCGGTCGGCGTGCCGGGCGCGGTTCGCATGCTGGAACTGGCGCACCGGCAGCACGGAAAATTGCCGTGGGCGCGGCTGTTAACCCCCGCCATCGCGCTGGCCGAGGGCGGTTTTGAAGTCAGCGCCCGGCTCAACACACTGCTGGCCAATGACAAATACCTGAAAAACGACCCCGTCGCCGCCGCCTACTTTTACCAGCCCAACGGCGCGCCGCTGGCCGTCGGCACCCGGCTGCGCAACCCGGCGCTGGCCGACGTGCTGCGCCAAATCGCCGCCAAAGGCGCCGACGCGCTACACACCGGCCCCGTCGCCCAGGCCATCGTCAGCAAGGTGCAAAGCCACCCGAGCAATCCCGGCAAGCTGGCGCTGAGCGATCTGGCCCATTACCAGCCCAAAAAGCGCGAGCCGCTCTGCACCGACTACAGCGCCAGCGGCCACGCCTACCGCCTGTGCGGCATGCCGCCGCCAAGCTCGGGCGCGATTGCCATCGGCCAGATTCTGGGCATCTTGAGCCACACGCCCGCCGCCACGCTGGCGCTGACGACCGGCATGGGCGTCGCGCCCACGCCGTCCGCCGACTGGCTGCATCTCTACACCGACGCGGCCCGGCTGGCTTTTGCCGACCGCGCCCAGTACGTCGCCGACCCCGATTTTGTGCAACCGCCCGGCGGCAGCTGGCTGAGCCTGCTGGACGACAACTACCTGCGCCAGCGCGCCAGCTTGATCCAGCCCGGCGGCCCCAGCCTGAAAACCGCCCTGCCCGGCGTGCCCGGCGCCGTCAAAACCGCCTACGCGCCGATGGCGGAGCAGCCCGAATACGACGCGCAAGGCCAGCCCGTCGCCAACCGCGTGCAGCCGGGCAAGCGCCCGCGCTCGTCGATGGCCCCGACGCTGGTGTTTGACAAGGCCAGCGGGCACATCGTCGCCAGCGCGGGCAGCCCCGGCGGCGCGCTGATCATTCACTTCACCGCCAAAACGCTGTACGGCATGCTGAACTGGGGGCTGAACGCCCAACAGGCGATTGATCTGCCCAATTTCGGCTCGCTGAACGGCCCGAGCCTGCTCGAAGAAAAGCGCTTTGCCCCGACCACCGTCGAGGCACTACGGACACGCGGCGCTGAAGTGCGCGAAATGCCCATGACAAGCGGCCTGCAGGCGATTGAAAAAACACCCAGCGGCTTTTTTGGCGGCGCTGATCCCCGGCGCGAAGGCGTGGTGCGCGGCGACTGACCCGCTGCCATCGCAGTCATAGTCCTTTCACATTACCCCGGTAAATTAAACAAAAACCAGTACGCAAGCGCCTAAAACCCGGAGGCTACCCATTGAATTCCTGCCCGCCAGCACGTCCAAGGTCACACTGGCGCAGCCTTGCCTGCCTGTGCGCTGTCATCCTCCTGATGGGGCTGAGCGCCTGCTCGCCGCGCCATCTTTTGATCAACAGTGCGGCGGACGCGCTGGCCAGCCAGGGCGGCGCGGCTGAAGAAGACCTGGTGCTGGCGCGCGAAGCCAGCGCCTTTTACCTCAAACTGTCCGAATCCTTGCTGAAGGAAACCCCCGGCAACCTGCCGCTGGCCGAAGCGGTGGCGGGTGGCTTCACGCAGTATGCGTTTGCCTTTGTCAGCTTTGAGGCTGAAAAAATCGAAGCCACCGACGCCCGCGCCGCCCAGAAGCTGCGCGAGCGCGCCGCCCGCCTGTACCGGCGCGCCCAGCGCCACGCGATGACCGCGCTGGAGCAGCAAACGCCCGGCTTTGCCCAGGCACTCAGCAGCCCCGATCCCGCCAAATGGCCACGCCTGAACAGCGCGCAGGTGGGCACCGCCTACTGGGCTGCCGCCGCGTGGGGCGGGCTGATTTCGCTGTCCAAAGACAACCCGGAAACCGTCGCCGACCTGCCGCTGGCAGTGCGGCTGGCCCGGCTCGCCTTTGACAAAAACCCGCTGCATGGCGACGGCGCGCTGGCCAGCCTGATGGGCAGTTTTGAAGCGGCCCGACCCGGCGGCTCAGCGCAGCAAGCCAGCCGCTACTTTGACCAGGCCATCGCCATCGGCGGCGCCAAAAGCGCCGGCACCTTTGTCGCCAAAGCCGAAAGCATCGCGCTGCCCGCTGGCGACCGGCCCGCTTTCGAGGCGCTGCTGCAACAAGCCTTGAGCGCCAGCGCGGCCCGGCGCGACCTGCCCAACGAAGTCATGCGGGAGCGGGCGCAGTGGCTGCTCGACAGCGCCAATGACCTTTTTTAACCGCTTTTTTACGCCCTATTCCCCATGAATCTTCTACGCCGCCTCGCCTGCATCAGTCTGCTGGGATTGCCTCTTTTCTGCGCCAGCCCGGCCCATGCGGCTGACAAGCAGCTGCGCATAGGCACGCTGGCGCCCAAGAATTCGCTCTACCACCGCCAGCTGGTGGAACTTGGCGAAGTCTGGCGCAGCGCACAAGGCGGCAGCGCCAAGTATTTGGTTTATCCCGACGGTAGCCAGGGCGGCGAAGCCGAAATGGCCAGGCGCATGCGTATCGGCCAGTTGCAGGGCGCGCTGCTGTCAGTCGTGGGCCTGCGGGAAATCGAGCCGTCCATCGCCGCGCTGCAAAATCTGCCGCTGCTGTTCAAGAACTGGGAAGAAGTGGACTACGTGCGCGAAAAAATGCGCCCGGCGATGGAGAAAAAATTCCTCGACAAGGGCTTTGTCGTGCTCGCCTGGGGCGACGCGGGCTGGGTTCGTTTCTTCTCCAAGGAAGCGGCGGTGCGCCCCGACGACTACAAGCGCATGAAGTTTTTCGCCTGGGGCGCCGAAGCCGAGCAGCAAGCGATCATGAAAAGCCTGGGCTACACGCCGGTGCCGCTGGAAACCACCGACATCCTGCCCTCCATCCAGACCGGGATGATCAACGTCGTGCCGTCCACGCCTTATTTCGCGCTGGCCAGTCAGGTCTATACGATGGCGCCCCACATGCTGGAGATCAACTGGGCGCCCATCGTCGGCGCGCTGGTCATCACCAAAAAAGCCTGGGATGACATGTCGCCCGAGGTTCAGGCCAGCGTCCGGCATGCGGGCGACAAGGCCGGCGCCCAGATGCGCACCCAGGCGCGCCTGGAGGTTGACGAGGCCGTCAACGCGATGAAAAAGCGCGGCTTGATCGTGAACAAACCGACCCCGGCGCAGCTGCGCGAGTGGGACGAGCTGGCCGAAAAGCTCTACCCGCGCATCCGGGGCGCGATGGTGCCGGCAGAAACTTTTGACGAAGTCTTCAAGTACCTCAAAGCCTACCGCGCTGGAAGCCTTGAGCCGCATGAGCACCGCTATGCGAACACGCCTGCAGGCTTTTTGGCGCCTTGACGAGGGCTTGTCGGCCCTGGCCCTGGCGCTGATGACGCTGATTCCCCTGGTCGAAATCCTGCTGCGCCCGACACTGGGCAAAGGCATAGAAAACGCCCCGGTGCTAGTCCAGCATCTGGGCCTAGTGATGGCGATGCTGGGCGCCGTCGCCGCCGAGCGCCACGGCCACCTGACCACGCTGGGCAGCGGCCTGGGCCACCTGGGCAACGCCCGCACGCAGGCGGCGCTGAACGGCTTTTCCAATGGCGGCGCGGCGCTGATCTGCGGCGTGCTCGGTCTGGCCAGCTGGCGCTTTGTCGCCTCTGAAATCGAGGCCGCGCACACGCTGGCCTACGGCCTGCCGATCTGGTGGATTCAGGCCACGATGCCCGCCGGATTTTTATGGCTCGGGGCCAAGCTGGGCGCGCGCTGCAGCGCCACG
>JAPLPS010000343.1 GCA_026400075.1 Polaromonas sp.
CGTGGTGCAGCTGGTCGTTGCGTATGCTCAGCGCCCGCTCATCCCAAATCACCAGGTCGGCATCACTGCCCACGGCAATGCTGCCCTTGCGCGGGTGCAGGCCATAGGCCTTGGCCGGGTTGGTTGAGGTGAGCTCGACAAAGCGGCTGAGCGTGATGCGCCCGCCCAGCACGCCTTCGGAGTACAGCAGCGGCAGACGCGTTTCCAGACCCGGAATGCCGTTCGGGATATGGCGGAAAGCCACTTCCTGGCCGCCGGGCTTCTTGCCCTCGGGCGCGTCGTACTTGAACGGCGCGTGGTCGGAGGAAAAAATCGTGAACAGGCCATCGGCCAGGCCGTCCCAGATCACCTGCTGGTTGCGCTTGTCGCGCGGCGGCGGGCTGCAGATGCAGCGTGCGCCCTTGTAGCTGTCGTCAATGCCCAGGTCTTCGGCGGTCAGAAACAGGTATTGCGGACAGGTTTCGGCAAACACCTTGAGGCCGTGGCCGCGTGCCGTGCGGATTTGCTCGACGGCTTCGCGGCCCGACACATGCACGACCATGATGGGCACATCGACCAGCTCGGCCAGCGCGATGGCGCGGTGTGTGGCCTCGCGCTCGACCAGCATGGGGCGGCTGTGCGCGTGAAAGCGCGGTGCGGTGCGGCCAGCGGCCTCAAGCCGCTTGGTCAGCCATTCGATGCAGTCGGCATTTTCGGCGTGGATCATCGCCATCGCGCCGTGTTCGCGCGCCACGTCCAGCACGTCCAGAATCTGGCCGTCGTTGAGCTTCATGTCGTCGTAGGTCATGTAGATCTTGAACGAGGTGTAGCCCTCGCGGATCAGCGCGGGCAGCTCTTCGTTCAGCACCTCGGGCGTCGGGTCGCTGACGATCAGGTGAAAGCTGTAGTCCACATGCGCCTGGCCGTCGGCGCGGCGGTGGTAGTCATCGACGGCGGCGCGCAGCGACTGGCCTTTGTGCTGGGCGGCAAACGGAATCACCGTGGTGGTGCCGCCGCAGGCGGCCGAGCGCGTGCCCGAGTCAAAGCCGTCGGCCATGCGCGCAGGCGCTTCCATCGGCTGGTCGAGGTGGCAATGGGCGTCCACGCCGCCCGGCGTCACGACGCGGCCCTGCGCGTCAATCTCGCGCAGGCCCGCTGCCAGGCCTTCGCCCAGCTGCACAATGCGCCCGCCGCGTATGCCAATGTCGGCCGGGTAGGTGTCGCTGGCGGTGGCCACCAGGGCATTGCGAATCACCAGATCAAAAGTTGCTTCACGCATGGTAGTTTCTCCTTGGACAGGCATCACGCAAGCGCCTGGAACAGGCTGCCCCAGCCCTTGAGTTCGCGGGGATCGACGCCTATGGTTTTGAGCGCTTTCCAGACCACGGTGGCGACCGAGTCATAAATCGGAATATCCAGCTCGCGCTCCAGCGCTTCGACCAGTTGCGCGGCATGCAGGTTGGTACACATGACGGTCATCGCATCGGGTTTTTGCAGGGCGGCTTCGCGCAGCATGCCGCGCAGCGTCTCAGGCTCGACTTCGCCGAACTTGAAGTTGACCGTGATGCCCAGGTGCTGCTCGGCGACGCAGTCAATGCCTATGCCCCGGTAGTTGGCGATGATTTTCTGTTGCACGTCCTCCACATAGGGCGAGACCAGGCCCAGGGTGCGGGCGCCGCGCGCGGCCAGGATTTCATTGAGCGCCAGCACCGAGGTGGTCGCCGGAATGCCGGTGACTTCGGTGATGCGCGCGCACAGCTGCTGGTCTCTTTCAAAACCCAGCCAGCTGGCGGAGGTGCCGCTCCAGCAGATCACATCCACATGCGCGTCTGCCAGCAGGCGGGCCGCCTCCAGGATCTTGCTGTCGTCAAACTGCTGGAGCGACTGGTCGCGCATGGAAATCTCTGTCACGGTGAAGCGCGAGAAATGCGCCGTCACGCCGGGCAGGCTGCTGACCATCGCGCTGGTCAGCGGCTCCAGCGCTGTATTCGAAGAGGGCGTCAAAATGCCGATGCGTTTACGTAATGTCATGATTTTCAGTCGTCTTCTTGGGTGCTTTTATGGGGGTTGATTTCTATAGCTTGGGCGTGTCGGTGGGGTCGGCGGGCGCGCCCGGCTGGCCTTGATGTTGCGCGGCAAGATCGCCTTCAATCGGCAGCATGCTGGTCATCACCACGACGGCGTTGCGCTCTGGCAGGGCCACGATGAACTGCCCCTTGAAGCCCATCGCATGGACCTCGGGCTCGGTGGCCACGATGTCATTGAGCCACCAGTAGAAGCCGTAAAAAGGTGCTGACGAGGGCGCGGTCATGGTTCGCATCCATGACTGCGACACCAGTTGTCGGCCTTCCCAGCGGCCGCCGCTGAGCGCCAGCATGCCCACCTTGGCCATGTCAACGGCGCGCAGGCGCAGTCCCCATCCGGCGGAAACCAGGCCCTTGTCGTCGGCGCGCTCCCAGGCGTAATGCGTCATGCCCATGGGCTTGAACAGCTTTTGCGCGGCGAAATCCTGCAGCGGCATACCGGCATCGGCGCCCAGCACGGCGCTGGCCAGGATGGGATTGACATCGGTGTAGTCAAACTCCTGGCCCGGCGGGCGCTTGGGCGTCGTCTCTGCGGCCAGCTTGAGGCGGTCCGGCGCGCCGTAGTAAATCGGGTCATCGCTCGGCTTGAAGTTGTAAACCAGGCCGGTTGACATCGACAGAACATGCCTGAGCTCAATGGCCCCCTTGTCGGCCAACGCCGGTTTCAGGTCGGGCCGCACCCTGGCCAGCACGGTTGCGACTTTTTCGTCGAGGTGGCTGCGCCCTTCATCGACCAGCACACCGGCGGCCAGCGCGGTGACGTTCTTGGTGATCGAATACAGCTCGTAGTTGTGATTGCGCGTCAGTCCCTTGCTGTAACGCTCATAAATGAGCTTGCCATCCTTGATGATGAGGAAGCTGCGCACATCGAGGTTTTCCTGGCGAATCCATTGCGACATGCGCACCAGCGGCGCGGAATCGACTCCCACCGTCTCAGGCGCAGCCATCGGCAGCCCGGCCTCAGGCGCAGCCGCCATCGCGGCACCGGCGAGCGCCAGTTGCAATACAAGCGCGGCCCCGGCACATGCGCCTGGCTGGCGTAGCCGGGAAAAACTGTTGGAAGCAGCCAGTACAGACATATCGGTCTCCTTAGGGTCAGTGGTGTGCCGCACTGCGTGACGGGACGCGCAGCGCGGCACAAGAGGTCAACAAATCAAACGGGAATCTTTTTGTAGGAAATCAGCAGGGTCGAGCTGATGAACAAGCCGACGCCAGCGCCTGCGAACAGCATCAGCGCCATGTAGTAGGAGCCGGTCGCCTGAACGATCATCCCGACCAGGATAGGAACGCCGATGCCGGCAAAATTTCCGCCCAGATTCATGAAGCCGCCCAGCACGCCAATACGGCTGCGCACGGCAAGGATGGCCGGAACGCACCAGAACAGACCGCACCAGCGCAGGAAGAACAGCGTCACGGACAGCAGGATCACGACGGTCGTCGGATCGTTGAACTTGGTCACGCTGTAAATGGCAATCGTGGCCACGATGGAGGAGAAGCCGAAAATCCAGCGGAGCACGGTGCTTTGCTGGGTGCCGGACTCCATCCACTTGTCGGCGACCCATCCCCCGACCAGCTCGCCGACAAAGCCGCAGAAGAACATGATGAAGACCGCGCCGCCCATTTGCTTGATGTCAAAACCATACTGCTTTGACAGGTAGGTGGGCATCCAGGTGAGCAAACCGTAGAACAGGGCGTTGAAGCACATCCAGCCGAAAAACATGCCCCAGACAGAGCGGTAGCGCAGGAAGTGGAGCACATTGCCGCTGGTGGTGGCTGGCTCTTCTGCCAGTTCCTTGGCGTGTGATGCCTCGATGTAATCGGCTTCTGCCTGGTTGACATCGGGATGCTCGTGCGGATGGTTACGGATATAGGAATAGGCCCAGAGCCCGGCAATCACGGTGCCAACGCCTGCAATCACAAACGAAGTGCGCCATGAACCCATCTCATGAATCAGACCGGCAATCAGCAGCGCGCCGAAGGCCGCGCCCAGTGGCGCACCGCCGTCCAGCAGCGTGGCACCACGGCCGCGCTCATGCTTGGTCATCCATAGTGCGTTCAGTTTGCCGCCCGCCGGGTAGATAGGCGCTTCCGCCGCGCCCAGACCCAACCGCGTCAGCAGCAGGCTCAATCCGCCGGTGCAGAGTCCGGCAATTCCCTGGAAAAATCCCCAGCCGATGGCCGATAGGGCGATGACCTTGCGTGGACCGAACCGGTCGGCCAGCATCCCGCCAGGAATCTGCATCAAGGCATAGGTCCAGAAAAATGAACTCATCAGCAACCCCTGCCAGGCCGGGCTGAGGTCGAACTCCTTGGCAATCATGGGCATGGCCACCGAGAGAGAGGCCCGATCGATGTAATTGATCGAGATCAGCATCAGCATGACCAAAAATATCTTCCAGCGGACCTTGGTCGGCGCCGCGCCGTCAGCGACAGCGCTTGTCGCCATCTTTAAAGTTTTCATCGACTATTTCTCCTGTTGACCTGAGTACATGTGCGAAAAGCAACGTCGTTCATTGCGAGCTGCGCCAACCGACTCTGGCAATGCCAAGCACTGCTTAAGTCAGTGTGGCAAGGGCGATGCTTGCCAACAACGCAAATTTAACTGTCTACAACATTGTCAACATTAGTGTTTATACCTATAAATACAAAATAACTTGTGTTTGCTTACAATTTCACACTACTGCGTGCCCTGGAGTGCGCCCTAGATTGGGGTTTAGGGAGCAATGGAACGTAAAACATGGTTAACCTCAAGCTCAGTTTTGGATAAAAAACCGAATCAAATCACGCTCATTGCGTCTCGGCAATCGCGTACCTTGATGCGTGGTTTGACGGCTTGCAGGCAAGTAGGCCACGATGCCTGCCATGAGATTGACGGCAAAATTCATCAGCGAACGGTGCCGGGTGTGCTCAATCTGGCACAAGTTCTTGAGCTCATCGAAGACCGTCTCGACCAGAGAGCGCTTGCGCAGCAGGGCGCGGTCAACGTCAGAGTGCTCAACCTCTTTCATGTTCTTGCGCACCCGCGTGATGATCTCGACGCCCTTGTCCTTCATCTTCTGGGCAAACTCTTTGCCGATGTAGCCCTTGTCGGCGTACATCTTGCCAAACAGGTCCGAGACAATGGGCAGCAAGCCCTTGCGGTCATCGACTTCCCGGGCGTGAGCTTGATGGCCACGATTTCACCTTGATGGTTGATAACCGCGTGCAGCTTGAAGCCGTAAAACCAGCCGGGGGAGGATTTGCCGCGCTGGGCAACGTCCTGGAACACTTTGTGGCGTTTGATGCGCAGGTTATCGCAAACGGCCAGCGGGGTCGCGTCAGCAATGGACAGACCCGTGCAGGCGCCTTTGACCGTCTGAAAAAATGCCGCCAGCACGGCCTCGCAACGCGTGCATCAACTGCACGAAGCGGCTGTAGGACAGGCGCCGGGGAAATTCCGCTTCCTTGAAGCGGCACACAATATCGCAGTAGAACGCCTTGAACTGGCGCGCCCGCATCCTGTGGAACAACACCACAATGGTGCTCATTTCGGACAGGCTCATCAAGTATGGCCGGTTGCGCTGGCGTTTGCCCGTGCCATCCTCGGCACTGCAATGGGTCAGCATGCGCGTCTCCAGCGGTGGTTCAAACGGCTGGCAAAAGTCATCAAGAAGACAGAACAGCTCTGTGGCTTTATTCTTGACGGTGCATCTCCATAGGGATCGGTTTGCCGCTATTTTTCATCGAACACCTGTTGCCATTCCGTGGTGGCGGATCGCTGCTTATCCAAAACTCAGGTTAAGTTACCAGGAGCATCGGTGGCTTGAAATCAAAGCTGAGCTTTTGAATATCGGCAAAGCCGGTCAAAAAAAGTATGCAGAATTGGCTCTGGAGTATCTGCAAAAAGCGGGCGTCGCGACCACCACCACCAGCCGAAAAATTGAATCAGGCAATTGGATGACTGGTGTCTTGTTCAGCAAGATGATTGAGGGTTATGCCATTGAGCAGTATGGGCTGAACTGGGGCGGTGCGGGTGATGGGGAGGGGAAATTGTGATTTTTTGCTGACTTGCCGCACGATGACCGGCCGCCCTGTAGAGACATTTCCAGACGTACTTGACTTTGACGCAGGTTTCATTCGTGCGCCAGCTACCGCCAACCGCCCACCGGGCGCCTGTGCTTGCGGAACGCTTTTTTCAAACCAATGCAAAAAACCGGATCGCCCAGCGCTTGATCAAGCGCACGGATTCGTGTTTGACATAAACCCTTGGGTCGAAAATTCAGGAGGTCTGAACAGTCACCTTATCGTTACAATTTGAAGAGAATTCTTGGCTTTAGAAATGCCTTGCGCCTTTTTTCGGGTGAATGACGCATGGTGTCAAGTTGCAAATGACCGCCTGTCGAGTCGCTGGCCGATCGGGTAATCCAGAAAATCGTCCGTTTTTGATTGGGCAGAATAATGAAAACAGTAAAAAAATCAGTGGCATCCCACATCCGTGATGCAGTCCGCCGTGATGCATTTCGCATAGAGCCGTTGGAATCACGCGTTCTCTTGTCTGCTGATCCGGTTTTTACACCACTGCTTACAGTTCTGGCGCCAGATAAAAACGAGGTGCCAAGCATTACGCAGGCGTATGTGGCGGCCCAAGCGGCCAGTTCGCCCGCGATTTCTGCGCCCTTTGTGGCGAACCTGTTGGCCAGTCCGACTGCGCAAAATGCGGCGGTGGACTTCCCGGTCGATGCGGTTTTCTTTGATATGAGCCAGGTTGCCACGCTTAGCGGCTTCATGGACAGCGCTGTGCGCGTGGCCTCCAATGAAATACTGGGGGGCAGCGGCACACTCGATCTAAACCTGATCAATACCGGCTTCGTCAGCCCGGGTGACGCCCTTGGCGTGCAAAACGTCGCCGGTTATTCCCAGTCTTCCACGGCAACGCTGAAGATTGAAATCGGCGGCGATAGCGCTGGCTCCGGCACCGGTCATTACGACCAGCTCAACGTCAGCGGCGCAGCCCAGCTCGGTGGAAACCTGGCCATTTCCCTGTCCGGCGGCTACAAACCCAAGGACGGCGAAGTCTTCACGGTGATGAATTTTGGCTCGGCCAGCGGCCAGTTTGCCAACATCACTGGCTTGCTCCAGGCCAACGATCAGGTGTATTTTGAAGTCGCCCAGGAGGCGAGCAAGCTGACGCTGACCGCCCACACGGTCGCGCCGGTCGGCGGCGCCGGGGCGAATCTGGTGTTCACGCCTGTTGATCCGGCCGCCCCGATTTTGATTGGCGACCTGGCCAGCGGCACCGTCAGCAGCCAGACCCTGCAACTGAGCACCGATTCACTGAAGTATCTGCAAGACGGTTTCCATGAGATTGTGGTCGGCAGCCAGATTGGCAACAGCGTCATTTCCATCGGCGGCGCTGGCTCGACCACGCCGGTCACGCTCAGCGATACGCTGCACCTGATCAACCCTATGCAGGGCGGAGAGGTGTTTATCAATGCCCCGCTGAACCTGACCGGTGATGCCTCGCTGGTGATTGAAGGCTCGGGCCACACCACGACGATAGCGGCGCCTGGCGCGTCCGTGGCCGCCGACATATTGTTGTATGACTCGGTCAAGATCAACGGCGGCGTCACGCTGACAGCAGGCACCGGAGGCGTCGGTCAAATACAGCTGGGCAGTGTTCCCTCACACTTCGTTGATGGCAATGGTGACACCACACCCGACAGCTTGCACCTGCAGGCGACCGGCAACATTGTGGTGGCGGGCAATGTGGGCTCGTTTGACCCGCTGTACGGCCTGACGCTGGACGGCACGACTGTTGGCGGAACCGTCAACAACCCCGACGATGTCACGTTCAACGGCACGGTCATACTCAACGGCGACTTCAATATCACCGCCACCGGAACGGTGCTGTTCAAGAACACGGTCACGCTGCACAGGGGCGCCAACCTCAACATCACAGGCGCCTCGGCGGTCATTTTTCAGGGCGGGCTGGTGCTCGACGGCGTCAGTGCCGCAGGCGCGGGCGCCATCCTGATTGAGGGCAACGAGATCAACTTCGCGGGTGGTGAATCCTCAGTGAGCGGCGCCGGTACGCTGACGCTGCGCCAGAGCAGCACCGGCGTCGCGATGGAAATTGGCGATCCGCCCAACAGCAACAGCGCGGCCCTCAACATCACCAACGCTGAGTTGCTGGCTGTGCAGCAGGGTTTTAGCAAGCTGGTGTTCGGCAAGGCCGATGCGAGCGGCCATGCCGCCGCTGGTGATGGCGCCGTGCGCATAGGCGCCAACAACGGCCTGAGCCAGCCAACGCTGGGCAACAGTGTCGAGATCTACGGCAGCGCCATCACGCTGGAGGACTACTCGGCCTCAGGTGTGGTGACGCAGGTTTACGGCACGATCAAGCTCGATGCGACCAACGACATCATTCTGCGCAACAGACTGCAGGCCTATGACGGCAGCAGCTGGTATGACGTGAACCTGTACTCCGCCAGCGGCGCTGTCAAGCAGCTGGACAACACCACCGACGGCTTGAGCAGCGAGCCACTGCAGGGCCAGAACCTGACGGTCAGCGCGGCCACCGGCATCAACCTGTTCGCCACCGAGTTCAATAACGTCAGCGCCGTCAACCGCAGCAGCGGCGATCTGGTGCTTGGCGAGACGGCCAATGGCGGCGCGCTCAATGTGCTGCAAGCGCTGCAAAGCAGTGCGCTGGGCAGCGGCAACATCAGCATCCGCACCGCAGCGGGCAACTTGACGATAGACGCGTCAGGCACCGGCGTGAACAACCTGGGCACAGGCAACCTGAGTCTGAACGCCAGCGGAACGGGCACCGAGCTGCTGGTCAAGCATTCGATCAGCACCACGGTCGGCGCCATCAGCCTGACAGCGAACGCCAACCTGACCGTGGGCGACGCAGTTCTCGTCAGCGGCAGCGG
>JAPLPS010000051.1 GCA_026400075.1 Polaromonas sp.
GAAGACGACTGGGAAAACCCGACGCTGGGCGCCTGGGGCCTGGGCTGGGAAGTCTGGCTCAACGGCATGGAAGTGACGCAGTTCACCTACTTCCAGCAAGTCGGCGGCATTGACTGCAAACCGGCCACCGGCGAAATCACCTACGGCCTGGAGCTCTTGGCGATGTACCGGCAAGGCGTGGACAACGTCTATAACCTGACCTGGACTGAAGGCCTGACCTACGGCGACGTGTACAAGCAAAACGAGGTCGAGCAATCGACTTACAACTTCGAGCATTCCGATGCCGATTTCCTGTTCACCGCCTTCAGCGCGCATGAAAAACAGGCGAAGCACCTGATCGAGCAGCAGCTTGCCTTGCCCGCTTACGAGCAGGTCTTGAAAGCCGCGCACAGCTTTAATTTGCTCGACGCACGCGGCGCCATCAGCGTGACAGAGCGCGCAGCCTACATGGGCCGCATCCGTAACCTGGCCCGCGCCGTCGCCCAGAGTTACTACGAAAGCCGCGAGCGCCTGGGCTTCCCGCTGGCCCCGCGCGAATGGGTCGAACAGATGATTCCCTTGAAGAAGAAAGCCGCCTGAAGGCCGGAGCGAACAAGCATGACAACAAAAAATCTCCTGGTCGAACTGTTTGTAGAAGAGCTGCCGCCGAAGGCGCTGCAAAAACTCGGTGATGCCTTTGCCAGCGTGCTGGCCGCGCAACTCAAGGCGCTGGGTCTGGCCTCCGATGACTCGGTCGTCACCGCCTACGCCTCGCCGCGCCGCTTGGCTGCGCACATCAGCCATGTCTGGCTCAAGGCCGACGACAAGGCCGTGCAGCAAAAGCTGATGCCGGTTGCCGTCGGCCTGAACGCCGCTGGCGAGGCCACGCCCGCGCTGCTGAAAAAGCTTCAGGCGCTCGGCGCAGACCTGTCCGACCCGGCCGCTGCCGTCGCCGCCCTCAAGCGCGCCCCGGACGGCAAGGCCGAAGCGCTGTTTTACGACAGCCTGGCCACCGGCGCGACGCTGGACAGCGGCCTGCAAAAAGCGCTGGACGAAGCCATCGCCAAGCTGCCGATTCCCAAGGTGATGAGCTACCAGTTGCAAAGCGACTGCGAACTGCCCGGCTGGACTAGCGTGAATTTTGTGCGCCCGGCGCACGGGCTGGTCGCGCTGCACGGCAGCACCATCGTGCCGGTCAAAGTGCTGGGGCTGAGCGCGGGCAACAGCACGCACGGCCACCGCTTTGAAGCCGCCGTCGATCCGGTGGTTTTTCATGACGCCGACAGCTACGCCGCGACGCTGGAAATCGACGGCGCCGTCATTGCCAGCTTCACGCAGCGCAAGGCCGAAATCGCCCGCCAGCTGGCCGAAGCCGCAGCCGAAGTCGGCGGCGGCGTGCAGCCGATTGAAGACGACGCGCTGCTCGACGAAGTGACCGCGCTGGTCGAGCGCCCGAACGTGCTGGTGTGCAGCTTCGAGGAAGAGTTCCTCGACGTGCCGCAGGAATGCCTGATCCTGACGATGAAGGCGAACCAGAAATACTTTCCGCTGCTCGACGCGGCTGGCAAGCTGACGAACAAGTTTTTGGTGGTCAGCAACATCAGCCCCGATGACGCCAGCTTTGTCATCGGCGGCAACGAGCGCGTGGTGCGCCCGCGTCTGGCCGACGCCAAATTCTTCTTCGACCAGGATCGCAAGAAAACGCTGGCGTCCCGCGTCGCCGGGCTGGACAAGGTGGTTTATCACAACAAGCTGGGCACGCAGGGCGAGCGCGTGCAGCGCGTGCGCGCCATCGCCAAGGCGATTGCCGAGCAGCTGTTTGCGGGCATCGAAGCCAATAATCCGCAGCTCGATTCGGCCGAGGGCGAAATTGCCCGCGACTACCTGCTGTCCTGCGTCGATACCGCCGCGCTGCTGGCCAAGACCGATCTGGTCACCGACATGGTCGGCGAATTCCCGGAGCTGCAGGGCATCATGGGCGGCTACTACGCGGCCAACGACAATTTGCCGTTCGAGGTGGCGCACGCGATTGAAGACCATTACAAGCCGCGTTTCGCGGGCGACACGCTGCCGCGTGAAAACGTCGGCCTGATCGTCGCGATGGCCGACAAGCTCGAAACGCTGGTCGGCATGTTCGGCATCGGCAACCTGCCCACCGGCGACAAAGACCCGTTTGCGCTGCGCCGCCACGCGCTCGGCGTGATCCGCATGTTGGTCGAAAAAGACCTGCCGCTGGGTTTGAGCGCGCTGGTGGCGGATGCCGTGCCCGCGTTTGGCGACAAGATTACCGACTCGGCTTTCGCCTTGACCGACTTCATCTATGACCGCCTGGCCGGTTCGCTGCGCGAGCAGGGTTTCAGCGCGCAGGAAGTCGATGCCGTAGTGTCGCAAAAACCGCAGCGCCTCGGCGACGTGGCCAAGCGGCTGAGCGCCGTGCGCGCTTTTGCCGCGCTGCCCGAAGCGCCCGCGCTGGCCGCAGCCAACAAGCGCATCAGCAACATCCTGAAAAAAGCGCCGGAAGTCGATGCCCACGTCAGCGAGATCGACCTCAAGGAAGCGGCGGAAATCGCGCTGCACGCGGTCATGAAAGACGTGCTGCCCAAGGCCAACGCGCAGTTTGACGCGGGCGACTACACCGCCTCGCTGCAAACGCTGGCCGCGCTGCGTGCGCCGGTTGATGCCTTTTTTGACGGCGTGATGGTCAATGTGCCTGACGATGTGGAAAACGCCGCCGAACTGCGCCTGAACAGGCTGGGCCTGCTGAAGACGCTGCATGACGCGATGAACCGCGTGGCCGACCTGTCGCGCCTGGCGGCTTGAGCGGCGTTTGACGTTTGACCAAACCGCTCATGGCTGAACCCCATCCCGCGCCACCGCCTGCCGGTGGCTTGTCGCCAGCGGCCGGGCTGCTGGCTGGCTGGACTTCCCAGCACACGGCCTGGCTGCTGTTCGGGCCACCGGCCTTGATGGTCGGTGTGCGCTGGATTTTGCAATTGTTCACCGACCGCCTGAGCACGACACCGGCCTTGCCGCTGGTGCCGGTCGGCACGACCACCGGCACACTGGATCTGCTCTGGCCGGTGGCGCTGGTGCTGGTCTTGCTGGCGGGCGCCGTCTGGGGGCTGCGCCGTATCGGCTCGCGCCGCGCGCTGGTGCTGCTGGGCGCGGCCTGGCTGCTGCTCGGGCTGGCGGGCAGCGCGGCGATGGTGCAGCGCTACCTGAACAGCCAAGGGCTGTTTCTGCAGCCGGGCGCTGCAGTGTCCGCCGCGCTGTCCGCCGCGCCGCCGCCTGTCGTAGCCACGGTGCTGACCAGCCAGTCGAAGATGCCGAACCTGCACAGCCTGGGCGGCACCGAGCTGGTGCTCCAGGTGCCGGGCTTGCCGATTCCCCAGCGCCTGCTGATCAACAACCCGCAGGCCGCGCTGCTCAAGACCGGCGATGCGCTGGCGCTGCAATTGGCGCCGGGGCGTTTCAGCGGCCTGTTCGTGACCGGCTGGCAGATGCCCGCGCTGGCTGGGGCGGCTGCGGCGCCCGTATCAGCTGCGCCCCAAGCCGCCAGCTTGCCCGCTTCGGCGGCTTCTCATTGAGTGATTTTTCGATATGAAACTCGTCATGCGTTGCCGCTGCGACCAAGTCTTAATAAGGCTTGGCCGCGCTTGCTGGAGGGGAAACTAAATGGCCAGTCTGAAAAAATCCGTGCCACAGCCCATAAAAACCACCGTGCTGCCCGCTGACAGCCTGTCGGAAATCAGCATCGCAGGCTTCAAGTCGATTCGGGCCGAGCGCAAGCTGGCGTTGAGCGCGCTCAACATCGTTGCGGGCGCGAATTCCTCGGGCAAGTCGAGTTTTATGCAGCCGCTGCTGTTGCTCAAACAGACGCTGGAGGCGGCCTACGATCCGGGGCCGCTGCTGCTGGACGGCCCGAATGTCAAGTTCACTGAACTGGCGCAGATATTTTCAAAAGCCAGCGCGGAAAAACAGTTGGTGATGGGGCTGGCGCGGGTGGATGGAACTGCGCTTCGATTGAGCTTTGATCTCGATGGCAAGGGACAGCTTCGCGTGAAGGAAACTGCGCTGACGGATGAAAAAGGCGTGGTCCAGCGAATTACCGAAAACACAACGTCGGAAGAGTTATTGGCTTACCTTAAGGATCGCTACACAGGGTTCAATTGGACAAAAATTCTAGAAAAAGAAACTCTTTGTGTGATTCGGCAGCGCGCTTTTTTACGCGCAACAGCAAGCTTGAAAGAGTCTGAGAAGACTTGGCAGCTTCCAGGTCTTTGGGATGACTTCGGCGACTCCGTTGGCCGAAACATCATCCATGTCCCCGGCCTGCGCGGCAATCCGCTGAGAAGCTACCCCAAAACCGCCGTGGGAAACAGCTACCCCGGCACCCTCGACGCCTACGTCGCCAGCATCATCGCCGACTGGCAGGAAAAAGGCGATCCGCGCCTGTCCCAGCTCGGCAACCAGTTGCAGCAGCTCGGCCTGACGTGGAAAGTGACCGCCAAAAAACTCGACGATACGCGGGTAGAACTTCAAGTCGGGCGTCTGCCAGCGGCGGCGCGCGGCGGCGCCAACGACTTGGTCAGCATTGCCGATGTCGGCTTTGGCGTATCGCAGGTGCTGCCGGTGCTGGTGGCGCTGCTGGTGGCGCGTCAGGGGCAGCTTGTTTACATCGAGCAGCCCGAAACCCATCTGCACCCCAGGGCGCAAAGAGCGCTGGCGCAAATTTTTGCCGAAGCGGCGACAAGGCAGGCGACGGTCGTGGTCGAAACGCACAGCCTGCTGTTTGTCCGCGCAGTGCAGACGCTGGTGGCGAAAAAGTCGCTGGACAAGGCGCTGGTCAAACTCCACTGGGTCACGCGCGACAGCAAGGGCGACACGACAGTCGATACCGCCGATCTGGACGATGCGGGCGCTTATGGTGCGTGGCCGCAGGATTTTGAAGCCACCGAGCTGGAAGCCGAGCAGGATTATTTGTCGGCCGCCGAAGCTGTGCTGCTGGCGCCATGAGCAAACAGTCGCGTCTGTTGGCCATTGATGCGTCAGTCTTGCGCAGCGCTGGCGCCAAGCAAGGGCATTCGTCGCATTGCGCCGCGCTGTTGAAATCGGTGCTGGATATAGGCCACCGCGCAGCATTTTCCAGCGAAATCAAGGCGGAGTGGGACAAGCACCAGTCAAGATTGGCCATCAAATGGCGCGCGGCTATGGTGGCACGAAAGCAGATGGTTCCGCTGAATGCGCAGGCGTTGCAGACCCGCCAGCATGACATCATGGCGCGCATTACGGCCCACGCCAGTTTGGGCGGGCCGGATCGTGCCGCGTTGGAAAAAGATGCGCACATGCTGGCTGCTGCCGCGCAGGCGGATCGCGTGATCGTGACAGGCGACAAAATTCTCAAAACCCTGACTGACGCGTCGCTTGGCTTGTTGCTGGAGTGTCTGGTTGTTCATCAAGACGACAGCACCGCAGAGCGTCAGCAGCCAGTCCGGCCTGGGGCGCGGGCTGTTTGATGTGGCGTCGCTGAACGCGATGCACGCCAAGATGCTCAAGCTGCTGGCGGCCAAGGGCGGGCGCATCGACGCGATTTTTTACTGCCCGCACACCGCCGAGGATGACTGCCATTGCCGCAAGCCCCGGCCGGGGCTGTTCGAGCAGATCGGCCTGCGCTTTGGCGTGCCGCTGCGCGGCGTGCCTGCGGTGGGCGATTCGCTGCGCGATTTGCAGGCGGGCGCGGCGGCTGGCTGCGAGCCGCACCTGGTGCTGACCGGCAAGTCGGAACCCTACCGGGGCATGGCCCCGCCCGAAGGCCTGCCGCCGGGCACACAGGTACACCGGGACTTGTCGGCCTTTGCCGATTTCCTGCTGGCCGACAGCGCCGAAGCTGCGCCGCAGCAAGCCTCCGCATGACCTGCATCACCGCCTGCCCCTCTGACCGGAAACTCCCGCCATGCCTTTGATTCGTTCCGTGCTGCACATGCTGTGGCTGATCCTCACGGTGATTCCGTGGGCGCTGTTTGTCGTGATTGCCTCGCTGTTCGTCAACAGCACGACGATGTACTGGATGTGTGCGCGCTGGCTCAGGCTGATTGTCGATAGCGGCACCGTCATTCTCGGCATCCAGAACCGCGTCACCGGCATGGAAAACCTGCCCACCGGCGAGAAAAGCCCGGCCGTGCTGCTGGTCAAGCACCAGTCCACCTGGGAGACGCTGGTGATGCCCGCGATCATGCCGCACCCGCTGGCTTATGTGTTCAAGAAGGAGCTGCTCTACATCCCGTTTTTCGGCTGGGCGATGGCGCGCATGGACATGATCCACATTGACCGCAGCCAGGGCAAGCGCGCCTTCAGCAAGGTCGTCGAGCAGGGCAAGCGGCTGATGGCGCAGGGCACCTGGGTCATCATGTTTCCCGAAGGCACGCGCATTGCCCGTGGCCAAAAAGGCGAGTACAAATCCGGCGGCACCCGGCTGGCGGTGCAGGCGGGCGTGCCGGTGATTCCGATTGCCGTGACCTCGGCTAAATGCTGGCCGCGCAAGGCGTTTATCAAGACGCCGGGGATTGTTGATATTTCGATTGGCAAGCCGATTCCAACGCTGGGCCGTCGGCACGACGAACTGATGCTCGAAGTCGAAAACTGGATTGAAGCGGAAATGCGCCGCCTCGACCCGCAAGCCTATCCGGGCAATCCCGCCAGCCCGGTCGCACCGGCAGCGGCCACATCGACTTCGGCTGGTCAGCCGTAAGAATGGCAGCTCCCCGCGCTGCGCACGAAATCCTGCTCGATGGTCAGCGGGTCACCTATGCGCTGCGCCGCAGCCCGCGCCGCAGCATCGGTTTTAGCGTCAGCGCCCAGGGGCTGGCCGTCAGCGCCCCGAGCGGGCTGGCGCTGGCTGACATCGAGCAGGCGTTGCAGCGCAAGGCGGGCTGGATTGTGCGCAAGCTGCAGGAAACCGGCGCGCGCCATCAGCGCCTCGAAGCGGGCCGCATCGACTGGCGCGATGGCGCGGTGCTGCCTTTTCGGGGCGAGCCGCTGACGCTGGTGCTGGTGCCGTCGCTGGCGCCATCCCTGCTGTCGTCGCCGTCGCGTACGGGCGCCGTCTTGCAGCGGGACGAGCTTTCCGGCGCGGCGCGCTTGCAGATGGCTCTGGCGCCGGGCAGCGCCGCCCCCGAGCAGATCCAGAAAGCCGTCCAGGCCTGGCTGATGCAGCAGGCGCGGCAGATTTTCACCGAGCGATTGAATCACTTTGCGCCGCAACTGGGCGTACAGTGGCGCCAGCTCGGCCTCTCAAACGCCACGACGCGCTGGGGCAGCGCCAAGGCGGACGGCACGATCCGGCTGAACTGGCGGCTGCTGCATGTCAGGCCCGAACTGCTCGACTATGTGGTGGTTCACGAGTTGAGCCATTTGCGCGTGATGGATCACAGTGCGCGCTTTTGGGCCGTGGTTCAGACGATACTGCCGGAGCATGTCGCGCTGCGCTGCCAGCTCAGGCAGGACGCCATTCCCCGCTGGTGAGTCGATAAACTGAGGGCTTGAACGGTGAACGATTTGATACTTGTTGTTGAAGACAATCCAGACCATCTGGAACTGACGGTGCTGACGCTTGAAGAGACCGGCATCAAGGGCCAGATTGCCGTGGCCCGCGACGGGGTGCAGGCGCTCGATTTTCTCTGGGGCCGGGGCGAGCACGCCGGGCGCGACACGCGCAGGCAGCCCTCGTTTGTGCTGCTCGACATGAAGCTGCCCAAGCTGTCCGGGCTGGACGTGCTGCTCCGCCTGCGCGCCGATCCGCTGACGGCGCTGGTGCCGGTCATCATGCTGAGCTCTTCAAGCGAGCAGTCCGACATCCTGGCCTGCTACCAGAGCGGGGCCAACAGCTTTGTGCGCAAGCCCGTCGATTTCGCCGAGTTCACCGAAAAAATCAACCGTCTGCAGGCTTACTGGCTCGGGGTCAACGAGCCGCCTGCGGCGCGCTGATGTGCCGCTAAATGCGTTTTACCCTGCGCCACCGCCTCGTCATGTTGATGGCTGCGGCGATGGTGCCCTTGTTTGGCCTGTCGCTGATCAATGCCTGGCTGAACCAGAAAGCGGCCGTCAATCGGGCCACCAATGAGCTCAATTTTGCCGCCTCCCTGGTCGCCGCCAACCAGAGCCGGGTGGCCGATTCGGCGCACCAGCTGTTGCTGGCCATCGCCAATACCAAGGGGCTGCTCAATGGCGACGCGGCCGACTGCCCGCGCTACCTGCGCACCCTGACGCGCCAGTTTCCGGTGTATGCCAACCTGGGCTTTGTCGGTCTGGATGGCTACGCTTCCTGCACCAGCGACAAGCAAAAAACGGCCGTGTTTGTCGGAGACCGGGACTATTTCCGGCAGACGCTGGCACGCCACAGCTTTACGCTGACCGGCTACAAGGTGGGCCGGATACAGGGCAGGCCCATCATCACCTTCGCGCTGCCCGTGATGAGCAGCCAGGGCGACGTGAGCGCGGTAGTCTTTGCCGCCGTGGATCTCAATGAGATCGCCAGGGAGGTGGCGGCCATTCCGGTGCCCAAAGGCAGCCGCGTCACCATCATGGACAGGGATGCCGTCGTGCTGGCCAGCAATCCCCCCCAGCCGATGCTGCTGGGCAAGCCAGTGCGGCTTCCCCTGATCCAGGACGCAGTCAAGTACATGCAAACCGGGGTGGGTGAAGCGCGTGACAGCCGCGACCAGCAGCGGATTTATTCCTTTTTGCCAGCGGGGCAGGCCAGTGATGCCGCTTTTTTTGTGGTGCTCAGCGCCGACAGGAACGAGGTGCTGGCGCCTACTTTTCAGCAGCTGAAGCTGGAGCTGGCCGCGCTGGCGCTGATGGCGCTGCTGGGCGTCGCGCTGGCCTGGCGCGTCAGCGGCAGCGCCATCGTCGCACCGACCCTGGCACTGGTGGCGGCTACCGGGCAGCTGCGCCAGGGGCGGCTCGATGTGCGCATTCCGATCGGCTCGCCCGATGATGCCGATGAGTTCTCCCGCATCGGCGCCGGCTTCAACCTGATGGCCGAGTCGCTGCAGCAGCAGCGCCAGGTGCTCGAAGCTGAACTGGCGCACAGCCGCTCGGTGCAGGAAAAACTGCACGATGCCCAGCGCGTTGGCGCCATCGGCTACTGGCAGATTGACCTGGCCAGCCGCCAGATGTGGTGCTCGGACGAGGTCTATGAACTCCTTGGCGTGGAGAGCAGCGGCTTTGAGGGTGCGGCTGACGGGTTTTTCGAGTGGATACATCCGGCCGACCGGGACGCCGTCAAGGCCGGCTGCGATGCAGCCATTGAGGCCGCTTTGCCGCTGGAGAGCGAGTTCCGCATCCTGACCCCGGCTGGCGAGGTGCGCTGGATGGTTCTGTTCGGCCGGGCTCATGCCGATACGCAGGACGGATCGGCCATGCGCCGCTCCGGCGTGATTCAGGACATCACCGGGCGCAAGCTCGCCGAGCAGGCGCTGATCGACAGCGAGCAGCGCTATGCGGCGCTGTTTGAGTCGGCGCCGGTGCCGATGTGGCTGCATGACATGGACGGCGCGCGGTTTTTGACCGTCAACCAGAAGGCGCTTGATGACTACGGCTACGGCGCCCAGGAGTTTGGCGCGATGACGCTGTTCGACATCACGCCCGAGGCCCAGCACCCGAGCCTGCGCCAGCGGCTGGCTGCAGGCATGCCCGCCGGGCGCCATGTCTGGCAGCACCGGCGCAAGGACGGGTCGATGTTTCCTGTCGAGGTGGTGTCGCATCCTGTCCAGCATGGCGGGCGCGTGGTGCGCTTTGTCGTGGCGCTGGACATCAGCGCCCAGTGCAAGGCTGAAGGCGCGGTGCAGGATTACCTGTTCACGCTGCAGCGCGCCGCAGATGCCGCCCAGGCCATCACCTGGCACCAGACGCTCGAAGGCACGATGCAGGAGGTCGCCGACCAGGCGCGTGGCGTGATCGGGGCGCACCAGGCGGTGGTCAGCCTGCGTCTGGGCGGCGCCCAGGGGCCGCGCCTGCAGGCGATGTCGTTGGCGGAAAAATATGCGTCCAGCCAGCGCTTTGAAGCTTTGCCTGATCGCACTGGCCTGGAGTCGCTGGTCTGCGGGAGCGGGCGCGTGCTGCGCCTGACGCAGGCCGAGCTGCAGCAGCACCCGCGCTGGCGCGATGCGGGCCTGCAGGCTACGGCGCGCCCTGCGCTGCGCGGCTGGCTGGCCGTGCCGCTGGCCGGGCGCGATGGCAAAAACATCGGCCTGCTGCAGCTGTCTGACAAGTACGAGGGCGAGTTCACCCAGCAGGATGAGTACGTGGCGCTGGAGATGGCCCATCTGGCCGCGACCGCGATGGACAACACCCGGCTGCTCGAAGAGGTCAGCCGCCTCAACGCCGGTCTGGAGCAAAAAGTGGCCGAGCGCACCGCCGAGCTGGCGCGCCAGGAGGCTTTGTTCCGCGCGCTGGCCGAGCAGGCGCCGCAGACCGTCTGGACTGCCAGTCCCGAGGGCGCCGCCACCTATTACAACCGGGCCTGGTTTGCGCTGATGGGCGGCGAACTGAAGGACTGGACTGGTTACCAGTGGCTGAGCATCATCCATCCCGAGGATGTGGACGCGCTCAAGTCCCGCTGGAAAATTGCCAGCACCGGCCTCCAGCCTTACAGCGGCACAAGACGCATTCTGGCCAGGGATGGCTGCTTTCACACGATGGCTTACCGGGCCTCGCCGGTGTTCGACGCCGAGGGTCGGCTGGCGTTCTGGGTCGGCATTGATGCCGACATCACCGAGATCAAGGCGATTGAGGCGGCGCTGCGCCTGTCCAACCAGGAGCTCGACGCCTTTTCCTACTCGGTCTCCCACGACCTGCGCTCGCCGCTCAATACCGTGGACGGCTTTAGCCGCCTGCTGGCCAAGCAGCTGGGCGGCACCGCCAACGACAAGGTGCTGCATTACCTTGCGCGCATCCAGGCCGGTGTGGCGCAGATGGGCCAGCTGATCGAAGACCTGCTGCGGCTGTCGCAGACGACGCGCGCCCAGTTGCGCAGCGAGCCGCTAGACCTGACGCAGGCCGTCACCGACAGCCTGGCCGAATGGCGCTTGCGCCAGCCCGAGCGCCAGGTCAGCGTCTCGGTGCAGACCGGCCTGCACGCCGTGGGCGACGGGCGCCTTGTCCGGGTCGCGCTGGAAAACCTGCTGGCCAATGCCTGGAAGTTCACCTCGCAGCAAGCGCACGCCGAAATCAGCGTCGGCCAGCAGATGGATGCGGCAGGCCAGCCGGTATTTTTTGTCCGGGATAATGGCGCCGGGTTTGACATGGCCTATGCTGACAAGTTGTTCCTTCCTTTTCAGCGTTTGCACGCCGCGTCGGAGTTTCCCGGCACCGGCATCGGACTGGCCATTGTCAGCCGGGTGATGGAGCGCCACGGTGGGCGCTTATGGGCCGAGTCGGCGCCCGGCTGTGGGGCGACTTTCTTTTTTACCCTGCCTCGCTTGCCTTTGCTGACCTGACTTTCAGGCGCATTTTTAGATTCATTCACCTGATAAGAGACGACAAGTGACCTATTTATTTTCTTTGACACGACGCCATGTCAAGTGAGCCAAAATCCTTTGAAACGGCCATCACGGCCGCTGATTTTTCCAGCGATGACTACTGTGGCACCAGCTACGCGGCCAAGCTGCTGAGCCTGTCTGTCGCTACCGTGCAGTCGCTGGTGGAGAAAGGCGAAATCGAAGCCTGGAAAACCCTGGGCGGACACCGCCGCATTGCGCTGAAATCGATCAACGCCTACCTGACCAAGAACAGCCCGCAGCTGGTGCGCCCCGACATCCCGCTGAAAAACCGCCTGCGCGTGCTGCTGGTCGAGGACGACGAGAACACCCGCGAGCTGTACCGCTGCCAGTTTGACGACTGGGATCTGCCGATTGACTGCACCTGGATGTCATCGGCCCTGGAAGCGCTGATGGACATTGCCAGCATGCAGCCCGACTTGCTGATCACCGACTTGTCGATGCCGGGCGTTGATGGCATCGAGATGCTCAGGACTGTCAAGCGCAACCATAACCTCAGCGCCATGCAGATCATCGTCATCAGCGGCGTGTCGGCCGAGGTGATTGCCGGGCGCGGCGGCCTGCCGCCGCAGACCCGGCTGCTGCAAAAGCCGTTCAACGCCGACTGGCTGCAGGGCTACATCACGGCGCTGGTGGACAGCCGGCGTCAGGGGTTTGCTGGCAGCCGTCGCTGACGAGGGGCTGGGCGCGGGCCTGGCGCGGCGATTCACGTTATATTGGCCGTTTACGTTAACGTCATCTATGGCCACCACCTACACCATCAGCGATCTTGCCAAAGAGTTCGATCTGACCACGCGCGCGATGCGCTTTTACGAAGACATGGGCCTGCTCCAGCCCGAGCGCGAGGGGGCAGGCGGGCGCAACCGCATCTACAGCGCACGCGACCGCACCCGGCTCAAGCTGACGCTGCGCGCCAAGCGCCTGGGCCTGTCGCTGACCGAGGCCAAGGAGATCATCGACTCCTACGACAGCCCGCGCGACACCGCGCCGCAGCTGAAAAAATTCCTCGCGATTTTGGCCGATCACCGCCAGAAGCTCGAAGACCAGCTGGTTGATCTGCAGGCCAATCTGAAGGAAATCCGCACCCACGAAAAAGAAGCCAACGCGCTGCTGGCCAAAGCCGAGAAGGCAAAATAAGCCATAATTGACGTTTACGTAAACGTCAATTAAAAATCATGCTCGTATCCACCGCCCCGTCAGCCCTGTTCGAGCGCATTGAAGCGAGTTTTCTGCGCCAGGGGATGATGCCGCATCTGGGCGCACGCCTGCTGCGCGTCGAGCCCGGCCTGTGCGAGGTGGCGCTGCCTTATTCCGAGCGCGTGAACCAGCAGCAGGGCGGCTTTCATGGTGGCGCGATGGGCGCGCTGGCCGACATTGCCGGGGGCTATGCCGGACTGACGATGGCCCCCGAGGGCATGGAGGTCGTCACGGTCGAATACAAGATCAACTTTCTGGCCAGCTTCCAGGGCGGCGAGCTGCGCGCCACCGGCCGCATCGTGAAAGCCGGGCGGCGCCTGCTGATCACCACGGCCGACGTGACGCATGTCGATGCGGCGGGCAAGGAAAGCGCCTGCGCGGTGATGCAGCAAACGCTGATGGCAGTCCCCAAGACCTATTGAATTGCAGCGGCCCGCCTGTTTGACCGGCTCGGGGCGGGCAGTTTTTATAAAGGCCCGCAGGGCCGAGCCGGTCAACCCCACGAGGAGACAAATCCCATGAACAACATGCCCGGACTCAACTTTCAACTCGGCGAAGACATCGACGCGCTGCGCGACGCAGTGCGCGACTTTGCGCAGGCCGAAATCGCCCCGCGCGCCGCCGAGATCGACAAAACCGACCAGTTCCCGATGGACTTGTGGCGCAAGATGGGCGACCTGGGCGTGCTCGGCATCACCGTCGGCGAGGAATACGGCGGCGCGGGCATGGGCTACCTCGCGCACATGATCGCGATGGAAGAAATCAGCCGCGCCAGCGCCTCGGTCGGCCTGAGCTACGGCGCGCATTCCAACCTGTGCGTGAACCAGATCAAGCGCAACGGCAGCGACGCGCAGCGCGCCAAATACCTGCCCAAATTGGTCAGCGGCGAACATGTCGGCGCGCTCGCGATGAGCGAGCCGGGCGCAGGCAGCGACGTGATTTCGATGAAATTGAAAGCCGAAGACAAGGGCGGTTATTACCTCCTGAACGGCTCCAAGATGTGGATCACCAACGGCCCGGACGCCGATACGCTGGTCGTCTATGCCAAGACCGAACCCGAAATGGGCGCGCGCGGCGTCACCGCCTTCCTGATTGAAAAAGGCATGCCCGGCTTTTCCGTCGCACAAAAGCTCGACAAGCTGGGCATGCGCGGCAGCCACACCGGCGAGCTGGTTTTTCAAAATGTCGAAGTGCCCGAGCAGAACATTCTGGGCAACCTGAACGGCGGCGCGAAAGTCTTGATGAGCGGCCTCGATTACGAGCGCGCCGTGCTGACCGGCGGCCCGCTGGGCATCATGCAGTCGGTGATGGACAACGTGCTGCCCTACATCCACGACCGCAAGCAGTTCGGCCAGAGCATCGGCGAGTTTCAGCTGATCCAGGGCAAGGTCGCCGACATGTACACCGTGCTGCAGGCCGGGCGCTCGTTCGCCTACACGGTGGCCAAGAACCTGGACATGCTGGGCGCGGAACACGTTCGCCAGGTGCGCAAAGACTGCGCCAGCGTCATACTGTGGTGCGCCGAGCAAGCGACCAAAATGGCCGGCGACGGCGTGCAGATTTACGGCGGCAACGGCTACATCAACGAGTACCCGCTGGGCCGCCTGTGGCGCGACGCCAAGCTGTATGAAATCGGCGCCGGTACCAGCGAAATCCGCCGCATGCTGATTGGCCGGGAGCTGTTTGCCGAAACCTGCTGACTTTTTTAAAACCTTGCACCGCAGACGGAGGCGCCACGGCGACGTGGCGTGTCGTCTCGGCAACTGTTTAAGATGGTCTTTATGACTACATCGCTTCAACACTTACTCGACAACAACTGCTGCTGGGCTGCCCGCATGGCTGAGCAGCGCCCGGATTACTTCAGCCGACTCGTCGGCCAGCAGACGCCCAAATACCTGTGGATTGGCTTCTCGGACAGCCGGGTTCCGGCCAATGAGATCATTGCGCTCGATCCGGGCGAGGTGTTCGTGCATCGCAATATTGCGAACGTGGTGGTGCATTCGGACCTGAACGCGCTGTCGGTGATCCAGTACGCGGTCGATCATCTGAAGGTCGAGCACATCATGGTGGTCGGCCACTACGGCTGCGGCGGCGTGCTGGCCGCGCTGCGCGGCACCCGCGTCGGCCTGGCCGACAACTGGCTGCGCCATGTCTGCGATGTCAAGCTGCGCCACCTGCAGCGCCTGGAGCATCTGCCCGTCGAGCGCCAGGAAGACGTGCTGTGCGAAATGAACGTGATCGAGCAGGTCGGCAACGTCGCGATGTCCAACGTGATGCAGGACGCCTGGAGCCGAGGCCAAAAAGTCGAAGTGCATGGCTGGTGCTACAGCCTCCAGAACGGCGTGGTCAAAGACCTGAAAGTCAGCATGAAAAATGCGGATGAGGTGGTCGATGTTTTTCGCAATGCGCTCAAGCGTTACCCGCGCCGCACGATGAAACCGAGCCTGCCAGACGGCGGCGCTGCGGTGTAAGGCGGCGCGCGATGTTTCCCCAGCGCCTGGACTCCACCGTCGCCTATGGCATTGCCAAGGCGATGATGGACGGTTTTAACCGCCACTATCGCTTGTTCCGCACCGAATCAAGCCGTGCCCGGCACCGCTTTGAAACGGCGGACTGGCACGGCCAGCAGCGCGCCCAGCGCGAGCGCATCGAGTTCTACGACCTGCGCGTCAAGGAATGCGTGATGCGCCTCGAAAAGGAATTCAAGGCTGGCGCGCAGACTATGGACGAGTGGCACCAGGTCAAGCTGCATTACATCGGCCTGCTGGTCAACCACCTGCAGCCCGAGCTGGCCGAGACCTTTTTCAACTCGGTCACGACGAAAATCCTGCACCGCAGCTATTTTCAGAACGACTTTATTTTTGTCCGGCCCGCCGTCAGCACCGAGTACATCGAAGACAGCGAGCCCCAGGCCCAGCCGACTTACCGCGCCTACTACCCGGCGCCCGGCAGCCTGCCCGGGACGCTGACCGAGCTGGTGCGCGGCTTCGGTCTGCGCGTGGCTTTTGAAGACCTGGAGCGCGACGCGGCCTACGTCGCCGGGGCCATCAGCGCCAAACTCGGCGATGTCAAGCTGCGCGCCAATTTTCAATTGCAGGTGCTGTCCAGCCTGTTTTTCCGCAACAAGGGCGCTTACATCGTCGGCAAGGTCATCAACGGCTTTTTTGAAGTGCCGTTTGCGCTGCCGGTTCTGCACAGCGCTGACGGCAAACTGCGCATTGACGCGGCGCTGTTCGGCGAGAACGATTTATTGATTTTGTTCAGCTTTGCGCGGGCTTATTTCATGGTCGATATGGGCATTCCGTCGGCCTATGTACAGTTTTTGCGCAGCATGATGCCGCGCATGCCACGCGCCGAAATCTACAACGCGCTCGGCCTGGCCAAGCAGGGCAAGACGCTGTTTTACCGCGACTTTTTGCATCACCTGCGCCATTCGAGCGACCAGTTCCGCATCGCCCCCGGCATCAAGGGCATGGTGATGCTGGTGTTTGACCTGCCGAGTTTTCCGTATGTGTTCAAGGTCATCAAGGACTACTACCCGCCGCAGAAAGACACCAGCCGCGAACAGATCAAGGGCAAATACCTGCTGGTCAAGCAGCACGACCGCGTCGGCCGCATGGCCGACACGCAGGAATACCAGCTGGTGGCGTTTCCACGCGAGCGTTTCAGCGACGAGCTGATCGCCGAGATCGAAAAATTCGCGCCCAGCCAGCTGGAGATCAGCGACCGCGATGGCGACGGCCAGATGGAAGTCATCATCAAGCACGTCTATATCGAGCGGCGCATGATTCCGCTGAACATTTATTTGCAGGAAGCCTTTGACCTCGGCGCCGACCAGAGCGCCGGGCAGGCGCAAATCGAGCGCGCCGTCGTCGAGTACGGCAACGCGATCAAAGACTTGGTGGCGGCGAACATCTTTCCCGGCGACATGCTGTGGAAAAACTTCGGCGTCACGCGCAACAGCAAAGTCGTGTTTTACGACTACGACGAGATCGAATACATCACCGACTGCAACTTCCGCAAAGTGCCGACGCCGCGCAATGAGGAAGAGGAAATGAGCGGCGAAATCTGGTATTCGGTCGGCCCCCGAGACGTGTTTCCCGAGACTTTCGCGCCCTTTTTGCTTGGCAACCCGGCGGTGCGCGCCGTGTTCATGCAGCACCACGCCGAGCTGCTGGATCCGGCTTTCTGGCAGGGCCACAAGGCGCGCATTGCCGCTGGCCATATGCACGACGTTTTTCCCTACGAGCGCGACCGGCGCTTTTTGCCAACTCCCCCTATTTTTGACTAAACCGGAGAAAAAACCATGTCTGAATCCATCGTCATCCTCAGCGCCGCCCGCACCCCTATGGGCGCGTTTCAAGGCGAATTTTCCAGCCTGTCGGCCAACGACCTGGGCGGCGTCGCCATCAAGGCCGCCGTCGAGCGCGCCGGTGTCGCGCCTGAAAGCGTCGATGAAGTGCTGTTTGGTAACTGCCTGATGGCGGGCCAGGGCCAGGCGCCCGCACGCCAGGCTGGTTTCAAAGGCGGCCTGCCGAACAGCACCGGCGCCGTGACGCTGTCCAAAATGTGCGGCTCCGGCATGCAGGCGACGCTGCTGGCCCACGACCAGCTGCTCGCAGGCAGCCGCGACGTGATGGTTGCGGGCGGCATGGAAAGCATGACCAACGCGCCCTACCTGCTGCCCAAGGCACGCGGCGGCATGCGTATCGGCCACGACCGCGTGATGGATCACATGATGCTCGACGGTCTGGAAGACGCTTACGAGCCGGGCCGCTCGATGGGCACCTTCGGCGAAGACTGCGCCGCCAAATACGGCTTCACCCGCGAACAGCAGGACGCTTTTGCCACCACCAGCGTGCAGCGCGCCAAGGCCGCCATCGACGCCGGTGCTTTCACCGCTGAAATCGCCCCGGTCAGCGTCAAGAGCCGCGCTGGCGAGACGGTGATTTTTACTGACGAAGGCCCAGGCAAGGTCAAGCTCGACAAGATCAGCTCGCTCAAGCCCGCGTTCAAGAAAGACGGCACCATCACCGCCGCCTCCAGCTCGTCGATCAGCGACGGCGCCGCTGCGCTGGTGCTGGCCCGCGCCTCCACCGCCAAAGAACTCGGCTTGACGCCGCTGGCCCGCATCGTCGGCCACGCCACGTTTGCCCAGGCGCCCGAGTGGTTCTCGACGGCTCCGGTCGGCGCGGTGCAAAAACTGCTGAAGAAAATCGGCTGGGAAGTCAAAGACGTGGACCTGTGGGAAATCAACGAAGCCTTCGCCGTCGTGCCGATGGCCGCGATGGCTGATCTGGGGCTGAGCCACGACGTTGTCAACGTCAACGGCGGCGCCTGCGCGCTGGGCCACCCGATTGGCGCCAGCGGTGCGCGCATCATCGTCACCCTGATTCACGCGCTCAAAGCGCGCGGCTTGACAAAAGGCGTCGCCACGCTGTGCATCGGCGGCGGCGAAGCGACGGCGCTGGCCGTTGAAGTGCTGTAACCGCAAATCGCGCTGACCTAACCAACACCGGAGACCACATTGATACTGAACAATGACCAGGAACAAGTGCGCGACGCCGTGCGCGCCTTCGCCCAAGCCGAACTTTGGCCCCACGCCGCGAAGTGGGACAAAGAACACTATTTCCCGAAAGAAGCCCACAAAGGGCTGGCCGCGCTCGGCGCTTACGGCATTTGCGTGCCGGAAGAATTCGGCGGCGCCAACCTTGACTACGTGACGCTGGCGCTGGTGCTCGAAGAAATCGCCGCTGGCGATGGCGGCACCAGCACGGCGATTTCCGTGACCAACTGCCCGGTCAACGCCATCCTGATGCGCTACGGCAACGCCGCGCAAAAAGCGCAGTGGCTGACCCGGCTGGCGCAGGGCGAGCTGCTCGGCGCGTTTTGCCTGACCGAGCCGCACACCGGCAGCGATGCCTCGTCGCTGCGCACCACCGCTAGCAAAGATGCTGACGGCTACGTCCTCAACGGCGTCAAGCAGTTCATCACCAGCGGCCTGAATGGCCAGGTTGCCATCGTGATTGCCGTGACCGACAAGGCAGCGGGCAAAAAAGGCATGAGCGCCTTCATCGTGCCGACGGACGCGCCCGGTTATTCGGCGGCGCGGCTCGAAGACAAGCTGGGCCAGCATTCCAGCGACACCGCGCAGGTCAACTTTGACGACTGCCGCATCCCGGCCGAAAACCTGATCGGCGCCGAGGGCGAGGGCTACAAAATTGCCCTGTCCGCGCTGGAAGGCGGGCGCATCGGGATTGCCGCGCAAAGCGTCGGCATGGCGCGCAGCGCGTTCGAGGTGGCCGTGGCTTACGCCAAAGACCGCCAGAGCTTTGGCACCGCCATCATCAACCACCAGGCCGTCGGTTTCCGGCTGGCCGACTGCGCGACGCAGTTAGAGGCGGCGCGTCAGCTGATCTGGCACGCAGCCAGCCTGCGCGACGCCGGACTGCCCTGCCTGAAGGAAGCGGCGATGGCCAAGCTGTTCGCCAGCGAAATCGCCGAAAAAGTCTGCAGCGCCGCGATCCAGACGCTGGGCGGCTACGGCTACGTCACCGACTTCCCGGTCGAGCGCATTTACCGCGACGTGCGCGTGTGCCAGATCTACGAAGGCACCAGCGACGTGCAGAAAATCATCATCCAGCGCGCGCTGTAAGCGGCCCGCCTTTCAGGAGACAAAACATGCCCATCACCAAAGGCTTTCAGGCGCTCGTCGATGAAGCGATGGAAGAGGTCAAAACCTATTCCGTCGCCGACGTGCAGGTCCGGCTGGCAGACCCGGCCGTGCAGATCGTCGATATCCGCGACCCGCGTGAGTTGGAGCGCGGCGGCACCGTCACCGGCGCGCTGCATGCGCCGCGTGGCATGCTGGAATTCTGGGTGGATCCGGCTTCGCCCTACTTCAAGCCGGTGTTTGCCGACGAGAGCCGCGAGTTCATTTTGTTCTGCGGCGCGGGCTGGCGCAGCGCGCTGGCCACCAAAACGCTGCAGGACATGGGCATGAGGAACGTCGCCCACATCGACGGCGGTTTTGCGGCCTGGGTGAAAGAGGGCGCGCCGACGGAAACGCTGGAAGCGCGCAAGGCGAACAAGGCTTGACGGCCATCGCTTCGGCAACGCCAGTAACGCCCGCGACTCCGATGCCACCAATCGCGCCGCGAGCGCCGATGAAGCCCGCGCTGAGCGCTGCCGCCTGCCCCTGCGGGCGGCTGGATGCGCGGCAAAAACCGCTGGCATTTTCTCAATGCTGTGGCCGTTATCTGGACGACTTCGCCGCCACCCCCCCCGCGCCCGATGCCCAAAGCCTGATGCGCTCGCGCTACAGCGCGTTTGTGCTGGAGCGGGCCGATTACCTGCTGGCGACCTGGCACGCCTCGACGCGCCCGGCGGCGCTGGACTTTGCACCCGGCGCGAAATGGCTGGGGCTGGACGTGCGTGCCCAGCGCCTGCTGGACGCGGAGCACGCCGAAGTCGAATTCGTCGCCCGCTGCCGCGAGGCGGGCCGGGCGATTCGCCTGCACGAGCGCAGCCGCTTTGTGCGTGAAGGCGGGCGCTGGTTTTACCTGGACGGCGAACAGTTTTAGCGCTTCCTGCGCTGATTCAAGAGGCAGATTCAGGTACAAACTGCCTCTGGCCACGCGCAACAGGCGCAGGCAGCGATTAAAAAGTGAATCCTTATGAAATTTGAAGCGGTATTGTTTGACTGCGATGGCGTGCTGGTGGACAGCGAGCCGATCACCAACGGCGTGCTGCGCGACCTGCTGGAAGAAAGCGGCTGGACGCTGACGCCCGAAGAATGCTTTCGCCTCTTCATCGGCAAGGCGGTGCGCGACGAGCGCGCTGCCATCGAAACCAACACCGGCCAGCCGCTGACCGAAGCCTGGATGGCCGAGTTCTACGACCGGCGCAACCGCGAATTGCAGGCGCGCTTGAGCGCCATCGCGGGCGCGCACGAGGCCGTGGCCGCCGCCCACGCGCACGGCGCGCAGCGCATCGCCTGCGCCTCGGGCGCGGATCGCTTCAAGGTGGAAATGCAGCTGACACAAGTCGGGCTGATGCGCTACTTTGAAGGCCGGATTTTCAGCGGTCACGAGATGCCGCGCTCCAAGCCCGCGCCCGATGTCTATCTGGCCGCCGCCGCCCATCTGGGCGCGGCAGGTGCGCGCTGCCTGGTGATCGAAGACACGCCCACCGGCGTCACGGCGGGCGTGGCGGCGGGCGCAACCGTCTGGGCCTATTGTCCGCAGCCGGAACATGGTGCGGCGCTCAGGCAGGCGGGCGCCAGCCACCTGTTCGGCCACATGGCCGACCTGCCGGGGCTGCTGGCGGCGGCCTGATTTCGGGGGCATGTTTTGCCCGGCGCGTTATCATGAATTCGGCCTTTTTCAGCCGAATTTCCCCTACTCATAACGCCAAGGAGACTCCCATGCCCGGACTGCTGCCCCACATCGACCCCGACGGCCTGCTTGAATTTTCCGTCGTCTATACCGACCGTGCGCTGAACCACATGTCGCGCAGCTTTCAGGGCGTGATGAACGACATTTCCAGCATCCTGAAAGACGTTTACAAAGCCCACGCCGTCGCGCTGGTGCCCGGCAGCGGCACCTACGGCATGGAAGCGGTGGCGCGGCAGTTTGCCGCCAACAAGCACGTTCTGGTGCTGCGCAACGGCTGGTTCAGCTACCGCTGGACGCAGATTTTCGACATGGGGAACATCCCCGCCTCCAGCACCGTGCTGAAGGCGCGCAAAACCGGCGCCGACCCGCAAGCGCCCTGGGAGCCGGCCTTGATGGCCGATGTGCAGGCCGCCATTGCCAAGGAAAAGCCCGCGCTGGTTTTTGCGCCGCACGTTGAAACGGCGTCGGGCATGATCCTGCCCGACGACTACCTGCGCGCCGTCGCCGACGCGGTGCATGAAGTCGGCGGCCTGTTTGTGCTCGACTGCATTGCCTCGGGCGCGATGTGGGTCGATATGCAGGCCACCGGCGTGGACGTGCTGATTTCCGCGCCGCAAAAAGGCTGGAGCAGCTCGCCCTGCTGCGCGATGGTGATGCTCAGCGAGCGCGCCCGTGCCGCGATTGAAACCACGACCAGCTCCAGCTTTGCCTGCGACCTGAAGAAATGGCTGCAAATCATGGAAACCTACGAAAAAGGCGGCCACGCCTACCACGCGACGCTGCCCACCGACGCCTTGACGCGCCTGCGCGACGCGATGAAAGAGACGCAGGACTACGGTTTTGCCAAAGTGAAGGCCGAGCAGCAGGCGCTGGGCCAGCAGGTGCGCGCCCTGTTTGAAAGCCGTGGCCTGCCCAGCGTGGCCGCCGACGCTATTAAAGCGCCCGGCGTGGTGGTCAGCTACACGACAGACCCCGAGATTCAGTCAGGCCGCAAGTTTCTGGCGCAGGGTTTGCAAACCGCTGCGGGCGTGCCGCTGCAATGCGACGAAGGCGCGGACTTCATGACCTTCCGCGTTGGGCTGTTCGGGCTGGAGAAGTGGCACCAGGTGGAGCGAACGGTGGGGCAGCTGGCGGCGGCGTTGGAGGGGATTGGGGTGGGGGCGGTTGCTGTCTGAGAGTTGAGTGTTTAGCTTAGCTTGAACTGGTTGACGGTAGGGTCTGTGAAGCGTCGCGAATTGATGCCTCAGTTTGGCGCTGGGTGAGGCTGTCATAGGCGTTCCAGAAGGCCTTCAACGTGATTTCCTCAAGGAGCCTGTAGTCGTTCGATGCAGCCAGCAGAACCCAAGTCTGATCGTGGGCAGATGTCGCGAATCCAAGCTCATCAATGCTCTCAGCCTGTAGCGTCTGCTGCACGTTCTTAATTTCCAGTAGCGTCCGGGGGTCGCTGGGGCAGTCGTTACCGTAAATGATAGCTGTGTCCCCACCCCAGGCCATCACCCCGCGATGCATCGAGAACAACCGATGGTCGTCTGCAATCAGGTTGGCTAGCTTCTCGGCCTCGTTGTGATTGAACGCCTCGGCCACTGCGTACCAGCGATCGCGGGCATCCTTGATTCGGTCCGGCGTCAAGTTCAGAGTCAACTGGTGGATTGTGTGCGCCTCACCGTGATGCTCCAGGCAGAGGATGACGAGATTGTCCACCGCGTGAGACCTGCTTTCGGCCCAGGGAGAGATGTGGTGGACGATCACAGCCTTCTTTGGGTTCCGGCATATGCAGCAGGCCCACTTGGAATTGAATAAGACCGTGTTGAGAACGTCCTTTGGGATGGGCGGCCGCCCTGCGCCGATGACGTCTTCAATTTGGGACTGGGTCAAGCCAAGGTCACGAAGCGTGGTCTCCGACAGGGCCTTCAGACTCTTGGCGTTGAACCCGTTCTCGATCAACCGATCGGCCGTGGCGCTGTCGATGCCCATGCCAAGCATCGCCTTCTTGCTTCTGGAACTCAATCTCGATCCTGGGTAGTTAAACACTGTTCATGCTAATGTAGCAACAAGTGCTCATCTCGCTGCAAGACGCTGAGCGGGCGGCGAAAGGCTGAATACCGCCTGAAGCGGTCGGCGGTCCCGCCGCATTGAAAGTCAGCTCCTAGTCGATACCGGAAGTTCACTGCCGAAGCACCGACGACCGTTACCGCTGCTTTGCAGACATCTGGACTTCGAAAGTCAGGCATTAACCTAGCTCCCCCTGTCTTTGTGCAATTGGCTTTTATCGGAGCCGCTTAATGTTGTCGTTGATCCGACCCTGAATCACCCGCAGGGTGCCCTGCGTGATTTGGCCAGGGAACATGCGCTTGGCCGTGGCCGTCAACGTGCTGGCCACGTCGCAAATCTGCTCAATGATGGCGCCTGCTTCACGCGCTGAAAGCTCGGCTTCGTGTGTTCCAAGCCGGAGCATGCCCTCGCGGCCAATCTCCAGAGCCTCGCCCATCACGTCCATCTGGTGGTAGCCGTCTGGCCCCTCGCAGAAAGTCACGTCGTAAGCGGGCGCCAGCGTCCATTCGCCGGTTTTCGACATCAGGTAGGCGAAGTTCTTGGGGTGATCGTCCCGGTTGTTGAACGCGACATTGAAAACGGCGCGCCCAAAGGCGAGTGCTTTTTCTCGCACGTCGTTGGTACACATCTGGGTGGCACGCAAAAAATTGACGTAATCCAGCGTTCCGGGTGTTCGGAAATCGGCGCCGGTAAAGGCTGCGAGGCTTTGCATGGGTACGCGCATTCCGCACTGCCGGTCAAACCGTTGGGTGGCGAAGGCCGCTTGCCCGTTGGGGAGATCGAAGTACGCCGTTTCCGGGGTCTTGATGCCGCACTGGCGCAGGCATTGCGCGTAAACGGCTTCGATGGCACACACTTCGGCGTGCTCCTGCCGGGCCGGGAACTTGACCAGCCATGCGTCCAGACCGGGCGCGGCAGCCGTGCTGAAAGCGCCATTTTTCGGGTCACGGTAGAGCAATGCCTTGGGCCGGGCACCTTGTGGCGAGCCGCCCATTTGCAACAGCTTTTGCAAGAACTCGCCACCTTCGCCATTGAGTACGTCCTGAACCTCTGCGGCCAGCTGGGCAAGGGCGATTTCCTCTGGCGGCGCAAGCATCTCTGGCGCCACTGGCTCAAACGACATCGCGCCCATCGCATGGCTGCCGATGTAGCTCAGTCGCTCCAGCGGGCCGATGCGTGCCGCATTGAGGCCACGGCGCTTGAACAGGCGATCCATCAGCAGCATGCCCCAGCCGTCAGGCAGCGCGTCATAGACCGGCCCCGGCAGTCCCATTTGATGCGCGGGGAAGTCTTTGCGCAGCTTTGGCCCGTTCAAGGCCAGCGTATAGGCCGACAGTTCCAGGCCTCTGCGCCTGGCCTCGTCGCTGTACTCAAACGCAATCAGCGGGCGGCCCGTGATGGCGTTCGAGGAAACCAGCGTGCCCCAGTGCCAATGCTCACCCCAGCCGTCGTAGTAAACGTCCACTTGGCTAAGCATGGCTGGCTTTCTTCTTGATGCGCTGACGCTTGGCGCTGTTTTCGTAGCGAAGCATGTCGTCCAGGCTGTCCAGTCGCGGCTTGAACAGCTCTTGCAATTCTTTGAGCCGCCCAAGCACCGTGGCCACGCGGATCACGCTCTCGAATCCCACATTGCGTCCCGCTTCCAGATTGGACACGGTGTTGACCCCGATACCGGCGCGTGCCGCCACATCCGCCTGTGTCATCTGTCGGGATAGCCGTTCTTTGCGCAGGCGCTCGCAGAGCAGTTTGACAATCTCGCCGGGTTTGCTAAAGCTTAAATCCATCATAGAGTGTGTTATATCGCAATAAATGATTTAACACACAAAATTATAGAGTTATCTAGGCGCTTGGTGAAGCTTGCTGATTCCCAACTACCGGGTCTTGTCCGCCTTCACATTTTTCCAGCCGTCCCGCCCCGAAACGCCCCCGGTGAGCGCCGCACACGACTGCCGTGCCGTGCCGGGGCCGCGCTCACACGCTAAGTTGATGTTCCGTGCTTTTGATGCGAGTCGATACTGAAAAACTCTCATCGAATCATAGACTTAGATAAAAAATTGCGTTAGATAAAAATTATTACCTAATGGAATTTTCATGGTTGATTGGTAGTTTTATTGCCACCACCACAGACCCCGAAATCCAGTCCGGCCGCAAGTTTCTGGCCCAGTGCCTGCAAACCGCTGCGGGCGTGCCGCTGCAGTGCGACGAGTGCGCGGACTTCATGACCTTCCGCGTCGGGCTGTTCGGGCTGGAGAAATGGCACCAGGTGGAGCAGTTGGCGGTGGTGCTGGAGGGGATTGGGGTGGGGGCGGCTGAGGCTGTGGAATTGATCAGTTGAGTTAAACCTCTTTCCAAGTAGCTGGATCATGTTGAAACTCTTCTTTTTGCGCGCGCCGTAGTTCTTGAAAACTTTCTGTTTCTGAGTGTATTTGTTCCCATGCACGTTCAAAGGCCGGGAGTTTCAAGTTCGCTTGGATACCAGACGACCAGCTTTCCCAAGTTGTTTTGCTGACGCGTTCACTCTGACGTAATGTGATTTGCTCGTTAGATAAATCGATGTACCGAAACAGTTCGTCAAAAGCGGCTGCGTACTCATTGGGGCTGAGCCGTCGGCCCAGAAATGCCTTGGTCGGAATTCGATTATAAAGCTCTCTGTACTCTTTGGAGAAAGTATCTTCAAATTGTGATTGGGCGATCTTCTTTGTAAGATGGAGTTGCCAGAAAGCTAGGAAAACACTCAGTGCTGTGAATCCATTTGCGATGGCCGAGATCCAGTTTGGATCGAGATTCAGATTAAATTGCATAAAAGAGTAATTCAGATTTGATATTTGGCTGTGCATACATTAGCAGGTTCGCTTCTGGCTTCAGATTTGTGTGCGCCTCGACTGCTTCAAACCTACCCAGCCACCCCGCCCCGAAACTCCCCCGGCGACTTTCCCGTCCAGCCCTTAAACGCCCGCATAAAGCTCTTTTCGTTCAAAAACCCCGCCGCCTCGGCGACCTGCTTGATGGGGCGCTCGGTGCGCAGCAGCAGTTCCATCGCCCGTTCGCGGCGCACTTCGTCTTTCAGTGCCTGCAGCGACGCGCCTTCTTCCTTTAACTGCCGGTGCAGCGTGCGCGCCGAGACGTGCAGCAGCGCGGCCAGGGCGTCGGCGCTGTGCGTTTGCGCCGGGTGTGCGGCCAGCGCCTGGCGCACGCGCTGCACCAGCAGCCGGTCGCGCCGGTAGGGCAGCACCGTCAGCGGCAGGGCGCGTTGCAGCATTTGCGTCATGGCCCGCTCGTCGCGGCGCAGCGCCAGCGCCAGGTATCTGGCGTCAAAGCGCAGGCCCGCGTTGTCCGCGCCGAACGCCGTCGGCCCCGGAAACAGCACGCCGTAAGCGCCCGCGTGTGGCGGCGCTGCAAACGGAAACTGCGCGCCCAGCAGCGGAATGCGCGAGTCAATCAGCCAGCAGGCCAGGCCGTAGATGTTGCGCAGCACCGAGACCAGGCAGAACTCGCGCAGCGCGCCCAGCTCGCGCTGCTCGGCAATCGTGAGCAGGGCCGTGTCGCCGGTCACGCTCAGCGTCAGCGTGATGTCGTCGGTCAGCAGCGCGTGGTGGCGGCACCAGCGTTTCAGCGCCACGCCCAGGCTGGGCGCGCTCAGCGACGCCCGCGCCAGCATGCCGTAGCTGCCCCACGGCAGGCGGCGGCTGAACCAGCCCAGCGCCTCGTCGTCCAGCTCCAGCATCGCCGCGCCGGAGACGCGTTCCATCTGCCACGCGGTGATGCAGGCGCTTTGATCGAGCAGGGCCGACGGCGCGATTTGTGCCTGCGCCAGCGCGTTCGCCGGGTTCAATCCACGGCGCTCGTAGGCCAGCGCCATTGCCTGCACAAAAGCGATGGGCGTCAGGGCGGGGTGTTTTGACATGCGCGCCAGTGTGCCTTTTGGTGGCGCGATTTGCAACCATCATGGCGACTCCCTATGGCGCGTCCTGCGCACAATCGGTCATACTGAAAAAAACGGCCCGCGCAGAACGGCCACCAGGAGACAACACCATGAGCGAAGAAATTTCCACCCCGGCGCCATCGGCCACGCCGCCAGCGCCCCTTTTGACCCGCAGCTACGCCCAAGGCGCCACCGATACGCCGCTGATCGAGCAGCCGATAGGCGCTTTTTTTGACGCCGTCGCCGCCCGTCAGCCCGCGCATGAGGCGCTGGTCAGCGTTCACCAGGGGCTGCGCTACAACTACCGCGAGCTGCAGCGCGAAACCGACCGGCTGGCCAGCGCGCTGCTCGGCCTGGGCCTGCTGCCCGGCGAGCGCGTCGGCATCTGGTCGCACAACAACGCGCAGTGGGTCTTGATGCAGCTGGCCACCGCCAAGGTGGGCTTGATTCTGGTCAACATCAACCCGGCCTACCGCACCGCCGAAGTCGAGTACGCGCTCAATAAAGTCAACTGCAAGGCGCTGGTGACAATGGCGCGTTTTAAAACCAGCGACTATTTGGGCATGCTGCGCGAACTGGCGCCCGAGTGGGAACACGGCCAGCCGGGCCAGCTCGAATCGGCCGTGCTGCCGCACCTGCGCAGCGTGATCTGGATTGACGAGCCGGGGCAGGGCGAGGATCAACCCGGCTTCATGCGCTTTTCCGAACTGCTGGCCAGCGGCAACCCGGACGATGCGCGCCTGCCCGCCATCGCCGCCACGCTGAAGGCCACCGACCCGATCAACATCCAGTTCACCAGCGGCACCACGGGTTTCCCCAAGGGCGCGACGCTGACGCACCGAAACATCCTGAACAACGGCTTTTTTATCGGCGAAGCGATGGCGCTGACGCCCGCCGACCGGCTGTGCATTCCGGTACCGCTGTACCACTGCTTTGGCATGGTGCTGGGCAATCTGGCTTGTTTGACGCACGGCGCGACCATCGTCTATCCGAACGACGGCTTCGAGCCGCTTTCCGTATTGCAGACGGTCCAGAACGAAAAATGCACCGGCCTGCACGGCGTGCCGACGATGTTCATCGCCGAGCTGGACCATCCGCGCTTTGCCGAGTTTGATTTATCCACGCTGCGCACCGGCATCATGGCCGGTTCGCCGTGCCCGACCGAGGTGATGAAGCGCGTCGTCAGCAGCATGCACCTGTCCGACATCACGATTGCCTACGGCATGACGGAAA
>JAPLPS010000437.1 GCA_026400075.1 Polaromonas sp.
GCAGCAGCTCCAAAATCTGTTGGTCAACCGGCAAGGCACCAGACGCCCGACGCCAAAGACTTCCAGCAACGTGCATCAAAACGATGCCGGACAGGCTCAGGGCCACGCTCAGGGCGATTGACAACCCGATTAAACCGCCCTTGCCGACGATCTCCACAATCGGAGTGCTGACCACAGCAGCGCCGTGTTTCTCCAGACTGGCCACGGCGGCGGCGGCGCTTTTGGATTGTTCAGCGGCGGCGGCTGACCTCTCGCCCGCCTGCTGTTGGAGCCATCCATGCTTGCTTTTTCGCAGGGTTGCAGCGTCAGCGCGTAGAGCGTCAGCAGCGGCCCGCGCCTCTCTGGCTTGCGCCCGGATTTCTTCAATCGTCCCTGCCCCGTTCGATGCCGACTTTGCAGCCGTCATGCCGATTGAAATTTGCGACACGCTCATGAGGGTGATTTCAAGCGCCAGCACTGCCCAGCCCAGCGCCCGCAAAACTTTGCTGTGTTCCGGCCACTGCCCGGCCAGGCCGAACGCTGACGCTTCAAGCACCAGCAGCAGGACGCCAGACGCGACTTTTGCCCAACGTGCCGGGCTGTCTGGTTCGGTAGCGTTGATGCCCTCCACGACGAACCATGCGGTCGTGGCCATTGTCAGCAGCGCCAGCGCGAAGCACAGCAGGGCCGAACGGTGCGCTTTTGCGCTCTGGGTGTTGACGGCGCTCATGCTTTGCCACCGATTACTTTGGCTTCGCTGCAAGCCTGCTTCAATAAGGACGTGGCGCGGATAGAGCGGCCCACGGCGGCATGGGCGTTGCCGTTCTGAACATGGAAAAGCGCCAGGGTAAGCGCGGCCTCGATGGCAATGCGTCGGGCGAGTGAGCTGGGAGAAGTGGCGGGCGTGGTGCCCTGAAGGCCCATTTTGGGCGTGGTGGTGGTCATAGGTTCTGACTCCTGATTGAGACTGAAGACCACCGTTTGCGTTTCTACGCGCATAAGGTGGACGGGATGTTAGAAACATGGAATCAGCCATGCGGCAAGCCTTGCGGACAAGCCCATCCCGTCCAAAACCATGCGACACGGGAAAGCCCGTATCGAAAAATTCTTGACGTGAAAAAACCCAGCTTAAGGCGTGGGTGTATGCCCCTGATTCATTGACGATGTTTCTACGCACCGGCTTCATTTCTGAAGTTGCCTGAACTCTATCACAGCACCGCGCCGCCGCATGGTGCCCACGCTTGAAACTCAATTTAGCGTGTTGGTCGAACTGCTGGCCAGCCCCAGCGCCAAAGCAAAAATAGCGGCGCGGTGGCTGTATTGATTCATACGGTATTTGTATTAAATTAAATCTTTCTGTATGAATAAATACTGTAAATAGTGGATTTAATACATAACCGGCGCTTGCTGCAACGTCTGCAACGGCTGAAAAATCGTGACGTTGCAGCAAAAAACCCTTATGAATCAAGGCTGCAACGCCTGCAACGTCTGCAACGTGCAAATTTACCGATACCGGACTCAAAAACGCCGGAATGGGGCTGATAGCCGGGCGGCCCCCGCGCCAGGTCTGGTGGATAAATGCGTTCATCGGTCAGCACCTCCCGAAAACAAAGCGCCTTGGTGCGGGTTGAACTTGGCAGCAGCGCGGGCGGCGTTGCGCTTGGCGGCTTCTGCTTTGGCCTTGGGTGCGCGCTTGCGGGTCTTGGCACGGGCATCCTTCACGCTCTGGCAAAACTTCAATGCACCAGCATCAAAGGCGCGGCGGATGGTTGGGCGGTCAAGGAAGTAGGCGCGGATTACCGCAACCCGGCCATCGCTCGTGCCCACGTCAATATCAGCATGGTCGATAGTCCAGCCGTAGGACTCACTGAGATAGAAAATCACAGCAGAAAGCCGGGTCGTGCTGGCGCTGAAAACGGCATCCATGCCCGTCAGACTTTCGCCACCGATAAGGCGGGAAAGAATTTCAGCGGTAACGGTGTCGCGACGGATTGGAAAGGCTCCTAAGAGCTTGTCGGTTCCGGTAAACTTGCGCGTGTTCACGGCGCTCTGTTCTGCTTTTGCAGGGCGGGGCGTTTTCATTTGACGCTCCCGAAAAGTTGCGCCAGCACCAGCGTGGCAAGCGGTTGAAGGCTGGCGAAAGGGAGGACGTACCCGGCTAGGGTGTAAAGCCGGGCGGTCAAGCTGTCACCCCCAGCACCTTGCGAATATCGGCCACCCGCCAGGCCAGACGGCCATTGATACGCATGGGGCGCAATGGCCCGTCTTCGCGCATCGCCCAAAGTCTGAGCGTCTGTTGCGCACGATTTAAATGAAAAGCGGCTTCGGATGTTGGCAGTGATGCGCGGATTTCGCGCTCCAGTGCTACGGGTTGAATAGTCTTTACAGCCATGATTAAAACCTCTCGGTTCGTTGAACATGGCATATCTTTTTTCGGCGACTATCCTCCCCCGCAAGTATCCCCGTATCCCCCACTTAGGGGGATACCCGTCAGGGGGATACCAGAAAAGCTTTTATTTTTTAATCACGATGTCAGCACTGGCGGCTAATCGTTCCCATGCTTTATTAAAAATTGTCGAGCCTACAAATAATTCATTATCAGAAAGGGCGGCACGAATAATGGCTTTTACTCCCGGTTTTCCCTTTGGATTTTTAGGCAGCGCCAGCGGGTCATAACCTTGTTTTTGTATCTCGCAAATAATGGCGTTGTCTTGTGCAGAAGTTCGCTGTAATGGCCTGACTTGTGCGGCCTTGGCAGTCACTACGCCACCAGACGCGATTACAGCCACCACGGGCGCGGCTTGGGGCGCTGGTTCGGGGCTGGGTGTCGTGGCTTGCGGGTGCAATAGCTGACGCGTCATGGCCCTGCACCAAGACAAATGTTTCAGCGTAGCTTGAAGCTCCGATTTTCTGCCTTGTACCCTCAAAATCGCGGGGTGCATGGAGCGGCTCTCATCCCGAACTTCGGGTGCCAACTCTCCCACAGCCTTCTCCGCATCTCTGTACAGGGAGAACGCTTTGCGCAATGCTTCACGCGCCTTTCTTGCCCGAACGTTCATTACTTCGTCCATATCCGCTTCACCGGGGCCGTCCTCCCAAGTTCCATAAGCACTCGCCACTATTGAGCCAATTCCATTGAGCATGAAAGCCGCAAGTTGGCTGGCCGTGAAAGGGAATGGAAGACTTGGTGCTGTCTTCGGGTCTGGCGCTCCGTCCCACTCCATGTCACACGCGGGTGTCCATTGAAAAAATGAACCGGTCACATCGTTTTCAGTGAAGTCTTGCCGAATGAAAAGCCCATCATCCCGCCATTCAACCCAGTCGTTCAAATAATTGGCGATGATGCTTTGTGCATCCTCTTTCTCGTATGGCGCTTGTGGCTCCATCCCTCGCACTCCTTCAAGTGCCCTTCAAATAAAAAGCCCCAGCAGGCCGGTGAAGGTGTCCGACTTTTCAACCCGGTTTCGAGGCGGGTCTAGCTGGGGCAAAAACCAGTTTATCCGGCCACCACGCGAAGCGCACCAGGCGCGGCGCTGGCGTCAAACGTCACCCCGGCCTGTTCCAAAATCCACGCTTCAATCTTTTCGTGGTGAACCCGCAGCAGGTCGAGCGGGCGGCGGATGTAGTTTTGCTCCCGAACGCCTTGGGGCGCATGGCCTTGAATCTGGGCGCTGATACCGCCGGGTATGTCGAGCCACTCGCACAGACTGGCGAATGACCGGCGCAACCCGTGCAAGGTCAGCTCCAGCCCCGCAGCAGCGCAGGCTTGGCGGTGTGCAATGCTGGGTTCTGTGAGCCTGCCTGACGCGCTTGTCAGGCTTGAGAAAACCCATTCATTGCGTCGGGGCAGGGCGGCCAGCAGGTGCGCGACAAAGGGCGTCAGGGGCACGGCCCGGCGGCCTTCAATCTTGTCCTTCAGCTCCAGGCCGCGCCACTGGAAATTCACATCCGCCCACTTCAATTCCGCCAGTTCTTCCCGGCGCGCGCCCGTTAGCAGCAGGCATTGCAGATAGGCGGCTATCACCGGGTTCTGTATCTGGCGCACGTAGGTAAACCATGCGGGCAGTTGCTCGCGCTGGATGTAATCGTTTTTCGGTTTAGCCTTGCCTGCTACTTCGCGAGTCTTTTTGGCGCTGGCGGCGGTCGGGTCAGCTTTGCCCTTCAGGTCAGGTTCAGACGCCGCCCAGCGCATGAAGGCTTTCAGCAGTCGCAGCGCCAGGCGCACACGGGCGGGCCGGTCTTTGGCTTCTTTGGCGGCCCATGCCTCTATCGTGGGCGCGGTCAGCTCAGACAGGCGCAAGGGCAGCAGCTCGGCCAGCGGCCCCGGTAGGGTCTTGACGCCGGGCAGGCGCTCACGCTCTACGCCCCCGGCCTGCACCATGCTCAGGTGGTCGCGGTAGTTGAGTTCGCCCCAGAACGGGCGGCGTTGCGCCAGGTAGCGCGCCCATGCTTCGCCCACGGTCAGCGCGTCGGCCACGGCGGCGGCCTGCTTTTCGGCGTGGGCGGCCAGGGCGTTGCGCTTCAAGTCTCTGGGGTCTTTGCCCTCATCTATCAGCCGTTGCAGTTCACGGGCCTTTTCTTGGGCCTGCGGGATGCTCCAGGCGTCGGGGCCGCCTATCGTGATGCGGATGCTCTTGGCCTGAAACTCGCCTTGGAAGACATAGGCCGGTTTGCCGGTCGGCGTGGCCCTGACGCCCAGCCCCGGCGCGGTCACGTCCCACAGAAAAGCCTGTGCCTTGCCAGCCGGGCACTTGAACCCGACAACCCGGCCAGCGGTGAATGCGATTTTTGCCATGTTGAACCCTTGCGGTCTTACATCGGCCAGGTATGTAAGGGCGGATGTAAGACGATTTTCGGAATATTGACCCATTTCAATCAACACCTGACCGGCTAGAAACCGGCTAAGTTGTTGATTTCCATAGAGTCTATCAACGCAACTCAACAATGGCAAACAATAAAACATCCGGATTGAAAATCCTTGTGTCGGTGGTTCGATTCCGCCCCAGGCCACCAAGATTTATCTTGCAAAAAAGCCAACCCATGCGGTTGGCTTTTTTGTTTCTGTCTGATGCTTTACGCATTTTTCGACAGCAGCCTGCTCAAACCACAGCGTGGAGTCCAGGGCTGTTTGTTTCCCCAGATTCCACGCGCCGCTCCCCTTATTGCTTCTTGCGCTGCACGAACAGGTTGCGCTTGATGTCGGCCGGGTAGGCGTAGGTCACCGCCCCGTCCTTGATTTGGCCCAGCAGCAGCATGTTGGGCGTGAAAGCGTCCTTGTCGCTGGGACTGAACGGGTTGTCATAGGTGGCGACGGCGCCATAGTAAATTTTGGACAGATTTTCCAGCGAAGCCTTGATGGCCGGGCCGTCCGCTGTGCCCTTGACGCCGAACAGGCTGTACAGCAGCAGGTAGGTGCTGTCATAGGCCTGGGCGGCGGGAATGGCGGCGGGCACGCTCTTGAGGTGGTACTTGGCCATGTAGCCGTTCAGGAACGCAGTCCGGCGCTCATTGCCGCGCTGCTCGACGATAAACGTCTGCGCCATCAGCGTGTCCTCTGCCGCCTCTTTGGCGCCGTCTATATAAGCCGGAAAACTCAGGGGCCAGGCGCCGACTTGCGGCACTTTCCAGCCCAGCGCCTTGCGCCCGTGGGCAATGGCCACGCTTTCCGGGCCGAGGCTGTAGCTGAACACGGCGTTGGCCCCGACATCGCGGGCTGTCTTGAGGTCAGCCGTCACGTCCCTGACGCCTAGCGGAAAGCGCGCAATGTGAACCGGGGTGAGCTTGTACCTGGCCAGCGCGGCGATCACGTCTTTCAGGCCCGAGTCCCCGTAAGGGGTGTTGTCGGCAAACACGGCCACTTTGGTCCAGCCGCGCTTGACAATGTCGTCCACGACAAAGCCAGCTTGAACGGCATCCTTGGCCGAGGTGCGGAAAATATAGCTCTCGGGCGCCGGATAGGTGGCAGTCAGGTGGGTGCCGGTGGCGCAGGGAATGATCAGGGGGATTTTCTGGGTCTGAAACACGTCCAGCGACTTGGCCGCCACGCCGGTGTTGCAAAAGCCGATGGCGGCCATGACTTTCTGGGTAGCCAGGTCTTCGGACGCCTTGCGGCCCTTGTCGGGATTGGCTTCGTCGTCGCGCACCAGCAGCTCGATCTTGCGGCCCAGGTAGCCGCCAGCGGCGTTGATTTCGTCCACGGCCAGCTTGACGCCGTTCAGCATGGGCACGCCAAAGTCGGCTGACGGGCCGCTCAGCGGGGCGATCACGCCGATGCGGATGGCTGTCGAGGCCGGTGCCGTCTGGGCCAGTGCGACGGCTGCCGTGCAGCTCAGCAGGCTGGCAGCCAGCAGGCGAAAGCCATTTTTGGCCAGGTTTGATTGCGTTGAAAACATCACAGAATCTTTCTTTTTTAAATAGTCTGCGCACGGGCTCAGTTTTTTCAGTTGAGCGTGCCGCTTGGTGCAGTTTTCTGTCAGGCCTGCACCAGCCTTTGTCTCGAAGTTGACCTCGCCGCCACCCCGGTCGGTGTTTGAGCTTCTGGTCGGTTTACAGGGTTTCCGAATCCATCTGCGTCTTGATCAGCGCCCAGGATTTTGCGTGTTCTTCTGGCAAAACCGCTCCCGAGGGGAAGAAGACCATGCCGATTTGCTCATCAAGCACCGTCAGTCCCTGAGCCGTGGCGGTATCCACCACCAGACGAAGCAGTTGCACCCGGTCGGCCTGCGACAGACGGATGCAAAAAATGGCTTGTTCGTTGTCTTGTGCCTCCTTAAGTGGGTCGCCGCCCCAAGCGCAATGGGGGCGCCGAAGGTCGCCGGCCTGGCTGGGATGGTGCTTGAGCAATTGTTCCACCAAGGCGACAAATTTTGCATTTGCAGGCACTCCGCTCGTCTGCAGCGCGAGCAGGGTTTGGCTGGCAGCTTCAAACGTCGCGGGTTCTGGCTCGTTTTTAGATTGTACCCAGATGTAAATTTGATAGTTGTAAGTCATGGTTTATTGTCGTTATAGGCAGGAAGATCTGATTATTTTTCAGCCTAAAAGCCGTTCTTGCGCTATTTGAAGGCTATTGGATCATTTGATGGCGCTATTGCGCTTACAAATAAATACAAAGCCTCGACGCCGCTTAATTCGGCTGCGTTCGGCCCTCAACTGCGAAAGCGCCTGCGCGTCAGCGCCAGCGCCACCCAGAAAGCGACCACGGCATACAGCATCAGCACCGCCAGATGCAGCCCGGCCTGCGCGGGCCATTGGCCCAGAAACAGCGGCCGGATCAGCTCGACGGCGGCGGTCAGCGGCAGCCAGCTTGAGATTTCCCGCACCACCGCAGGCAACTGCTCGCGCGGGAAAAACACGCCGCTTAAAAACATCGTCGGCGTCAGAAACAGCGAAAAGTAGTAGGTGAAGAAGTCGTAGCCCTTGGCCAGCGCGTTAAAAATCAGCGCGATGCTGGCAAACACGATGCCGACCAGCGCCAGCAGCGGCAGCGCCAGCAGCAGCAGCGG